>JAFRGA010000030.1 GCA_017434045.1 Eggerthellaceae bacterium
CTGGTCTTCCGAGAAGACGTTCATTTT
Source organism: Eggerthellaceae bacterium (assembly GCA_017434045.1). GTDB lineage: Bacteria > Actinomycetota > Coriobacteriia > Coriobacteriales > Eggerthellaceae > UBA9715. The sequence goes on from JAFRGA010000030.1 coordinate 28, forward strand.
TACGCCAGTGTTGGCGAGAAGGTTTGTTCTCATTCTGTAGTCTCCTTACTAACCGGCAATTTTGTCGAGCTCGGCAACCACGTCGTCCTTGAGCGCCCTGGGCGAGTAGGAAACCAGGAGGCTCTTGGTCTTGTTCATCGTACGCTGACCCAAGGTGAGGGATCCCTCAGCGGCCCAGTCGTCGATGCGCTTGCGGTTCATGAGCGTGGGCCAGAACTGCTCGCTGCGGAAGTAGTAACGGGTGTGCTTGGTTGCCAGGTAGTTGCCAGCGGGCTGGACGTACTCGATGACGCCACGGGCGAGACGATCCTCGTCCATCTCGACGCCGCGCATGATGCGCTCGGTCTCGCAAGCCATCTCGTCGACGAGGACGAGCAGGTTCGGGTTGGAAGCGAGGCCGCTCTCGAAAACGCCGGCGCCAGCGATGACGTTGGTGCCTGCAACGCCAGCGCACAGGGTCGAAAGTGCAGACTCGAGGCCGAGCTGAGCGTCGGAGATCTTCGAGTCGGTGGCACCGCCGAAACCATACGACGGGATGCGCAGGTAACGCAGGATGTTGGCAAAACCGCCGCCGAGGAGGCTAACCTCGGGGCCACCCACGGGATGCAGCTCGTTGACGGTATCGTTGTTGGTGAAGAAACCACCGGTGATGAACGGGGTACCCTCGGAGACGAGCTGGGAGAGAACGAGAGCTGCGAACGAGTTCGCAAGGGCGACGATCATAACGCCAGCGCTCTCGGCAGGAGCCGTGAAGCCGGAGACGAGCTCGTTGGAAACGATGACCGGCAGGCGCTTCTCGGCAGCAAACGTGATAACCTCGAGGGCATCGGCGCTGAGCTGCAGCGGCTCTTCGATGGAAACATGCAGTGCGACGAACGGGTCGAACGCCAGCTTCTTGGCGCAACCCTTGACGGCGACGGCCATGTCGTAGATGGGCTGAGCCTGAGCGAGGCCCCTCACATGCTGGATAATCGGCTTGGTCGTGGTCTTGACCAGGGTCTTGAAAGCGTAAACCTCAGCCATGGCCTCGTCAACGTCGGTCGGGAAGCCGCCCTGGGTTGCGAAGTCGATGTTGGGAAGCATCTGGGCGAGCTTGCCGAATTCCTCGACATCGGCCAGGGTGAACGGACGCTTCTCTTCCTTCTCCTGATCGTAGTACTCGGTGGGGGTGTAGCCAGCTCCCCAATGAGCCTCGTTGTTCTCGAGCATCATCGCGCGGTTGCCGAAGCGGTCGCACAAGGTGACGCGGCTGGGGGCGTTGCGAAGGGCCCATTGAATCTTCGTGGACGGGATGCGTACGCGCGAACCGTCGACCAGGCAGCCAGCCTCTTCGAAGACCTTGACAGCAGCTTCGCTGAGAACCTCAACGCCGGTGCGCTCGAGGAGCTCCTCTGCGGTGCTCACGACAGCCTCGCACTGATCGTCGGTCAGCATCTGCCAGAAAAGGTGCTGCTGCACTTGGAATCCGGCGGTGGTGTACAAACTTCTTGTCCTATACACTCTTTCCTCCTTTTACTAGGAACCGTTCTTACAGGCTATGCCGCGCCCACGAGAGACTTGGCAAGGTCCGCCGCGCTCACAGCGTCGGGCGAGTAGCCGTCAGCTGCGATTTCATCCGCAAAGTCCTGAGACACGGGAGCGCCACCGATGATGACCTTGACCTGGTCACGGAGACCCTCTTCCTTGAGGAGCTCGATGGTGTCCTTCATGTGGAGCATGGTGGTGGTCAGGAGAGCGGACATACCGATGATGTCGGGATGGAGTTCCTTGACGTCTTCGACGATCTTCTCAGGAGCAACGTCGACGCCGCCGTTGATAACCTCGAAGCCAGCGCCTTCGAGCATCATGATGACGAGGTTTTTGCCGATGTCATGCAGGTCGGCCTTGACCGTGCACATGTACACCTTGCCCAGAGACTGCATGTCTTCGTGGGCGATGAGCGGCTTGACGATTGCAACGCCTGCGGACATGGCCTCAGCGGCAGCCATGACATCGGGGACGAACATCGTGCCGGCCTTGAACTGAACGCCGACCTCGGTCATGCCGCCCATGAGACCCTGGTTGATGACATCCAGAGGAGCAACGCCCTCGTCAACCAGCTTCTGGCTGAGCTTCTTGGATTTCTTGCTGTCACCGTCAAATACTGCTTTCGCCAAATCTTCAATCGATGCCATATCAGACCTCCTTTTATCGTTATATGGCTCCTATAAAATTATTTTATGGGTACTGGAATTCGTCCGCTAGTAATTCGCGAGCTTGTTATTTCTTGAAAAATTGGCCCCGATTACTAATTAATAGGGTTTTATTGAACCAAAAATCCCCCTCCGATATTACCGCAGTTCACAGAGGGGGATCTCACCAGGGGGCTAACTAAGCCTTATCCCTCAGCTGCCGGTTCCGGCAGTGCCTCTTCGGCGGGGACGGCATCATCTCCCTCATCCTTCTTGAATGCCTTCTCGCGGCTGAGCGCAATGGGAATTGCGAACATCACCGCCAGCATAACGAAGATGAACGGGAAAGCTGATGCGACCGACATGGTCTGCAGCGGCTTGAGGCCACCGGCCAGCAGCATGCCGACTGCTGTGATGGACTGGATGACGCCCCAGAACAGCATCTTGGACTTCGGCGGGTTCTGAACGCCTTCGGACGTGAGCATCGAGAGCGCGAACGTACCGGAATTCGCAGACGTGATGAAGAACGTGCAGATCAGGACAACTGCGATGATCGAAATCAGGAAACCGAGCGGGTACTCGCCGAACGTGACGAACAGACCGACTTCGGGGGTGGCCGAAACAGCGGTCAGCTGCTCGAAGGTGAAGGTGCCGTTGTAGAACAGGCTCAGGCCCATGGAGCCGAGCACGGCGCACCAGACGATGGACACGACGGACGGAACCAACAGAACGCCGGCGATAAACTCACGGATGGTACGACCCTTGGAAATACGGGCAACGAACATGCCGACGAACGGAGCCCATGCAATCCACCATGCCCAGTAGAACACGCGCCAGCCGAGCGACCAGCTGTTGTCACCGTAGGCGGTAATCAGCAGCGAGTCTTGCATGAAGTTTTGGAAGTACGCACCAACGCCGCCGACGAGGTTGTTCAGCTGGTCGATCGTCGGGCCGAGGATGAAGCACAGCACCAGAAGGATCACGGCGAGCGTCAGGTTGATGTTACCGACGGTCGCGATGCCCTTATCGATGCCTGCAACGGCGGTGCCAATGTAGATGACCGAGATGATGGCGATGATGATGATGCCGGTAGCAATCCCGCTGGGAACGCCGAACATGTGGTTCAGGCCAGCGGCAATCTGCATGGCGCCCAAACCGAGCGACGTGACGATGCCGGCGACCGTGGCGAACACTGCCAAGATGTCGACGATCTTGCCAAGGGCGCCCTTCGTGTTCTTCTCGCCGATAAGCGGCTCGAGAACATAGCTAACGAGCTGCGGCTTCTTCAGGCGGAAGCTCGTGTACGCAAGGCCCAGGCCCATGACGGCGAAGATTGCCCATGCATGGAAACCCCAATCCATGTACGTAGACCGCATGGCGAACATGGCTGCGGTGTCGGTACCAGCCTCGATGCCGGCCATGGGAGCAGCCATGTGGCAGATGGGCTCGGAAACGCTCCAGAACATCAGGCCGATGCCCATGCCGCACCCGAACAGCATTGCGAACCATGTGAGGGTGTTGTACTCAGGCCTGGAATCGTCGTCGCCCAACCTGATCTTGCCATACTTGCTCACGGCAATGGCAATGCTGAAGAACACGAAAGCCAAGACCGACAACAGGTAGAGCCAGCCGAACTTCTCCTCCAGGAAATTGAGAACCGCACCGGAAACAACCGCGAAGTTCTCGTTGAACACGACCGCCCACACTGCAATGATCAAGCAAATGATGAGCGATACGATGAAGACCGGGTTAATGAACTTTGCTTGTTCCTGGCCTTCATTAACTTCGTTACTCATACCTCCCCTTTCTCCTACCTTTGGTTGCATTACGCCATTTGGGCAATGGCAGTTCACAATTTAGCCATAAAAAGTTTTTTGCAATAGGAATTGAAAAACGTAATAAATGCCGAGGAGTCGGAAAAACGAGCGTTTGGATTTCTAATCGTGATTAGAAAATGTGTAAATCAAATTTCCTTTAGGATTTTTTGTTATACTCCTGATATGAATTACATATTGCAATGTTATCGCTGGTAACTATCATTTGCACTGCTTAACATTCTATACTCAAGCGAGCATAAGGAGAGAGGTGTTGATCATGCGTGAAAGTGTCGCGATAATCGAGCGTCTTCATGCAACCGCGCATCTACTCAACAATGCTATAGGCTTGAACTGCGTAATCGTCGGTCCCGAAAAGGAAATCGCCCTCGAAATGCCCCCCAACCATATCGGGTCCTGTTTTTGTAAGCGCTTGGAGGAACTCACGGGCGAAACAGAGGACCTCGACCACTTCTATGCGCGCTGCGATTATTCCGCCAGAGGAACCGAGTCGGGATCGTATGCGGTGTATCACTGCCCTTACGGCCTCGCGAACATCATCATCCCCGCGTTCGATGGCAACCAGTTTGTAGCCGCACTGCAAATCGGCCCCATTCGCACGAGCGAGCCAGATCAGCTGCTCCTGAACCAGGGCCTGTTATTACAGGGCGTCAACGGCGAGAAAATAGAGACCATCAACAAGTTCCTCGATCAGCTCCCTAACGGCAACATCTCGTACCTCATGTCCATCGCGAAGCTTGCCAACTCCCTCATCACCGATAAGGACCTGGTATTCAAGTCACTGAGCATGGAGACGGACATCGATAACGCCAAGGTCGATCTCGAGCTTTCGGACGACATCGTCTGCTCCATCCAAGAGTACATCGTCGCCAACTTCACGAACAACGACATGTCGCTCGACATGGTGGCAAAGCACGTATACGTGCATCCTTCATATATTAGTAGGATCTTCTCGCAGCAATTCAACACGCCGTTCCGCACCTACATCAACGGACTTCGCGTCAATCTCGCCTCGGAACTGCTCGACACAACCGACAAGAGCATCGGCGATATATGCCACGAAGTCGGATTCTCGGATCACAGCTATTTCAACCGGGTATTCAAGAGCATCCGCGGCCTCACGCCCAGCGAATATAGGAACCGCCCCCGCGATAGGCGAAGCTAGCCGCGCCCTGCTCCCCGCTTGTTTAATTCCCAATAGATTGTTTGATATTACGAATAAGCAATTATTGTATATAGTCTAATACATAAACGGATTTTATGACATTTGCGCAGCTCACAATAGGAATTCCTATTCACGCAACTTAAGAAAAACTCCCGTCATACAATTTGCTATGACTATTTTGCTATGGACCGATAAAGCAACTGCGGTGTCTATTTCCAGGTAGCTTGCACGCTTTAGCGATTCTTCGGTTCCTATGGGCGAAATTGCAGACCCGCTAAGCAACTAAATTCAGAAATCCGTTCCCATAGCATATTAATTTTCAATGTCTAGGAAATAATTGCTCATTTTTTTTACTATGACTTTAAAAAACGCCATTCATAGAATGGCCCCATCAGGCTAAATGGCATGCCTAAACAAAGGAGGTTTCATAATGAGGTACCATCTGACAGGCGTTGACGAGGGCAAGCGTGAGATTTACATGATTGCCGACGACGAATCGTGCAATATCACCATCAGTGCTGCTGATGAAGCCTGGTCTGGCAAGGCTAGCGACATCGAGGTTATCAACGCCCCGGATGGAGCAACCGTTTTCTATCTGGACGGCGAAGGCAACCAGACCTACAAGAACTATCGCTTCGGCCCCGAAGGCGCGACCATCGTCTAGCGTTTGACGTTTTACGCTAAGCAAGGGGGAGCCGCTTCAAACCCGGCTCCCCTTTCATTATCTGGAAAGACTCCCCTTTAAAGTGGGGAGTCTCCATTTTTTGCTGGTATTAGAGCAGCTGGCCTTTCCTTCGTCAGCGTTTAGCGAACGATGACGGGCAACCAGGGAAGCGAGAGGTTGGACCAGCTGCGCGCGGGCGTGCCGCCATGTGCGGTGATGTAGTAGTCGCCAGGCTCATCAAGCGTGAAGGTCACGAGGCCGTCCTCGTCGGTGACGGCACCTTCGATATCCACGAGCTCGAAGGTGTCCGTGTTCACGATGGCCAGTTTCGAGTCGGGAATCGGCGAGACCATGTTGCGCTCGATGCGGTCCTCGTGCTCGTAAGGTCCTCCTACGACGAAGAGAAACCCCTCGTGCCTCACGGTTATAGGCTCGCCGGGAGCCACTTCCGCGATGCGGATCCAACTACCGTCGGGGTTCATGAAATAGGTGTAGTAATCCATTCCGCGGCCTTCGGGGAAGCAGAAGATTTCCACGACATCAAGGTCGTAAATGGGCGTTTCCGTGTAGCCGAGCCCCCTGTATCCGAAATGGCTGTAATCGCTCTCGGAATCGTACGCATACTGACCGTTGATGACAAAGCAAGTGTAGATGCCCGGCAAGCCCATCACCGTCTGCAGAATCCCGAATTCATCGATGTCGAGATACCCCCGACACGTATCTTCGGTGAAAGCGTCTTTGTAGATGAGCTCGTGTGCTTGGGTGATGACGTCAAGCATGGAGGGCGCCATGCTGTACGGGATGCCGTCTTTGTAGCCGTACCACTCCGCGGAATCGGCACGGATGTCAACGGGCGCCAAGGGCATGAACGTGAACCTGCCTCCGTACTGTACCGACAACACTATACGGGCCGTTGCGACCGTCCTCATTCCATCGGGCTTCCTCCGCGGAATGCGCGCTGATTGCGTAGACCTTCCAAAGGCATGCATGATATAGCGTGAAATGCGTTCGTCGGATGATTCGCTCACAATTGCTCCTCTGTACTACAAGGCGGATGTGTCATGCTCGGGGTTTCCTTGCGCCTATTGAGATCTCGTCACTGCTCCTTTCAAGCTGATGCGGCAAACATGAAAGCCCGCACAACACGGGCTTTCCAACCTGCTAATGCTGAGAGACGATGTCCTTGCCGATGCCCTCGATCTCCGGATTGTCCGAAACGCCCATGAAGCCGTTGATGGACATCATCGGATGCATGAGTCCTGACTCCGGCAATGAAATGCCGATTGCCGAAGGACCGAGGAGGTCGAACAGATCCCGCTGCAAGCTCATCTCGAGCTCGCCCTCTCCGGGAACCCAGCCCCTGCCCACATGCCTTCCCTTGGCGCTGGCCTGCTCGAGGATGGCAGCCTTTATCCACCGATGGCTGCTCATCGCATAAGCGACGCCCCAAGCATCGAAGAACATGTTGTCAAACGGGTCGTTGTCGGGATTCTTCACCAGCTCTTCGTATCCATGCACGGTAACCGCGTAGATCACCAGCTCGTCGGCGCAACGCAGGGCATTTGCGAACGCCTCGCTCACGAAGGAGACGTCACCGACCCGAACTTCGTTGCCCTCTATGGCTGAAATCGGAAAGGATTTGTACATCCCCTTGCACTCGAGCGAGCCGTTGCACCTCTCAGTCGCATCCTCGAATATGTCGTCGAACTGGTCCATGACCATCTCCCTGTCCATGTGCAGGGCTTCGAAGCAGAGGTCCTCTGCGTCTTGGAGCTGTTCGAGGGGGATGGAGCAAACGCACGAGTCTGAAGGCGCCATACGATACCCTTTCTGGCTGGTCTCCGTTCTTCAACAGAGAGTATACGTGCCCCATCCCAGAGGGATTACGAGAGTTAGACATTCGAAAGAAAGTCCTAATGGATAGTACTAATTAAGACAAATCCAACGGTTTTGAAACCACTGTTGTACTATACGCGCAAGATACGCGACAGGAGGCGCAAATGAGCGAAGCAGTCCGAGTGTACTTCTCGAGCCAGGTGGATGACAACTTCCTCCTGCTCCCCACGACCGAACTCATGGTAACCCCTGGGATAGCAGTTGATTTCGGGCTCATGGAGAAGTGCGACCCCGAGGGAAAGCCCGTTGCGCTCGATGTCATCGTCGAAGCTCATAAGCTTTTCCTCGGCGATAAGTTCACGCCCGAAACATGCTCGGAATACCTTGAAATGCAGAGCAGGCATTGGCTCGGCCGCGCATTCGGAAAGAAGGCGTACTACTCTGGCTACATGATTAACGGATGTTATGCCTACGACCTCGAGAGCGTTTACGTGAAGGACAGGGGCTACAAAGGGCTGTCGTTCGATCGGGCGCGCATCCATGAAGGCGACCTCGTCGAGGTGTTCGTGTTTCAGGATAGCGACGGAATGGATTATTACACGTATTTCCTCATGAACGGCATTGGCGTCAAGGAATTGCGCCTCGCTATGGGCGAGGAGGTTGAACTTGAGCTGGAAGGGCTCATGTTCGGCTACGGTGGTCCCTTGAAGAAGAAGGAGCGCGCCTCCCGTAGGCTGATATCGACAGTGAGCGACTCCCAGCTGGTCACGGTTGACATACAAAGTGGCGAGATGACCCCCATTGAGGGCGTGATGACCGATGACGACGGGCTCTTCAGCCTTTCGTTCAATGAACCCGGCACGTATTACGTATCATGCGTGGGTGGGGAATGCCGTTTTAACGCTCACATCGCCCATCCATGGCTCAAGGTGGTCGTCGGCTAAGCCTAGTATCCCAATACCTCCCCGACCTTTGCGGCAACGCACAGGTTCGCGAAACGGTCGCGCGGCGTGGGCGCCAGGTTGATGATGACCAAATTGTCGCCCGAGAAGTAATCGATCAGCCCCGCAGCAGGGTAAACGGCAAGCGAGGTGCCGGCTATGACGAGCAGGTCAGCTCTCCTGATGGCGTTTATCGACGCCTCGAGGATACGCCCGTCGAGACTTTCCTCGTAGAGCACGACATCCGGCTTGACGATGGCGCCACAGGCCTCGCAGCGCGGTATGCCGTCACTGGCCGCTTCGTGCAGCGCGATTTCCTGATCGAGGTCGTAGGCTCGACCGCAATCCATGCAGTAATTGCGCAGCACGCTGCCATGAAGCTCCAGCACGTTCTTGCTGCCCGCCTTCTGGTGAAGGCCGTCGATGTTCTGGGTGACCACGGCGGAGAGAGTCCCCTCTTCCTCGAGTTGCGCGAGTTTCACATGGGCCTTGTTCGGCATGGCCTCGCGCGCGATCATGCGGTCGAAATAAAACTCGAAGAACTTCTGCGGACACGCGTCGAAATACGAACGCGAGATCATCGTCTCAGGTGAAACGTCCCCGTACTTTTGGGCGTAGAGCCCATCGGGGCTGCGGAAATCAGGAATGCCGCTCTCGGTTGACACGCCTGCCCCTCCGAAGAACACCATTCGTCCCGGCTTGCAAGCCGCAATCAAGTCCCTCAGCTTTTGAATCTCTTTCTCGGCAGTCATGGCAAACCCCCTCTGTGACGGAGCTATCGATACTTACGGGCAATCTATGCGGAAGTCAGGCGCGCAGCCGGCGGCAGACTTTCCCCTGTTGGCCGATACGTGTTCCCGCAGCCGTTCTGATAACAGGTCGGACGGAAGTTCAGCACCTTCTTGGCGAGTTCGGGCTGGTCGCGAAGGCGCACGAGCATGCTGTAGACCGCTCCCCCGTCGAGAGCTACGATCCGCGGGTTCGAGCCGAGCATGATGCGGTAGATGTCTGCGGCCGTATATCCCTCGATGCTCAAGGGATTCTCGACCGTATCGAAGAAGCGCGGTTCGGGCTGGTCGATATAGCGGCAGAACTCTTGGTAGATATCGTCGTGCTCGGGGGCGAACAACGTATCGGAATAGTCTGGCCTATGCTTCAGGCAAGAGGCCTCCTCGCTGATCTGCTCGTCGAGTTCGACAAAGTACGCACGTGCCGCATCGCCCCGTTTGCCAGTCCCCGCGGCGATGGCATTTTGTTCTTGTTCGTAGCAACCCATGACTCCCCCTTATGACTCGCTGTATTCCCCATTGTCGAGCGAAACGCGCTCCAGTACTTCTAGAAAAGCGAACGGTTTACTGTTTGCCAAGCTCCAAGGTTTCCCCAGGCGCAAGGATAATGCGTCCAGGACCTGTGAAGGCTTCGGCTTTCTCGCGGCTGAAGAGTTTGCTTGCGTCGTTGGGATCGTCGACTGGCACCAGGTGAACGGGGATGCTATGACGTGCACCGACGAGCTTCGCGCATTCGCTCGCCTCTTCGATGCCCATGTTGTAGAAGCCATCGCCGGGATAGACGGCGTAGTCTATCGCGAAGCCCGCCAACTTGCCCGAGCGCATGTCATCGGTTGTGCTCGTGTCGCCTGAAGCGTAGAACTTGACGCCGTCCAGCTCGAGCACCATGCCAACGCATTTGTCCACAGGGTGGTTCTTGTTGCAGGCTTGAACTGCGGTAACGCGAACTCCATGGCTCTCGATGGTCAGATAACTCTTCTTGGAAGGATGCAGGTCGGCTGCCCTGAAGATGTCGCATCCCTTCGCATGGGGCATTTTCTTCACTTGATTGTGGTCGAAATGCTCGTGCGTGACCAAGATGAGGTCTGCGGGGAGATCGTACCCTCCGCCGGCGAAGGGATCGACGTACACGACCGTTCCGTCATCGAGCACGAAGCGATACGAACCGTGCCCCTGGTACAGCATTTGCGCCATAGCTGGCCTCCTGTCCAATCACAGGTCATTTCATCTAGTTTTTGATTGTACAAGATTTCCGCCATGGCAACCCGGCACGAGCCCGAGACCTGCTGCCAGGTTTTCCGAGCCGACCACCCGAAGGAGCTCGATTGCCCGTCCGCGGCGAGGTCCCCCGGACGAAGGGGTTCGCCGCCAGCGCCCTCGGAACTGTCGCCCGGACGAAGGGGTTCGCCTACAGCCCTCCGGCGGTAATGGCCCAACTTGCACTCGGCATCGCTGCCCGCCTTCGGAAGCGGCTCACCCCTTCGTCCGGGCGACCAGACAAGGAAAACGTCCTCTGCCAGGTCTTTCTGCATCCTCAACAGGTTCGCCCGCCCGTCCCGCATTCGGCCCTTCTTCGCGCCCGCGCAACGACCGCGCCTTCCAGCAGGCGGCTACACCCGCAAGGTCCGAGCACCCGGAAAACAGCCCAGTGGGCTGTTTTCAGCGAGGACGGGCAAGCTTCAGCTTGCCCCTGTACATACTTCCAGAACTATTTCCTGGATGCGCGAAGCGCATGCAGGAACCCCGAGGCGCACTGCCAGGTAGTCGCTCTGGATGCCGCCTTCGCTTGCGCGGTTGGGGCGCGGAGAAAGCGCGAAGCGGGCCGAATGCGGGTTGGGCGGGCGATTCGCTAAGGCGCATTCAAGCTATAGCGATAAAGTAGGGTAACCGAGACGTTACATGACGGGGTAAGGGTTTATGCGTATCATGGCACCTATCCAAAGTAAGGAGCCATCATGACGTTTTCCAAAGTGCCGAGAGTGTTTCCAGTATCCATCTGCGTGCTCTTCATATGCTGCCTGATGATGTTCGCCGGATGCAGCCAGGGCGGCTCCGTCGGCTCTGCGAGCTCGAATTCAGGTAGTTCGGCGAGTTCCGAGGCGAGCAAGGCTGTCGCAGAAGGCCCTTATGCGAGCGGCGTCCACCATGCCGAGTTGACCGTGGAAGGCTACGGCCCGATCACAATCGAGCTGAACGCAGACGAGGCTCCCGCAAGCGTTGCGAACTTCTGCGAGCTCGCACAGAGCGGCTATTACGACGGGCTTACGTTCTATCGCTTCGTCGACAAGTTCTGCATGCAGGGCGGCACGAAGGGGAATTCGTCTTCGAGCCAAGATGAAAGCCTGAATTCCATCGTCGGCGAGTTCTCCCGAAACGGTTATGAAAACGATCTCGCCGACGATTTCAAGAAAGGCACCGTCGCCATGGCACGCAGGTCCGACCCCGACAGCGCCAAATCGACCTTCTTCGTGACGCTTGACACCAGCGAAGACGTGAGCATGAGCTTAAACGGCCAGTATGCCGCCTTCGGCACCATTGACGAGCAGGGCATGGCCATCGTGGACAAGATCGTCGCCGACCATCTGCCCTCTGTGGCCAATCCGCAATCCGGAGAAATCGTCGACGAGGCGAAACAGGCCAAGATCGTCTCGATCAAGGTTGTGGACTGATGACGGCCAAGGGCGTCTCGGGGGCAAACGGGCGCCAGGGCCGTTCGCCTGATCTCGACGAGGAGCTTTCACGCAAGCTCTCCTCTCTAAAGGAACGTTTGAGGGAGATCGGACGCTGCGCCGTCGCGTTTTCCGGAGGCGTCGATTCCGCCTTGCTGCTTGCCGTCGCGCATTCCGAGTTGGGAAGGGATGTCGTCGCTATAACAGCAAACAGCAAGGCCGTTCCCGCACGAGAGGTGGAAGCGACGCGTGCGTTCTGCGCGAAGCGGGGCATCGACCACGTCGTGGTAGACACGCATGAGTTCGAGATAGAGGGCTTCGACCGCAACCCGCCCGACCGCTGTTATATATGTAAGAGGGAAATCCTCACGCGCATCTCGCAAGCAGCCGCGGCCAAGGGCATGAACGTGATAGTCGAGGGCTCGAATCTCGATGACGAAGGGGATTACCGCCCAGGATTCAAGGCCGTGACCGAGCTCGGCGTAGTCAGCCCCCTGCGCGATGCCGGCTTGCGGAAAGCCGATGTCCGCGCACTTGCCCGTCATTTAGGCTTGGATGAGTGGAACAAGCTCGCATTCGCTTGCCTGAACACCCGATTCGCGTTTGGGGAGCACATCACGCCTCAGAAGCTCGCCATGGTCGATGCAGCTGAGGAACTCCTTCGCGAGATGGGGTTCAAGCAGGTGAGAGTTCGCGTTCAGGAGGACTTGGCCCGCATAGAGGTGCTCCCGTCATCCATTGAAGGGCTCGTAAGCGAGCAGACGAGGAGCCGGATCGTCACCGCCCTCAAGGACCTCGGGTTTTCCTATGTGACAGTCGATCTGCAAGGATACAGAACCGGTTCGATGAACGAAACCTTGGGTCAAAATGCGCTAGACTAAGCCGATCGGTAGAGAGGATTGGTAATGGGTAAATACAAGTACTTCCCACAGGGAGTTTGCTCGCAGCAGATCACATTCGAGCTGAAGGATGGGCAACTTCACGGTATTTCGTTTTACGGCGGCTGCAACGGAAACCTGAAGGCTATCGGCAGGCTTTTGGAGGGCGCCGATGCCCAGGCTACGGTCGACACGCTGAAGGGAAATCTCTGCGGCAACCGAGGCACTTCCTGCGCGGACCAGCTTGCCAAGGCTGTCGAGCAGGCTATCAAGCGGGAGAGCTAGCTGAGCGCCTTTCGCGACATAGACGGCCCTTCGCTCAAGCAAACTGACCAGGGCCTGGCGCTTGCCATGGGCAAGATGGAGTTGCGCGGCGAGTATGCGCGGATGCTCCCGCGTCTTCGTCCGGATCGGCTTGCCCACGAGTTACTCGTGCGGGCGGCGAAGGTAAAACCTGCAGGCGATCGCCCGCTCAGAGCCGTCGATGCGACGGCGGGGCTTGGCGAAGACGCGCTGCTGCTGGCAGCTGCGGGCTTTTCCGTCAGATTGTTCGAGCGTAACGCCGTCATCGCCGCGCTCCTGCGGGATGCGATGGAGCGCGCTTCCCTCATCCCCGAGCTTGCAGAAACCGTGAGCCGCATGGAGGTGTCCGAGGCCGATAGCGTCGATGCGCTTCGCTCGCTTGATTTCGAGCCCGACGTCGTCCTCCTCGATCCCATGTTCCCGCAGAAGGGCAAGGATGCGGCTGCGAAGAAGAAGCTGCAGATGCTCCAACAGCTCGAGTGCCCCTGCGACGATGAAGTGGCGCTCTTCGAGGCGGCCATCGCCGCATCCCCCCGGAAAATCGTCGTCAAGCGCCCCGTCAAGGGTCCGCTGCTCGCAGGGCGAAAGCCCGATTACTCCCTCGAGGGCAAGGCCATCCGCTACGATTGCTACGTCTTCGCCCGATAGGCCATAGCAACCTGCCACAAACCCAGTGCTACTGTCAGCTTTTCAATGTCGTCCGCCCGCTCGAAGGAGGAGCTGCCGCCGGGGCGGCCGGCAGCCCTCTCCTCGCCTGCGCGGGCTAACCGCTCGTCGCTACGGCGGAGCAGCTGCGGAACTCGGGCGCTTCGCGCCCTCAGACAGTCCTCGCTCCCGCTCCGCCTTTGCTTCCTCGCAGCCCGCGGGGGCTTCGTCGAAGGCCGCTGGCCGCCCCGGCGGCAGCTCCTCCTTCGAGCGGACAAACTGACGTAAGCATCGAGATCGCGTCAGGTTGCCGTTTCCGATTTCAAATGGCAATTGTGTTACCTGCACAATGTGCTCTTGTGCAGCTATAATGGTTCTGCACAGAGGGGCGCATGACAGCCGAGCCATAATTTGCCTGTTCGGCGCACACGTGAGCAGCGATGACGAATGCCGCTTCACGCTCGTGGATTCAGTAGCGCCCCAGTTTCAACAGGGGGTGGCATCGATGGGATTGCTCGAACGCTCTGATGCGTATTGGAGGTTCGCAGGACAGTGCACGCAATGCGGTCACTGCACGAAGGCATGCGATTCGCTCGTAAAGGCGGACATGACCCTTGGCGATATCGCCCATGCCCTGCTCGAGGCGGAACGCACGGCGGACTCTGCCGATGAGCTCCGTAAAAACATAGCGATGAACGGCCAGCTCGTGCAAGCCGTGCGGGGCTGTTTCTTCTGCACGCAATGTAAGAACACCTGCTTTGCCCATAACGATGTATGCGACCTCATCTACAACGCCCGCGTGGATTTCCAGAATCTGGGCCTGATTCCCCGCGACACCTGGTCGAGTGTGCTCGTCGACGAGGAATGGGACATTTTCACGGCATATCGCGCCATCCATGGAATCGGCTTCGCCGACTTGACGAGACATGTCGACACCGATTACGCACCTGCCGAAACCGGTTTCGACGTGGCATTCTTCCCCGGGTGCTCGCTTGCCGCATACGCCCCCCAGCTCACGCGCGAGATCTTCGAGACTATCGAAGGTTTCGGCGATAGCGTGACGATGCTCGACAGCTGCTGCGGATCATCCCTGAGAAGCGCTGGGTTCTTCGACCGGGCCGAGACCTTGTGCGATAAAAACGTGCAAGAGCTCGTCCAGTCAGGCGCCAAGAAGCTCATCTGCGTCTGCCCTGGCTGCGCGAACGACATGCGAAAGGCCATCATCAGGTGTGCCGCCGATATCGAAGTGATTTCGCTTCCCCAATACCTCTTGTCGAAGGGATTTGTGCCGAAGAACGCGCTCCCCGACACACCGTTGTGCATCTCGAAATCATGCCAAGACCGCGATGGCACCTATCTCGAGCAGACCTGCGAGCTGCTCGGCGTCGACCCATCCACGCCGACGATATTCCATGGTTGCTGCGGTGCCGGAGGAGCCGTGAGCGCCTTCGACCCCGATCGCCAAGCCCACCAAGCCGACGAGAAGCTCTCGTTCGCACCGGAGGGCTCGACGGTGGTCACGATGTGCCCGACGTGCACGTACACGTATGCATTCAGGCTCATGAGTGCCCCCCGCAACCTGACCAACAAGCATTACGCGGAACTGCTGTTCGAGAGCCAGATAGATTGGGAAATGAATTTCTACCAGCTGAACAGCATGTGGTATGGCGAGTACGGCCAATGGCTGGCCGAAGTGTTCGCATAACCGCACGGCAGAGCACGCGAGACGAAGCCGCTATGCGGCAGATTGGATAATTACGATGAGCGAGAGCATGGCATCGAAACGCGAACCGGTCGTTGCGATCATCGGATACGGCACAGGCGGGGTCAACGCCGCCATAGCGTTGCGCACCTCAGGCTACCAGGGAACCATCACCGTGTTCTCGAACGTGGACACTCTGCCGTACAGCCCCATCCTCACCTCGTATTACGCGAGTGGCGAGAAGACGCTCGAGCAATGTTTCCCCTGGAGCGCCGAGGAACTTGCAGAGCTTTCCCTCGATGTGCACAGCAACGCCGAGGTTTTGAAGCTCGATGTTGCAAACCACGCTATCAGCACCGCGGAAGGAACCTTCCCCTACACGAAGTGCGTCATAGCGACTGGGTCCACGCCGATGTGCTACGGCTTTCCGAAAGTCGAGGGCAAAGGCGGATACGAGCCCATCGTGCTACGCACCCTCGAGAATGCCGAGCGGCTCAAGGGCGTGCTCAACGACGACTCTTGTGAGCGCGTGCTGGTAAGCGGCGCATCCATGGTCGCCCTCAAGACGCTCGAAGCCTGCTTGAACCGCGGAAAACGCGTGACCCTCGTCGGCATGAACCCCCATGTGCTCGATTTCAACGCCTTACCTGAATCTGCGGAGCGATTTGAGCGTGGATTGCTTGGATACGGGGTCGAACTCCGGCTCGGCCAGACGATTTCCGCCGTGAAGCGCATTCAGCGCCAAGAGACCGCTCGAAACGGACGGGATTGGCAACTCGAGGTCACTTTCTCGAACGGCGATGTCGATTACTTCGACGAGATCTCAGTTTCGCACGGCATGAAATCGAACCTTGACTTCGTCGAGCCCGGCTCGCTCGAAATCGACCGGGCACTCGTGGTGGACGAGTACATGCGCACAAGCGATCCCGACGTGTACGCCGCCGGCGACGTAGTTCAAGCTCTCGAGCTCATCTCGGGCCAAAAACGTATCGTGGGCATATGGAAGAACGCCGCCGTGCAGGGCGCGTGCGCCGGCAAGGCCATTGCCGCCGAGCTGGCAGGCAAGGAGCCCTCGCCCGAAGATGCTTACAAGGGCTCGATTTCCATGAACACCATTGCCGTGAAAGACATCCTATTCATTTCGTCGGGAACCATGGAGATCACCCCCAACCGAACTCTCGAGATCCGGGAAGACGATGACATGACCGTGTTGTACATATTCGAGGAAGCAGAAGAGGGCGACCGTCGACTGGTCGGTTTCAACTTGGTATGCGATCACAGCGAGGAAGGCTCGCCCGCATACGACACAGGAGCCATGCTCACGCTGCGTATCGAATCGAAAGCTGCAACCAAGCCAGCGTAATCGGCGCTTTTCTGGGCGTTCGTTATGGCCCAGATTGTGCTCAGATAATGGAAATACTTTGCTGAAACGCTCGATAGTTTGGCTTGAACAGCCTTTTTTCCTTCCTCTTTTGAAAAACTCCATGCGTTTTTTCCGCAAGTGGATATAATTCCAAAGGTTCGTTTTCACGTAGCCAAACGCGTTTGGAAGGCGCGCTTTTTGGGAAGGGGAAGGGCCGGCACCCATTTCGAATGCTGGCAGCCGCGCAGGCGGCGCATAAGGAGAAGGCAGCTTTGACGTACCAGTTTTTTTCGTCGATGTCGATTGTCGACGTTTTCAACGTGAGCGTGTTCCTGTTTTTCACCATTTTCTACGCTTACCAGCTGTATTACATTTTCAATGTGCTTACCACCAAGCCACGCGAGCTCGAAGCGAAGAGAAATCACCGCTATGCGGCGCTCATCTCCGCCCGCAACGAGAGCGCGGTCATCGCGAATCTCATCCATTCAATCAAATCGCAGAACTATCCTTCTGAGCTCATCGATGTGTTCGTCGTTGCGGACAACTGCACCGACAACACAGCCGAAATCGCTGAGCAAGCAGGCGCGATCGTGTTCCGCCGTTTCAACGACCGGCTCGTTGGCAAGGGATACGCTCTCGATTTCTGCATTAAGAAAATTCGAGCTCAGTACGCCAACCGCGGCTACGAGGCCTATTTCGTCTTCGACGCTGACAACGTCCTCGACGAGAATTACTTCCGCGAGATGAACAAGACCTTCGATAACGGAGCCCTGGCTTCCACCAGCTACCGCAACTCCAAGAACTACGGCTCGAACTGGATTTCGGCGGGCTACGCCACCTGGTTCATCCGCGAGGCGAAGTTCTTGTCTCAAGCACGTTTGAACCTGAACACGAGCTGCGCCATCTCTGGCACGGGCTTCTACATTTCCGCCCAGATCATCGATAAGATCGGTGGTTGGAAATGGCATCTGCTGACCGAGGATATCGAATTCTCCACCTCGAGCATCATCGATGGCGTGCGCATTTCGTATTGTCCGACGGCAGTGCTCTACGACGAGCAGCCCATCACGTTCCGGGACTCGTGGAACCAACGTTTCCGTTGGGCAAAAGGGTTCTACCAGGTGTTCGCAAATTACGTGAAAGGCCTGGCGAACGGGGCCTTCACTCAGCAAAAGGGCTATAAGTTCGCCTGCTACGACATGCTCATGACCATATCCCCGGCCATGCTGTTGACCATCATATCGGTCATGTTCAATGCAACGATCGCCGTTCTCTGCCTCACGGATGTCATATCGGCGCGTACCATGGTGGCCTCTTCGATTTCCTCGATTACATTCTGCCTGTTGAGCTACACGGTCTACATGTTCTTCCTCGGAGCGTTGACGACAATTGTCGAGTGGAACTCGATTCATTCCACGACATCGAAGAAGATCCGCTACATGTTCACGTTCCCGCTGTTCATGCTCACGTACATCCCCATCGCACTCGTGGCGCTCGTCAAGAAGGCCGAGTGGAAGCCCATCAAGCACACGATAGTCGTCAGCGCGGACGAACTCGCGGGGGCACCGCAGAGGAAAGCCGCATAACGATTGTCGTTCCGCTTATGCAGGGGCGAGTTGAAGGACCGGGTTGTTTGACACGTGCTAGATTGCTAGGCGAGTCAAACGGCCCGGTCCTTCAACTTGTCCCTCTTGCACGCCAAATCCCTTTTCAATCCAATACAGAAATGATGCATTCGAGATGAGCTATCAGGTGCAATCGCGCCCATTTCCAAAGCCTTGCATGCCAGCTGTGCGCTGCCTGGTGCGCAAGGTCAATCCGTTACGATACCTCCCATGATATGGAAACGGGGCATTGCGAAACTAGCTGACACAGCCACCGAGGCGCTCGCGGAAACGCTCTGGCCAACACGGTGCGCCATTTGCGATATGCCAGGCGCCGTGCTGTGCGAACGGTGTTGCGCCGAATTGCCCTATGTCGACTGGTGGCGCGCGTGCAAACGATGCGGTTCCCCATTTGGCCTGGTGCAATGCGATATATGTAACCCAATTGGGTTATCCCGGCTCGGAATCGATCGCCTACCGTTCGAAGCCTGTGCGAGCGCGGTCCATTTCTGCGGCGATACCGGTCAAATCGTGCGCGTATTCAAAGACCAAGGTGAACAGCGGCTCGCGGTTGACATAGCGCTGATCATGGCCCGCATCATTCCTCCCGAATGGGACTACGAGGCCGTGACGTACGTGCCGGCGACCCTCTCGGCGTTTCGCTACCGCGGATACGATCATGCAGAGCTCATCGCCTCGGCGCTTGCGGACAGGTTGGGAGTACGCCACATCCCGACTTTGAACCGACCTCGCACGCGCGACCAGAGGAAACTGGGGAGCAAGGAGCGCATCTCGAACCTCGCCGGGAGCTTTGCCCCACGGGATGACCCCGAAACCGCACGCAGCCTCATCCTCGTCGACGACGTCCTCACGACCGGCGCAACGCTTTGCGCCGCTTCTCAAGCTCTCAGGCAATCGGGAGTCGAGCAGGTGAGATGCCTCACGTTCGCCCGAGTGTAGCGCCAAATGATGGATGGGGACGGTTATTGGATGACGGGGGGACGGTTCTTGTGTCATCTTTGGATGACACAAGAACCGTCCCCCCGTCATCCCCTGTCACCCTGACGGATTGAACCCGCCCCTATCAATCATTTGGCGATAACGGGTGAAATGACGGATTGAGCCAATCCCCACCCATCATTTCACGTTATAATTCTCGGCAACAGAGCATGCCCTGGCCGACTACTTCTGCAAAAGCCGGCTTTCTGCAAGTGCATGCGGGATTTTCAAGGCGCTTTGAGCGCTTTTTCTGCTTTGTTCCAGCCTTTCTGCACCGCCGCAAAGACGCGCATGGCTTCATGCGCCAAGAGAGAGGAAATCGAAATGGCAGTTGACCGTCATGAACTATGGGGTAACCTGGGCATGGACCTCGAAACCCACGACGTGCTGTGCTCCGTGCTACCGCAGGCGTTCGGCGATGTGTACCTTTCGCAGGAGAACCGCCCCGAAGGCATGGCCTTCTGGGATATGGTCGTGGCTGACGTTCACGGCATTCGCCCGCAAGAGCTCGTCGACGAGCAGGCAAAGGGCCGCAAGGTGTTCGGCACCTTCTGCACCTACGTGCCCGACGAGGTCGTCATCGCTGCCGACGGTATCGTAACCGGCCTCTGCGGCGGCTCGCAGTTCTGGGTGCCTGACGGCGAGAAGTACCTGCCCGCCGATATGTGCCCGCTGATCAAGGCATCCCTCGGCGCCCGCATGGGCAAGACGTGCCCGTTCTTCCGCATCGTCGACCAAATCGTGGGCGAGACCACATGCGATGGCAAGAAGAAGATGTACGAAATCATGGCCGAGGACGTGCCGATGTACATCATGAACCTTCCCAACATGAAGCGTCCGCAGGACGTCGCCGCATTCGCAGATGAAATTGCCCTGTTCAAAGCTAACGTCGAAGAAGTCACCGGCAACGAGATCACGGTAGAGAAACTTGCCGAGTCCATTAAGGTCATCAACGAGCGTCGCAAGGCGCTGGCACGCGTGTACGAGACCCGCAAGAACTCCGACGTCATCCCCATCTCGGGTACCGACGCCCTGCTCATGATGCAGATCGCGTTCTTCGACGACCCGGTTCGCTGCGCCCAGATGGCCAACAAGCTGGCCGACGAGCTCGAGCAGCGCCTGGTGGACGGCGTATCGGTCTTCCCGGCTGGCACGAAGCGCATCCTGCTCACCGGCACGCCGCTCGCCATCCCGAATTGGAAACTCCACCACATCATCGAGACGTCCGGCGCCGCCATCGTCTGCGAGGAGAACTGCACGGGCACCAAGTTCTTCACGAACCTGGTCGACGAGACGCAGACCACCCTCGAGGGCATGTACCAGGCCTTGGCCGAGCGTTACATGAAGATCAACTGCGCATGCTTCACGCCGAACAAGGCCCGCATCGACGAAGTCCTGCAGCTTGCGAAGGAATACAACGTCGACGGCGTCATCAACACGAACCTCAAGTTCTGCACGACGTTCAAGACCGAGGCGCCGGCGCTCGAGAAGGCACTCGAGGAAGCCGGCATCCCCGTCCTCGACATCGAGACCGACTACACCGACAACGACGCAGAGCAGCTGCGCACCCGCATCGGCGCGTTCGTGGAGATGCTGAGCGAATAGATAGTGCAACGTGCTGTGAGACCACATCCTACAGCATTTCGGAAAGTTGAGCACGCATGAGCTTGAGCGAGCGAATACAACAGGTAAGGCAGGAAAACCCAGGAGTTCGGGTAGACTGCTACGTCCTGTTCGAAAGCCACACCGACGCAATGCAGCTCTACGAGCTGTCACGCGCTGCGGGCTTGGGTACGCGCATATCGACGACGCCGCGGCAGGCACGGTCCAGCTGCGGCGTCGCATTGCTCGTCAGCTGCGATGAAGCGGAAGCGGTGGAAGCCATAGCGCACGATGCCAATGCCGCGTTCGAGAACATCGTGCCACTTCCCAACCAGATAAACCCGCATCGCGATGTATATTGCTGATGCAACGGCAGACACCGCGGCGTAAAGCCCGATGCAAGAGGATATGAAGCCCAGCTTCAACAAAAGAGAAAGAAGGCAGCAATGGATCTGACCGTAGACGCAATGGGCGATAAGTGCCCGATTCCCGTCGTGAAGGCGAAGAAGGCGCTGGCCACAATCGACACTGGCACGCTCGAGATGCTCGTCGACAACGAAACGTCCGTCACGAACCTCACGAACTTCGCAAAGTCGCAGAAGTGCGAAGTCGCGTCCGAACAGCTCGGCGAGGAGAAATACTCCGTCAAGATCGTTAAGACCGAGGAGAGCGGTGCCGTGGCGGTTCAGGGCGGCGCCGGCGTGGGCCCGAGGGTCGTCGTGGTGCCCTCCGACGTCATGGGCCATGGCGACGATGTCCTGGGCGACGTCCTTATCAAGGCCTTCATCTTCGCCCTGACCCAGCAAGACGACCTGCCCGATTCCATCCTGTTCTACAACAGCGGCGTGAAGCTGACCTGCGAAGGCTCGCCAGTGCTCGAGGACCTCAACAAGCTCGCGAACGCCGGCGTCGAGATCTTCTCGTGCGGCACCTGCTTGAAGCACTTCGACATCGAGGACAAGCTCGCAGTTGGCGCTGTCACGAACATGTACGTCATCGTCGAGAAGCAAATCCAGGCCGGCATCATCGTAAGGCCGTAAACGATTCTCTGCATGGGGCGACGGCGAAAGCCGTTCCCCATGCCCTACCCCAACATGGAGGGAAACCTGTGATCTACTTCGACAACGCAGCGACCACCTGCATGAAACCACCCGAGGTGGCGGTGGCCGTCGCGCATGCGATTGACTCGTTCGGTGGTGTGGGCCGAGGTGTGCATGAAGCCTCGCTCGACGCGGGAATGACCGTGTTCTCGGCACGCCAGCAAATCGCCAACCTGTTCGGATACCCCAACGCGAAGCAGATGGCGTTCGCCTATAACGCGACCGAGGCACTCAACATTGCGATTTGCGGGCTGCTCAAGCCAGGCGACCATGCCGTGACAACCGCGGCATCGCACAATTCCGTCCTCCGCCCGCTGTTCCGCGCGCAGGATGCCGGCCAAGCCGAGGTGACAGTCGTGCCGATCGCTCCCGACGGGTCCTTGGATTACGACGCTTTCGAAGCGGCATTCGTGCCGAACACTCGCATCGTCGCGGTCACACATGCCTCCAACCTGACGGGCGACGTCTACGATATCGCCCGCATGGCCAAGATAGCCCACGCACACGGTGCGCTCATCATCGTGGACGCAGCGCAAACCGCTGGAATTATGCCCATCGACATGACCGGCGACGACCTCGACGTCGTGTGCTTCACCGGCCATAAGAGCCTCTACGGCCCTCAAGGCACCGGTGGCCTGTGCGTCAAGGAGGGTGTCGATATCGAAGCGTTCAAGGTCGGCGGATCGGGCACTCACAGCTACGATCGCGAGCATCCGGCCTTCATGCCGGAGCATCTCGAGGCAGGCACGTTGAACGCGCACGGCATTGCCGGGCTGCTTGCGGGCGTCACGTACATCCAGAACAAGGGCATCGACGTAATCCGAAATGAGACGAAGGCGCTTGCAGCGCGCTTCGAGAGCGGCGTGCGCGAAATCCCCAACGTCAAGCTCTACGGCGGAGGCGGCCTCGACCGCACGGGCATTGTCGCGCTGAACATCGGCGACTCGGATTCGGCCGTAGTCGCAGACCTCCTGAACGTGGAGTACGGGATATGCACGCGCGCTGGAGCCCACTGCGCCCCGCTTATGCATGAAGCCCTGGGGACCGAGCATCAAGGCGCGGTGCGTTTCAGCTTCTCGCATTTCAACACCGAAGATGAAGTGGACACGGGCATTGCCGCCATCACCGAGATAGCCGAGGAGCTTTCATAATGCGCACGAAAACGCTGAAGCCGGTCATTACGTTCGCGACGACATCAGATGCCATGGCCATGGAAGCCGAAGCCCGCGCCCATGGAATCCCCGGGCGGATCATCCCGGTGCCATCCGAGATAGACGCCGGCTGCGGACTTGCCTGGTGCGCCGAAGCAGATGAGAAAAGCGCCCTTTTGAAAGGGATAGAGGAACACGCCATCGCACATGAGGGCGTGTTCGACGTGCTTCTGTTCTAGGCGGAGCTGCTTTGCCCGAGAAGAAATCGACCATCAGCTCCTTCTCCCACTCAACTCGCTACTTGAAGGGTTATTCATATGCGGATAGGCATTGACATTGGATCGACGGCCGCAAAGGCTGCAGCACTCGAGGGCAACGACATCGTTTGCACGCTCGTAGTGCCGACGGGATTCAACGGCGTAGACGCCGCCATGAGGCTTGCCGACGGTTTACGCGCCCAGGGCATCGACCCAACGGCATGCGATGCGCAGGTCGTGGCCACGGGATACGGCAGGATCTCGGTCCCCTATGCGGGCAAGACCGTGACGGAAATCACCTGCCATGGCCGCGGCGCCACCTACCTGTTCGGGGGCAACGGCACGATCATCGACGTCGGAGGCCAAGACACGAAGGTCATCCAGCTCGTCGATGGCAAGGTGAAGAAGTTCGTGATGAATGACAAGTGCGCTGCTGGAACGGGCAAGTTCCTAGAGGTCATCGCCGACCGAATGGGCGTGACCCAAGAAGAGCTCGCCAACCTCGCCGCAGCGGGAAAGCCCACCCAGATATCGAGCATGTGCACGGTGTTCGCCGAGTCGGAAGTCATCTCGCTCATCGGCAAGGGCGAGCCGCGCGAAAACATAGCGAACGGTGTCATCGAATCCGTCATCAACAAGGTCGCTTCGCTCGCTGGCAACCTCGTCCAGGGCGACGTGTTCTTGACCGGGGGCCTTTGCGATAACGAATACGTGCTCGAGCGCCTGTCGAGCCATTTGGGTAAACCCGTCTGCACCAATACCAACGCCCGCTTCGCCGGGGCTATCGGCGCCGCACTCTCGGTGTAATCCACCTGAACGAACACGGGCGGCGTCAGCCCACTCGAGCTGTCACCGCCCTTAGAACGCAGGGCATCAGAGCCTAATTTGCGATCCCTAATTCCCCATCGCCCGAGTTAGGCCGTCTCATCGCCTTCCGCTACGACATCTTCCGTTGCAAACCTCGGATCTTCGGCAATGTCTTCGACCTTGAGCATATCGAAGCCGTCATACGCGAAGCTCGCGTCAATGGCCGCCATTCTGACCTGCCTATCGTCCACGGCATCTGTCAGCGCATCTTTGAGGAGGGCTGCAATCTTCGAGCTGTTCTCCGGGCTTTCGACCATGGCGCTGTTGTATGCATCCCCGTCGATCTTACTCCAATCGACGACGCACGAGAGCTCGCGCTTCAGCATGGCGTCGAGCCAGATGCGCATCGCCAGGCCACCGCCAAAGACGAACGGATGGGCCAGGTACATCTCGACATGCTTCTCCAGGATTTGCTCGAACGTTGACTGGGGCATCGTCGATATCCTCACCATCGCCGTCCTCAGGAACAGGATGGGTATGAACGGCACCTCGCTATCGGAGACGTTGGCGGTCCTGACTTCACCTGCGGATTCAAACACCTCATCCAACAGATACCTGTGGATGAGCGACAGGCATTGGTACGTCCCGGTCTCCATCAAGTCGAAGTCTTCCGAATCGTAGAGCTCAAGGGCCCGGAACTTGGCAATGCGCTCCCCTTCTTCTGTAAGTGTTTGAGGATCGTCTATCCCGAGTCTGTTTTCGTGTTCCACTATCGTTCCTTCCACGCTGGATTCGACTGGAGCCGAACCGCGTTCTAGCATCGCTTACACCGATGTTGCACTAGTATGAGTCTTGAAGCCTGTTATTTCAACTACCGTTGCTTCTAGCCCGAACGAAGCGGTTCTGCCCTTCGACGCGCTATGCGCCGATAACGCCTTCGGCTTCAAGCGCCTGACGCAGCCGCGAGAAGTGCAGGAACACGCCCTGCTCGGCGAGCTGCAGAATCTCATCCCACGTGGCGAGCTTGCAGCCGATCGCCTCGGACGCTTGCAAGGTCACATCCTCCTCGCGCACGTCGAGATGGAAGTGGTAAATATCGACGATGTAGTTGTCGCCACGCTCCAAATCGACGTTCTTGTAGGCGTAGACCGGAGCGAGCGGTTGGCCGGATATGTCGAGCCCGACCTCCTCGCGCACTTCGCGCGTCACCGCCTCAGCCGATGTCTCTCCCGACAAGACGCCGCCACCCGTGACTTCCCACCAGCCCGCTGCCCAGGACTTGTCGAGCGCCCGTTGGGTGATGAGGTACTTGCCTTCAGCGTTCTCCACGATGGCGAGCACGTAGAGCATGAACTCGCCTTCCTTCAAATGGGCATCCGAACGCGGAATCGTCACGCCTGTGCGATTGCGGTTCTCGTCATATACGTCGATGAGCTCTTCCATGAATCAAGCGCCTTCCTCGTGTTGGCAACCAGAGTATTCTACCCTACCGGCACGCATCTCAAAACCATGAAGCCGATGACGCATAATCGAAGGGGACTGTCCCCTCCGATCGTAAATCCAATCGAAGGGGACTGTCCCTATTGATGCGTTTTTTCATTAAAGGGGACTGTCCCCTTCAATGCCATTTACACGTCGCTGTGCATGCGGCCGATTTCCTCCAACGTGAAGATCGGGCCATCGAGGCAGATGAAATGTCCGCCCATGTTGCAGCGACCGCACTTGCCGACGCCGCATTTCATGCGCATCTCGAGCGTCGTGATGATATGGCCCTCGTCGAAGCCCGCCTTCACGAGCGACTCTCGGCACGTGCGCGAAAGCGATGGGCCGCCGCAGATCACGGCGACGCGGTTGCCGTCTTCGGGACCCAGGTCGAGCGTCTCCAAGAACGGTGCGGTATAGGCCACAGCGCCATCCCAGCGCGGGTCCTCGCGGTACAGCGAAACGTGAACGTGCATGTCGGGCTCGTTCGGCCAGATCTCGAAGAGCTGCTCCTTGAACACCAAGTCGTCGTATTTCGAACCCGAGTACACCAGGTCGATGCGCCCGAAGTCCTCGCGGTGCTCAAGGCAGTACAGCAAGAACGACCTCACGGGAGGAAGGCCGATGCCGCCCGCGATGAACAGCATGTCCTTTCCCTTGCAGCCCTCCGTCGGCCACCAGTTACCGTACGGGCCGCGCAACGACACCTCATCGCCCACACACAGCTCGTGCAACTGCTCGGTGACCAGGCCCACCTTCTTTACGGTGAACTGGACCCACTCGTCGCTTTGCGCTGAGACCACGAACATGCACTCGCCATAGGCGAGCAGGCCGAACATGCCGAGCTGGCCCGGCATGCAGTCGAAGGGCTTCTTGCCGTCGAGCGTCTGCAGGCGGAACGACTTGACGTCGGGCGTCTCCTGCGTTATTTCAACCACGCGGCAAACCTGGGGGATGAGCGGACGCTCGCCCTTTGCGCAGCCGTGGGAGATTTCGATTCCAGACATCTTCAGCTCCTCTCTATTCGGCTTGCGCAGCGGGGGCAACGTCGCATGCGCCGATATCGTCGATCAACCGCGTGATGTCGAGGGCAACCGGGCACTTCTCGACGCAGCGGCCGCAGCCCACGCACAGCGACATGCCGTAGCGGCGCGCGAAGAAGTTCAGCTTGTGCATGAAACGGTTGCGCACCCTCTCGAGCTTCTCGGGACGGGGATTGTGGCCGCCGGCCATCATCGTGTACTCCGAGAACATGCAGCTATCCCAGCAACGGAAGCGCACGCCGTCCTTGCGGCGCATATCCTGGCTGATGTCGAAGCAGTGGCACGTCGGGCACACGTAGGTGCACGTGCCGCAGTTCAGGCATTTGATGGAAAGGTTCTCCCAGATGGGATGGTCGTACATGCCCTCGAGCTTGTCCACGACGCCTTCCATGTTCACCGCAAGCGAAAGCTCGCAGGCCACAGGTTCGGCATCGCCTTCCTCGACGAACGCGGCCCAATTGGCCACCTCGGCCTCGCCCTTGGGCGTCTGTGCGAGCACGCGGTAGACCTCGCCGCAGTCTTGCAGCATGATGTCGGCATTGGGAGCAGCCTGCGGGTCGACGCCCATCGACTCGCAGAAGCACGTCTCGGCTGCGGAGGCGCAGCCGATGCAAACCGTGAGCAGCTTCTCGCGCGCGTTCGCGTAGAACTCGTCGACGAAGCCCTTGGTCAGGAACACTTCATCCAGGCACACGATGGAGCGCATATCGCACGGGCGGATGCCGAAGACAACCTGCTCGCGCGACTCATCATATTCGTGGATGCGGTAGTTGCCGTTCGCGTCGACGTCGAAATGGTACATCTTCTGCGTCTGCGGGAACAGCAGGTCCTTCGGCGGCATGGTGGTGTTCACCAGGTCGAAGGCGCACTCAACACCCTCGCCGAACAGCGCGAACTTCGCCACGCCATCCACACGTGCGGGTACGAACACGTCACGCCCCGCAGCCATGTTTTCCAGAAGGGGCGTCAGGTTCTTCTTGTTCAGTATCATCTTTGCCCCTTCCTACATGAACTCTTCGCGGTCGGCCAGGTCGTACGTGATGAGCGGCTCGGGTCCTTCATCAAGCGACATCGACGACTCGAACTCGCCGAACAAGTCGTTGAGATCCTGGATGACCTTGCGGTTAAGCTTCATCAGCGGCAGGTCCATCGGGCAGACCCGCTCGCATTCGCCGCATTCGATGCAGCGATCGCCGATGTGCATAACGCGCGTCAGGCCGTAGAAACGGTTCTCGGCCACGTTGTTCTGCTTGCCGACCCAGTTCTCGCGGCGCGCGTCGACGAAGCATTCGCGGCACGTGCAGCAGGGGCACACGTCGCGGCAAGCGTAGCAGCGGATGCACTTGGCATAGACGCTCTCGAAGAAACGGGAACGCTCGGGTTGCGCCATGAGCTCCACTTCACGCACTTCGGCGAAGCGGTCGGCGGGCTCGTCCTTCGCAACCTCGTCTCCAGCCATCTCGTCGCATATGACCGGGTTGTTGTGGCGGCACTCGACGCATTTCTTCAACGGCTCGCCGCTCTTGCGGTCAATCGCGCCGGAACATCCCACGCCGATCAGGTACACGTCCTCGCGCTTGATGACCTGGTCGATTATCAGGCGCACGATTCCGCGGCTATCGCAACCTCGGACGACCAGGCCGACCTTGCCGCGCGGCACGAGGTCGCGCACGTACTTGGCCAACGTGTTAACGCAGTACTCGTTGAACACGAGCTTGTCGGCATCGGCAGGGTCGCTGATGATGAGCGGAGTCGTCTGGTTGGCGAAACGGCCGGCCTCCCAGCCGACGAACGAGGCCACCTCGCCGCTTTCCAGAAGCTCGCGCGCACGGGCGCGAATCGTATCTTGGGCGGTCATCACGCGCTCACCTCCTCAGGCACGACTTCCTCGGGCACGGCGTCGAACGCCTCTTCCCCATCCGGCACGGCGGGAAGCTCGAAGTACGGGATCTCACGTGTGAGGTTGAGCGGCCCTAAAGCCCGCACCTGCTCGACCACGCTCATCACGGTATCGCGGAACTTGCCTGCCTCAGCGCCGGAAATCCAGCGCACCTGGAAGCGGTCGGGTTCGAGCCCTTCGTATTCCAGCAAGCGCTTGAAGATCATCATGCGCCTGCGCGCGAAGTAGTTGCCCGTCACGTAATGGCAGTCGCCGGGATGGCACCCGCACACGAGCACGCCGTCGCAGCCCTTGTTCAGCGCCTCGATGACGTACTGCGGGTTCATGCGGCCCGAGCACGGGATGCGCAGCACGCGCACGTTGGCGGGATA
This sequence comes from Eggerthellaceae bacterium, assembly GCA_017434045.1. Lineage (GTDB taxonomy): Bacteria > Actinomycetota > Coriobacteriia > Coriobacteriales > Eggerthellaceae > UBA9715. Next base: position 29,304 of record JAFRGA010000030.1, read on the forward strand.
GTTCATACGGTTCAGGCCCGCCAGATCGGCACCCGTGTAGGTGCACCAATGGCAGCAGAACGCGATGATCTTGGGCTCCCAGTTCTCGGGAACCTGGGCGGCGGCTCCGTTGGCCTCTACCACTGACATAGCGCGTCCACCTCCCTCATGATCGATTCGTTCGTGTATCCCAGAAGGTCCATCGCGCCGGCGCGGCACGTGACGGTGCAGGCGCCGCAGCCCTGGCACAAACCGGGGTTGACCTGCGCCACCGGGCGCACCACCTTGCGCGAGTTCTCGCGGAACTGCTTCTCGACGATCGAGATGGCGCCGTAGGGGCAGATGTTCACGCATGCGCCGTCGCCCTGGCAAAGCGTCTCGTTCACGCGCGAGATCTGCGGGTTGGACTGCAAGGCGTCCTTGTTCAGAAGGCCGATGACCTTCGATGCCGCAGCACCCGCCTGGCAGACCGAATCCGGGATGTCCTTGGGTCCCTGGCAGGTGCCTGCCAGGTAGATGCCCGCTGTGTTCGTCTCGACGGGACGCAATTTGGCGTGCGCCTCGACCAGCCAGCTGTCGGCATCGCGGCCGACGGTGAACTTGGCGGCCAGCTCGTCGATACCATCCGCAGGCACCATGGCGGTCTCGAGCTCGACCATGTCGGCCGCAACCGTGACCTGCGAGCTCGTGAGCGTGTCCTCGCCCTTGCAGATGAGCTTGTCGCCCTCCTTGTAGATCTTCGACACGCGACCGCGAATGTACTGCGCACCGTCGTGAAGCGTGTTCATGTAGAACTCGTCGTAGCCCTTGCCCGGCGTGCGGACGTCCATGTAGAAGACGTAGCACTTGCCGTCAGGCACCTTGTCCAGATACTGGTGGGCATGTTTGGCGGAATACATGCAGCACGCGCGCGAACAGTACGCCTTGCCCTTGTTCGGATCGCGGCTGCCCACGCATTTGACGATGACGACGCTCTTGGGCTCGGTGCGGTCGGATGGGCGCAGCACGTGGCCCTCGGTGGGACCGGAGGCGTTCACGAGGCGCTCGAACTGCAGGCCCGTGATGACGTCCTCGTACTTGCCGCCGCCGTACTCGGGGTAGAGCGGCTTCCAGTCGATGAGCTTGTAGCCCGTGGCGAAGACGACCGCGCCGTACGTCTCGGTCGTCAGCTTGTCCTCGTCCTCGTAGTTGATGGCGCCCGTGGGGCAGACCTTCGAGCAGACGCCGCACTTGCCCGTCGTGAGCTTCAGGCAATGCTCGGCATCGATGACCGGCTTCGCGGGAACCGCCTGCGGGAACATCTTGTAGATTGCCGTGCGCTTGGACATGCCCTGCTCGAAGTCGTTCGTGACCTTGGCGGGGCATTTCGTCTCGCAGGCTCCGCAACCCGTGCACAGGTTGTAGTCGATGTACTTTGCCTTCTCGCGGATGGTCACCTCGAAGTTGCCGATGTATCCCGAAACGGTCTCGACTTCGGAGGAGCTCTTCACCGAGATGTTGGGATGGTTGCCGACCTCCGACATCTTCGGCGTGCAGATGCAGGCCGAGCCGTCCATGGTCGGGAAAGTCTTGTCCAGCATGACCATCTTGCCGCCGAGCGACGTTTCCATTTCCACAATGGTGACCTGGAAGCCCGCGTCGGCGATGTCAAGCGCCGTCTGCATGCCAGCGATGCCGCCGCCGATGACAAGC
>JAFRGA010000001.1 GCA_017434045.1 Eggerthellaceae bacterium
CCACGCCGAAAACGGCAAGATTGCCGTGGCGATGTACCAAGACCATGAGCCGGGCTATTACGACGCCATTCTGATGGACATGCGCATGCCGGAGATGGATGGTCTGGAGGCGACGCAGGTCATAAGGGCCACGGACAAGGCGGATGCCACGACCATCCCGATCATTGCTTTGACGGCCAACGCCTTCGACGAGGACGTGCAGCGCAGCATGCAAGCTGGACTGAACGCCCATTTGTCAAAGCCAGTCGAGCCCGAGCTGCTGTTCGAAACCCTTGAGGGGTTGCTGGCAGAGTAGCGGGTTGGGTGAGTCAGGGGCCAGGGCACCGACTCATTTAAGCATCCGTTACGCTTATCGCAGCGATATGAACGCATACTCGCAATTCGATTGGGCGGAGTGCTCGAACAGGTCGGTTGTGCTGCAGCCAAGTGCTCGAGCAAGTGCGTCGACGTAATCGGCGCGTGCGTGGTTGATGTTCTTCTGACGTTGCTCGTATTGCTGCAGGGTGCGTACAGGCACGCCCGACGCGCGGGACAACTGGCGTTGGCTGAGGCCAGCGACAAGACGCCTGGCCTGCAAGTTCGTTTGCGGATGCGCTTGGGAGCACAACTCGTCGAGACGGTCGCAGAACTGGCGCACGTCCATTTCGTGATAAGGCGTGTAGAGAGATCTGATGTCGGCAATGCAGACGCGCTCGTCAATTGCTTCGAAAGAATATCCGCTTGCCCATTGGTAAAAGGCGAGCGCCCAGCCTGTCCAGTATTCAGGTGAGGCGCTCTCGTGGGGGACCCAGCTGGTTGCGGATGGAATTTCTCGTGGTTTCCGTGTACGAATGACGTCCGTTACGCCTGTTTCGCCTGATTCGCTCGATCCCAGAATGTCGAGGGCAAGCTCCTCGCCCGAACGACCCGCAACTACCGCTGGGTCGCCTGCAACGAAGCGGCGGGAGAGGGGGCTGGCGAGGAAAGCCGCATGTGCGTCTGTAAGGTCAAGCCCGAGTCCCAATGTCGCGAAGTCGAGAAAGGCTCCAAGTCGTTTCTGCGCACCTGAAAGATACGTCTCATCGTAGGCGATCATCGTTTGGCCCCATTTCCTCATCGATGATTTGAGTGATGAACAAGTCGCCCTTCTTCCGGGTGTTGCGTTCATGGTCGAAGTATTGTTCTCTCGCCTCGCGGTCACGGCGTTCCCGACGCGGGAGCCAATCCGAGCGCGGTGCCTCTTGGGCGTCGAGGAATTGCAGGCGCGAAAACGCACGCTCGCTTTTCACGACGACTTGCCTTCCCAGCTCGCCCAGGTGCATAGCATTTCCAAGTTGGCGGTACGAGATGGTCCCGTTTATGAAATCCTGGGCGAATGTGAAATAGCTGTCATCAGCACGGTAACCTTCGACAACGTCGGCTTTCGAGAGATCGACCGCAAAGTTGGCAAGTAAGTATTCGCGCGCCTCGTTTGCAATGGGCGCGCGCACATCGAACCAACGGTTCGCCAAAAGAACTGCCAGCCAGTGCAGTGTTGTGAATTCCTGTGCGTCGAGGTCGACGATTTCCAGACCGTTGGTTTCGAAGTC
>JAFRGA010000031.1 GCA_017434045.1 Eggerthellaceae bacterium
CTGCCCGGCGCCGACGCCGATAGCCTGGCCATCTTTTACGTAGCACACCGAATTCGATTGGGTGTACTTCAGCGTGATGAGCGCCACGATAAGGTCAATCTTTGCCGCATCAGGGATTTCCTTGTTCTCGGTCACGACGTTCGCCAGCAGGTTCTCGTCGATGGTGAAGAAGTTGTGCCCCTGTTCGAACGTGATGCCGAACACGTCCTTGTACTCCTGTTCGGCGCAGACGTAATCGGGGTCGATTTGCACGACGTTGTAGCGGCCGCCTTTCTTGGTCTTGAGAATCTCGAGCGCCTCGTCGGTGTAGCCAGGCGCGATGATGCCGTCGGATACCTCGAGCTTCAAATAGCGTGCGACGTCGGCGTCGCACACGTCAGAAAGAGCAGCCCAATCGCCATATGAGCACAGACGATCGGCGCCGCGTGCACGGATGTAAGCGCAGGCGATGGGTGAAAGCTCGCCCTCTTCCTCGACGAAGTAGATCTTGCGATCAACATCGGAAAGCGGCACGCCGACAGCCGCGCCTGCGGGGCTCACATGCTTGAAGGATGCCGCAGCGGGAAGCCCCGTAGCCTCCTTCAGCTCGCGAACGAGCTGCCACGAGTTCAGCGCGTCCATGAAGTTGATGTAACCCGGCTTGCCGTTCAGCACCTGCAAAGGCAACTCGCCGCCATCTCTCATGAAGATACGTGACGGTTTCTGATTGGGATTGCACCCGTACTTGAGTTCGAGTTCGTTCATCCGTTTTCTCCTGTTCGTTTCACCTAATCACAAGGGCGGTTTCTATTTGGTTAATCTCCGAGGTTCTTGTTGTACAGCTTCACATCGCCGTTGATGTTGGCGTACAGCGATACCTTGTTATCCTCGTTCAGGGCCTCCCACAGCGTATCGGCGTCGGGGAGCTTTACGGGGACGGGCTCGCCAGCGAAGGTCGGCAGCGGGTTTCCATCACCCTGATAGGTGCTAATGAAATAACCGCAACCTTCGTCGCATCCCTCGTAGGCGAAGAACTCGCGCACGCAACGACCGTCGACGTGCTTGAGGATGGATAGTTCGAACGTGCCGTCGCCATTAACGATGGCACTGATGCGCGGCGTATAGTTCGGCGCATCAGGTTCGTATTCGCGAGCCATGCAGCCGTCGCGGAAGCTGCCAGCCTCGACGATCGTGTCGGTCTGGTCGCCGTTGGTCACGACAAGCGCATCGCCCATGGTGCGGACGGGGTGGTAGATGATCAGGCTTGGGTCCTCGACGAGCGCCGGGTCGTGCGCTTCGGTTTGGATGCCGTCATCGGTGAGTGAGAAAATGCGGTTACGGCTGTTCAGACTGCGGCCCATGATGAAGTAGTACACCACGCCGTCACCCACTGCGATTCCGCGCCCAGGGTAGGGGTTGTTCCTCAAGATTTCTGCCAAGTCTTGCATATTCGTCCTCCAATGCTCGTGCAGCCGCTGTGCATTTGAGGACCCGGCAAAGACACAGCCGACCCTTTCGATGCTTGCGGCTTGCCCAGACGGTCGGCTTGTTGTTTCGCGTGCTGTTCCCCCGTGGTTGCCCACGTTTATCCGTCAGTTGCAGCCCGCTTGATGTTGACAGTGTAGCATCAATCGACTCCCGCGCGGTGCGGATGCCGGTGCATGGTTTGAGAAAGTGACGAAACAAGCGCGCCATCAAATTCCCCGCGGGCAATCGATTTCCC
>JAFRGA010000032.1 GCA_017434045.1 Eggerthellaceae bacterium
GTGATCGAGACAATGGTGTTGTTGAACGTCGACTTGATGTGCGCGGCGCCGACTGCGATGTTCTTACGCTCGGAGCGCGTCACGCGCGTGGTGACTTTTGTCTTCTGTGCCATGTGTGACTACCTTACTTCTTCTTGCCGCCGATTTGCTTACGGGGACCCTTGCGCGTGCGAGTGTTCGTATGCGTACGCTGGCCGCGAACGGGCAGGCCGCGACGATGGCGAAGGCCACGATAGCAGCCGATTTCCATCAGACGCTTCACGTTCTGGGAAACCTCACGATGGAGGTCGCCCTCGACTGTGAGGTTGTTCTGGATGTAGTCACGCAGCTTCGAGAGCTCTTCCTCGGTGAGATCGTCGGTGCGGGTATCCGGGTTGATACCGGTTTCCGCAAGGATCTTCTTAGAGGTCGTGAGGCCGATGCCGTAGATATAGGTCAAACCGATCTCGATGCGCTTGTTGCGCGGGAGGTCGATACCAACAAGACGAGCCATATACCCTTTTCCCTTCCTTAACCTTGACGCTGCTTATGGCGGGGGTTCTCGCAAATTACGAGAATCTTGCCATGGCGACGAATGATCTTGCATTTGTCGCACATCTTCTTTACCGAAGGACGTACCTTCATAATTGCTTCCTTTCGGTTTCCCTGCTAATTACTGCGTATCTATCACGGCCAGCCGCTGCCGATGATTCTTGCGTCGGTTGGAGCGACGCAGACGGTTGCGCCTTCCATTAAATCCGTCCGACGACGGATACGGGCTACCTTGATTCCAGATGCCTACCCGCAACAGCACCCGGCTTGCTGCATGCCGCTATTTGAAACGATAGGTGATGCGACCGCGGTTCAAGTCGTAGACCGATAGTTCGACTGTAACCTTGTCGCCAGGGAGGATCTTGATGTAATGCATGCGCATCTTCCCCGAGATGTGGGCCAAAATCTTGTGGCCATTCTCGAGCTCGACCCTAAACATTGCGTTAGGCAATGCTTCCAGCACGGTCCCCTCGAGTTCTATGACATCTTGTTTAGCCAACACAGCTCCTTCGCCTAAAATTGCCAGTAAGCAGCAACGATAGATAATACCAAGCCGAAGGGGTTGATTCAAGTAGAAATGAAGAGCGCACAAAGCCTTCAAACCGTCCTATGCAATTCTTCTTGCGACGGCTCGTATGTGCCTGCATGTCAGGCGTGCGACTCGTAAGATCGCGCTGCCCTCGGCGCCGGGTTGGGTGCCGGCATATCCGGGACTGCCAGGTATTTTTCGCATCCGCGCTTGCGCGCTGAGCGGCCGCCTTGTCGGCCAGTGAGGAATTGTAGCAGAAGCTTTTGAAAATGCAAACGACCGAGGCGACAGGCGGGGGTGGATTGGACCCCTCCCCATCCATCATCGGCTAGTACACGCGGTGCGTAAGCTCCTCGCCGGCAACGTAGCGACGAAGGTTGTCGCAGACGACCTGGGCGATTAGGTCCTCGGTCCTGTCGCTCTTGCCGAAAGCGCCCCCTGATGCATGCGGGGTGATGAGGCAGCGCTGGTTGCGCCAGAGCGCATGCTTCAACGGCAAGGGCTCGGGATCGGTCACGTCAAGGGCCGCGCCGCGCAGATGACCTTCCGAAAGCACGCGGGCAAGGGCATTGCAGTCTATGAAATCGCCGCGTCCGACGTTCACGAGAACGCCGCCTTCCTTTATCATGCGCAGCCGGCGCTCGTTGAGATACCGGGTGGTTTCCTGTGCGCTCGGCAGACAGCCCACGATTACGTCCGATTCGCCCAAGAGGGATTCCGCCCTGGGGAGGGTGACCAGCTCGTCAAACCATTCGCGCCTTTTAGAGGTATCGCGGCACACGCCGGTGATGCAAGCCACGTCGAATCCGCTCAGACGCTTGGCAACATGGGACCCCAAATCGCCTGCGCCGAACACGAGCACGCGCGTGCCCTCGAGCGTCATGACGGGTCCTTGGCTGCGCCATGCCATCGTGGCCTGGCACTTGGCGTACGTTCCGAGGTTCTGGGTTATGGACAGGATCTGACCGACCGCGAACTGCGAGACGATATGCCCGTAGGCATCGCCAGCCACGTTGGTGAGCATCATGCCCTCGGGAAAGCCGTAGGGACTGCGCGTGTAGGCGTCAACGCCCGCCCAGGTTGATTGCACCCACTTCACCGCCACGTCATCGCCTGAAAGCAGGCGTGCAGGCGGCTCTCCGATAACGACCTCGTATGTGCGGAGCGCGTCGAGCATCTCGCGAAACATCAAGCCTTTGAACTGCTTCTGCACTACGTTCGCGCCCGGTCCCGCCGCTTCGCGAATCTGCGCCATATGATGCTCTTTGAACGGAACCATCACCAATACGTCCATGAGGCCTCCCCCGCAATCGTTTCGATATACACATTCTAACAGCACGGCAGACGAAGGGTAGACGAAGAGAGCTTGGGTTCTCCCCGCATAGCTTATCGAGCGTTACTGTTCACACCCCAAGGATCCCAGGTCGGCGACGGGGTGCGTAGCCGCTTGCGCAGCTACAAACCTCATATATTCTAATATGCGAGCAGCTGTAGGCCTAGCACCTCGCCGCCAACCTGGGCGAGCAGGTTCGAGACCATGTGAAAAACTATTGGGCAAGTTCCCAGAAGGCGATGGCGGCTGCAGCCGCCACGTTGAGGGAATCGACCTGATGGGCCATGGGTATGAGCACCGTATGGTCGCAAGCGCCGATCGTCGATTCTCGCAGGCCATCTCCCTCGGTGCCCAACACGACAGCCAGACGATCGGCTTGCGCAAGCCGACGATCGCGCAAGGACAGGGAGTTGTCGCGCAAGGCCATGGCCGCCGTGACGAACCCCCGCTCCCGCAGTTGCGGAACGAGGGAGGGCGCCCAGTCGGATTCGCCCGGTATGCGGGCCCACGGCACCTGGAAGACGGCGCCCATGCTGACGCGGGCGCAACGGCGGTAGTAGGGATCGTGACACGAGGGGCTTATGAGCACCGCATCCATCCCCAACGCCGCAGCAGAGCGGAAGATCGCGCCCATGTTGGCGTAATTCGTCACATCTTCCAGAATCGCGATTCGACGTGCTCTGGGCAAAACCTCTTCGACCGCATGCGGCTGCGGGCGCTCGAAGCAGGCAAGAGCCCCGCGAACGACCTCGTAACCTGTGATTTCCCGAAATTGCCGTACGGTGGCGAGAAACACAGGCGCATCGGGATTCGCGTCCAGCACCTTCTCGATTATGGGGCGATCGTGCTCGAGCCAGCGTTCGTCCACGAGAACGGACAGGGGGCGTACGCCCGCATCGAGCGCGCGCTCGATCACGCGACCGGACTCGCCGATGAAGAGGCCTTGCGGATTATCGCGTCGAAACCCCTCGCCGCGCTTCAGCTGACCGTCGGTCATGCCCGAATAGGGGCGTAAACGTCGATCGGAAAGATCGCTGAGCTGTATTACTGACACAACAAACCCCTTGATTGCCTCGCATTACGCAGAAGGGAACGACCCCTTGTCAAGTTATAGCCAAGGACGCCGTAGGCGAACCTCGCCAGGCCGCCCGGCCGGAAGGGTGAGCCGCTTCCGCAGGGTCCGAGCGCTCGGAAAACAGCCCGGTGGGCTGTTTTCAGCGAGGACGGGCAAGCTTCAGCTTGCCCCCGTGCATACTTCCAGAACTATTTCCTGAATGCGCGAAGCGCAGTCAGGAACGTTCCACCCTGAAAACCGTACCGCCGAGGACGCTGTAGGCGAACCCCTCCGAGCAGGCGGACCTCCCGAGGACGCTGTAGGCGAACTCCCTCGGCCGGGCAGCCCACCGTGAACGAAAACCTGACGCAAGGCCCAGGCTCGCGTCAAGCCACCTATCTGCCCCCGATGACCACGAAGGCCACGATGATGATAATGATGATTGCAATGACGGCGGCAATGGCGAACTTCGCCGTTCTCGAACGCGCCTTGCTGTCCGCAAGACGGTCGCGCAGCTCTTCGTTCTCCTCGTCCATGCGACGGACAGTTTCCTCATCGGCTTCGACGCTCGCGCGCAGCTTCGCAGTCTCGTCGGGATACTGGTAGACGTTTTCGCAATACTGCCGACGCTTCCGCGCCGCCGAGATGGTCTCGCCCAAACGGTTGACGCTCTCCTTGAGCTCTTCGATTTGGTTGTCGAGATCCTCTATGCTCCTCTCGAGCGGAGCCTCTGCGTCCGCGACCTGCTCGCGCAGGTCGTCGTATTTCTTCTGGGCACGTCCGAGGTCTTCCTTCGCCTGGGCGCTGCGGGCAACCGCCTCGTCGTACGCCTGCTGCACGACCTCCAAGCGAGCGGTCAGCATGGCGGCATCGTCGCCGCCTTCTGCCCGGCGCATCTCGGATTCGGCGGCGTTCAGCTCCGATTTCCTGCTGCGCTCGTCGTTCTTCGCCTGCTCCGCTGCCGCTTTCACGCGTCCAAGCGACGTCTCGAGCGGCTTCATCTGGGCATCGTGGTAATCGCGCATGCTCTGCAGCGAAGCCTCGGTCTCCTCCTTCTGGGCAACGAGCTGTGCGAGCTCGTTCTTGCGCGCCTCCCGTTGCTCCGTGCTCTGATCGATGATTTCGTCCTGTTCGGCCACGATGGCGAAGTAATTGGCGAGGATATCCTCCCTGTCAGCAAGTTCCTCGCGATCCTCATTCAGCTTCTGCTCGAACTCATCGCGCTCCTTTTGGCGCACTTTGAGCTCACGTCCCTGGTTAATCGACTCTCTGAGCGCGGCAAGGCTCGCCGAAACGTCCAAGCGGCCATCGGAGGCGTTCTCTTTCGGCTCGTCGCCCTCACCATCCATTGCCCTATCTTCTGCGAAATCGACAGGCTCGGCTTCATCGTCAGGCTCTGAATAGCCAACGGACGCGGCTTTTGGCTCCTCTGCAACTTCCTCGTTCGGCGCGAAGCCTTCAACGGGCGCATCTGCGTGCACTTGCCCTGACGCAGCCTCGAAAGCCGCATCGGGAAGAACCGCGTCCTCGGGCCTGCTTGCCTCCAAAGAGATGTTCGGGTCGACTTCCGGCAATGTCGATGAGAGGTCGATGCCGCCTGTCCTATCAGGGCCGAAGGGAATCGTTATATCGCGACCTGCCATTATTTCTCCTCTTGTACGATCGGTTACATTCCCGCTAGCACAGCCGTGAAGTATATCACGCATTTGTGCACAATTACTGAATACCCGCATGTCGCAGTCGGGGCGGGATGACGAGAACGCAGACAGTCGCTCCGTCACTTACGCCTTGCTGCTAGCCCACCACCTTGCCGTCCTTGTAGCGCTGGTACACGAGCTCGGTATCGATCTTGTTGCCCAACACGTCGGTTATCTCGTAGCGGAACGCGAAGTTGCCGTCGCCAAGGCCCTCGTACGCAACGACCGCATCCTCATGCCAGGTCATCGTCTCAAGCGGGATGACATCGCTTATGCCCGTCTTCGCATTCTCGGCTGGGAACAGGAACTGCACCTTGTCGCCCTCTTCCAGAAGCCGACCCGTCTTGCCCGCCATGCCCGTTGCCTGATTGGCCTCGTCCCAAACGCACAGCACGTTGTACTCGTTGGTCGAGTACTCGTACTCCACGATGATTCCGGTTCGCTCGCCGTTCAGCAAAATGGGTATGTAATACAGGTTGTAGCCGTCGCCCACTTCGCAAAGCGATGCGCTGACGTAGTGGCCGTCAATGGTCAGCCAGTCGTCCTGGAAATTGTCCACGAACGACCCCTTATCGTACGACCCGGTCATGTCGTTGTCGGAACCCAGATAGCACAGGATTCCCAGCTGATCGAGGTACACGTACATCTCGAACGAGACGTTCGCGACCTGGTCGATGCCATCGGTGATCTGCAGTTGCACATGGCCCTTCTTGTTGACGCTTTGCTTGTACTTGATCTTGACGTCTTTCTCAGCCACCGGTTCGCCGTGGAGCGGGACGAAGTTTTCGAACTTGTTCCACTGGTAGTTGTCGTACACGCCGAACATGACGGCTAGGAATTGCAGGTAGGGTGTGTTGTCGGTAATCTCCGCATAGCGGGTGAAATCTTTGCGGTCAACGATTTGCAGGGGGAAGTACACCGAAAGCCCCGATGCGCTCGCGCGGTTACGCCCATGCACTTCGTAAACCACGGCATCGTCTATGGCCGAGATCACCGCTTTGGCATCGTTGCCGACGACGCTGCCCGTTTTTGTCATGAGGTCGCCCAGGTCGACCATGTTCATCGAGTAGAAGCCCGAGCTGCCGTAGCTCTCGGCAGCCTTGGCGCCCTGCTGCAACCGGCGAAGGGATGTCGGCTCCACCGTGGCCAATGCGATATCGTCGGATGCGCCCTCGAAGGCCTTGGATACTGTCCCTATCTTGCCGAGGTCGATGACGGAGAGCGTGGCCATGCCCGGCTGGCGGTACGATGCGCATTTGTTGTAGTACGTCTGGCAGATGACCGTACCCAAATCCTTCCCAGGCGTTCCGGGATGCGCGGCAAGCCAGCTGGGCCATGATTCGTAATCCCAGCCCGCGCCTGGTTCGGATTCCTCGGATGCCACCATATAGCTAGCATAGGGAGAAAGGATCTGGGCGGTTTCGAGAGTGGCCATGAGGCACGTATCGAAGCCTATGACGTCGAACTTCGCCCCCGATTCCTTCATGGCGTTGCGCATCTCGGGCAACGTGAGCGAATCGGCTTGGCGCTTCGAGTCGTAGGGGTAGATGTCATCTTGGCACACGCCGGTGATAGAGCCTCCGCCGTGATCCCAGATGACCAGCATGTAGTGGTCGGCCGGGAAGTTAGACGTGCCCCATTTCAGGAAGTCTGCGAACGTGGATTCGGCGGCCATCGACGCTGATGGCTGGGTGTCTTGAAGCGCCATCTTGCCGTCTTCGATGGTGTAGCGGCTCAGGTACCGCGGGTTGATGACGTTGTTCTGCCAGGCTTTGGCGCCACCAGCCTCGACGACGAACTTCACGTTCTGCCCGAGATTCGCCTTCGTCAGCTCGACGAGATTCTTCGTCGCCTGGCCGCCGCCACGTTGTGTAGGCGTGCTCTCGAGGTCCGATCCGCACAGGTACATGAGCACTGTCCACGTCTCGTTGGGATTCCCCTGGCCGAGGTTCGGATCGATCTGATACGCAGACGTGTACTGCGAGGAATCATAGGTGCTCGAATAGCCGCCGGAGGGATCGAATCCGAACAGGATGTCGAAAAGCCCTCGCTGCATGCCCGGCACTTCGCCAGGGGCCTCGTCTGCATTTGCCGTCAAATCCGAAATGGACACGGTCTGCTCCGAATCCGCGTTCTGATTGGAGCTAGCTGGAGCGCAACCCGACCCGAAGAACATCAGGTACAGCAGGACGATGATGCCGACGATGAGGATGGGCGCGCCTGCCGAGCGCTTGGAACCTCCTTGCTGACCACCTGCAAAGGCCTGCTGATTGGGCTGGCCTGCTTGCGTTCCCTGCGAGCTGAACTGCTGAGAACCCGATGGCCCGCTTTGCGGGCCCGATGCCTGAGAATGCCCCGCCATTGAACTCGATTGAGCTGAATTTGGAGAGCCTTCGGGCCGGACATGCTGATGCGTGTGCGTTTGCGCCTGAGATTGACCCTGGGCTTGACCCTCCGGCCTGGGCTTGGGCCGAGCCTGTGTTTGGGCCTGCCCTTGCGATGCGGTGTTCGCCTGCGTCTGGGGCTGCCCCTCGGGACGGACATGCACATGCCCGTTCGACGGCTGTTGGGATTGAGCCGATGACGCGATGTTGGCTTCAGATGCCGCTTGGGCGAGCATTTCCCCAAGCGATTGGCCTCCAGAAGAACTTGTTGCAGCCGAGCCTGATGAGTTCGGCTGGACATGGGGCCGCGGTTGGCTGGACGATTGAGCGTTTATCGTTCCCGACGCCGAGCTCGATTGCCCTTTGGGCGTTTGCCTCTCGTGCATGAGTCCCCCATCCTTTGGGTTTTTCGCATGCATTCACTATACCCGAATTGGCACGTTAAGCACGAGAGGAAGCGTTCCCGGCGATACGAAGGAGCCCCGCGGCCACCGATCGGACAAGTTGAGGCGGGATGTTGAACAACGTCATTCGGTTAAGGGGGAAGGCGGTGGGGTGTGAGCGATTCTGCAGGCACTGTCTTCAAAATGTTCATAGGTTAGCCGAAGCCAAGCGAACACCCCACCGCCTTCCCCCTTAACCGAATGACACTGATGGTGAAAGCTTACGCCTTTCCCCGGACAAAGCCCACCACTGCCACGACTGCGAAGAGCGTGGCGATAGCCGGATACACCACCAGCAAGGGTGAATTCGTGCCAGCTATCTCGAAAATACCACGCAGACAGCACGCGACGGTGAGAGAGGCAAGCGCGAGAGCCCAAGCTTGGCGCGATACCCGAGGCGCTGGTCGAACGTTCGCAACGTGGGCGATCAGGGAGGGAAGGGCCCCTCCCAAAAGCGGCACCATGAACATGAACGTCATGAACGGGCTGTGCACCCCATGGCTGAACTGGGCGTACACGATGGCGAAGAGCGCACAGGCCACCGCCGCGACTGTATAGCGCACTATAGCCGCACCCTGAAGAGAATCCTGGATGGATTTAACCGAAGAAGACAATGTCGCTCACGCTCCTCTCGCCCGAGCGATTCCCGCTCGTCGGGTCGTTCAGGACTTCGCCCTGGAAACACATCGTGGCAGATCCGCCGCCGTCGAGGTTGTAGCCGAACGTCGCCCCGTTATCTACCAGCACCTGGGCGAGCTGGTACAGCGAAAGCCCTGCATCATCGCCTGTTCGCCCATCGGAGACCACGACAACGTAATGCAGGGGGCTGACCATGCCTATTGCCGTTCGGGGGTTGCTGCCCATGGATTGGTCGACCTCGTCCCCGGATTCCACCGCCAGCTTGCCGTCGGATACGAGAACCGGGCCGAAAGACAGCACTTGCCATGCGCCCGTTTCCACGAGCTGTTCCGCCGAAACATCATCCTGCGAAGCAGAGGACAACGTGCCATCGGCATAGACCACGAGGGCATCGGTTCCGTTGGAAGGCGTATCGCGGTACAGCACGCCGTTGCGAACCACGTAGCCATCGTCACGGAACCCGTAATCATCTCCGTTAATGGCCAATACGGCTCCGTTATCCTCGGCCATGTTCGAAGTCGTCTCCTTCAAATTCCTTCCGAACGCGTTTTGGGCAAGCGCCGTTTTCAAGTATTCGGCGCTCGACACCTGCACATCGGCAACATAGATGTCGGTATCGTACGCGCGCACTTTCGAAACCTGGATCTTCACGTTGCCGTCATCGTAGCTTCCTATGGACTCGCCAGCCGAAACAGCTGCTGCTCCCGCAACGAGAGCCTGATTGGAAGCGGCATTGCTGGAGGAGCTGGATTTGCCGCTGCTACCCCCTGATCTTGAACCGCCGGACTTCATCTGCCGTTTGCCTGAGCCCTTGGCATGATTCTGCCCCCCGGAGGAGGGTCCGCCATTCGTCGTCGCCGACTCCGAAGAGGCCTGGGCCTCGACACCAGCCCCTGCGGAATCGCCTGCCTGCTCTTGGGCTTGAACGGCACTGGAGAAATCAGCCGCTTGAGCCACTTGCTGCACGCTGCCGATCACGAACGTCTGCAAGAGCACGAACACGGTGAAAGCCGTCATGAGAAACGACGCACCCCACACCCATCTGTCCTTGGGCGATTCGCCTCGTTTTCGGGCAGCCGGCCCCGCTGCACTCGCCTCGACGCGAGGCAGCGGAAGCGTCGGGGAGTCATCTGACTCATGCTGCCCGAGACGGTTTAGAGAAAGCTCGCTCCGCATAACCGAAACCTCCTTTCAGGACAACCGCCCGCTTGCGCTTACCCGATGAGAACACCCAATTCTTCTGCGCGAAGTAGCTGATGACGAACAAGGTGCTGTCGGTGGCCACCTTGGCGAGCAGAAGGGGGATCGGAAGCAGCGCCGACAACGACACAAGGCCGGCGCTCGCGAACATGAGGGCGAGGAAGAGCGCAATGTAGCGCCTAAGCTGCTTTTTCGTATTGCCGGCTGAAGCCGCAGAGGAGGCGAAGCTCCAGCATCGGTTGAGCGAGAAGTTCAACATGCCCGAGCAGACCCTCGCCACCACCGTCGCCGCAATGACGACTGCAGCGGCTTTGGAGCCGGCAAGGAACATGATCGAGGCAAACAACCCCAGGTCAACAGCCGAACAGGCCGCTGAGCTTCCGGCAAACCGGACAAGCTGCTTGTATATGCGCATCGAATCGCGCACTGCATCGAAATGGGATGCAGCGTTGTTGTTTTCGTACACTACCTCGATCGGAATCATGATCAGGGGGATTTTGCGCTTCGCCACGATGGTGAGGAAATTCATCTCGTACTCGTAGCGCATTCCCCCAACCGAGAGGGCGAGCGGCACGAGCGATCTTGGAATCGCCCGCAATCCCGTCTGAGTATCGGGGCATGACATGCCCGTATCGAACTTGAAATAGGCCGAGCTGAAAGCATTGCCGAGACGGCTTTTGAACGGCACGCCCTTTGCCCCCAGGTCGCGCACGCCGATGACCACGTGGTCATGCCGCCCTTCCACTGCCTCCGAGACCTTCAAGATATCGTCTGGCAGATGCTGTCCGTCCGCATCGACGGTGACAACATGCGTGAACTGTGGAAAACGGGCCTGCACCTCGCGCAACCCGGTTTTTATCGCGGCGCCTTTCCCCAAGTTCGCATCATGATGCAACACGCATGCGCCTTCGCGCTCGATTTCGTCGAACAACACAGCGCAGCTTGCAGCGCTTCCGTCGTCAACGACGACGAAGCGCTCGAAGCCACGCGACCGCAAATCGCGGATTAACGTGACGAGCTTTTCATCGGGATCCAGTGCCGGAATGAGTATGACGGCATTCATGACGACCTCCTTTCGAATTTGTCCCGGTCGTCGATCATGACGTCATTGTGCCTTGCCAGCCTTTAATTAGCCTGAAAGACGCGGGGCGCCGATTGGCGCCCCGTCTTTGGCTCGCTCATGATTGGAGGGAAGGCAAGCCGGCATTCCCCTCGCGGTTGCGCGTTTCTTACAACGCGGCCAAGACCAACCGTTTGAACGAGTCGGCATCATCGTTTTGACTCGCATTCGCCAGGAGGTCGAGGATTCCGTCCTCGCCCGAGGTTCCGGCGAATTCGGAATCGCGTGCCAGCATGCCGAACTCGATGACCGCTGCCGCGAGGTTCCAGTTCGAATCCGGGCTCTTCGTCGAGGCCGATGCATCCACGGCCAGCTGCTGTTCGCGCATCTCATCGCCGTCGAAAGCGTGGTAGCGCATCGTGCAGGTCAACCAATCGCTGCTCGCATTGTCGTAAGCCTTGACTTGCGTGCCGTACTTCAAATCGGGCTCGTCGACCTTGTAAGCGGAGTCCGCCAGCACGACCTCGTAAGCCACCGTGAACTGGGCGCCAGGACCCACATCGCCGGCATCTACCTCATCGTTGCGGAAGTCCTCGTCGGCAAGCTCCCTGTTCTCGTAGCCGATCAGGCGATAGGCCTTCACCTGCGCAGGATTGAACTCCACCTGCACCTTCACGTCGTCTGCGAAAGGCACCAAGTTGGCAGTCAACTTCGTCTTCAAGACGCGGTCAGCCTCCTCGATGCAATCGATGTAATGGTACGAACCGTTGCCGTGGTCGGCAAGGGTCTCCATCTTGTTGTCCTTGTAGTTGCCGGAGCCGAAGCCGAGCACCGAAAGGTAGATACCGCTGTCGCGCTTGCTGTCGACGTAATCGTACAGTTCGGATTCGCTCGTGATGCCCACGTTGAGGTCGCCGTCCGACGCCATGATGATGCGGTTGACGCCACCTTCGATGAAGTTGCGCTCGGCGACTTCGTAAGCCTGCTTTAGGCCTGCTTCCCCATTCGTGGAGCCGCCGGCATCCAGCTTGTAAATCGCCTTCGTGATGGCCTTGACGTCGTCGCCATGGGCACCTTCCAGCACAATGTCCTCCCTGCTCGTATAGGTGACGATCGACACGCGATCATCGGGTCCGAGGTTGTCGAGCAGCGTCGAGAACGAATCCTGCAACAAGTCGAGCTTGTCGGGAGAGTCCATCGAGCCGGAAACGTCGACGAGGAACACCAGATTCGATCCCTTGCTCGCTGCCTTGCTCTCTGGCGCCGCGGCAAATCCCATGACCAGAAGCTGCGTGTCCTTGTTCCACGGGCAGACAGCGCTCTGCGCCTGCATGCTGAACAGGTCGCCGCCCGTTGGCGCGGCGTAGTCGTAGTCGAAATAGTTGAGCATCTCCTCGATGCGAACCGCCCCGTTGGGCACGTCCTTGAGATTATACCCGTCCTTGATCATGCGGCGCAGATTGCAATACGATGCGGTGTCGACATCGGCGGACACCGTCGAGAGCGGATTGCTCTTCGTGGAGATGAAGCCCGTTTCCTTCAGAGCTGAATACTCCTCGGTGTTGAACTTTGCATCGTCGTAATAGCCCACGCCCTCATCCATGTAGCCACCGTCAGCCGCCTCCGTGGCCATGTAGCCAAGCGTATCCGCATCGTCCAACTCGACGATTTCCGTCTTCTGCGACTCGGCGCCGTTGGCGGGCGCCTCCGTCTTCTGCGACTTGGCATCGTTGGCGGGCGCTTCCGTTTTCGAGGATGTAGGCTGGGCCGACTGGGAGGCCTGCACGGGCGGTACTGCCTGATGCGACGGTGTCGGACTCGTGCCCACGACTATTGCGCCGACCGCCAAGCACGCTGCCAGGGGAACGGCGATCTTCCACACCTTGAAGCGGCTGGACCGATTGGCCGATGGCGCAATCGCGGCGGCGGCATCAGTCTGCGCCTCCTCGACACCCTGCGCGTTTGCCGACTGCGCCTCCAACAGCGCCGCAAGCATGCGGTCTTCCTGTTCGGGTGTCGGGTCCATGGCATCATAGGCGCCTTTCAGGGCGCTGGCCAGCTCGTCATCAACCAATTCGACATCCTCGTCGTGCTGAGACGCCATAACGTCGTCTGCTTGATTGGGTCCGGGTACGTGCCGGGGCTCGTTTATCTTGTCTGTCATGGCTTTAACCCTCCAATGCTGTCCTGAGCAATGCGCGTGCATCGCGTAATCTGTTGCGGATGGTCGAAGGCGGTGTTTCCGTCATGCGGGCAATCTCGTCCGTCTTATAACCCTCGTAATAATGGAGGTACACGCAGTCTTTGTAGATGTCCGGCAACGCGAGAACCGCCTGCAAGACGTCACTTGGCTCCGCGCTTGCCCGTGAATCCGGCAGCTCCTCAGGCATGTCGGCAGCACGTAACCTACTTGCGCTCTTCAAGATATCCTTGCAGTGATTGGCCGCCACGACGAGCAGCCATGCTTTCTCGTGCTCTTCATCGGCAAAATCGCGCGGCTTGTCGATGAGTTTCATGAACACGGACTGCGTTGCATCTTCGGCGTCCTGCGGCGAGCCTAGATACGAGTAGCACAGCCGGTACACCGTCTTCACATGCCGGGAAAAGGCCCCGGCGATATCGATCGCCCCGCTCACGCGCGGCTCGCCGCTTTGCGGCGTCATGTGTTTCGTCGCTTCCAAGGAGCACTCCTTTCCGCCTTCACTACATAATACGAACGATGGCGCAGGAATGTCGGAAGCTTTTTGCTCGAATGCCTCTCCCTGCCGGTACTCCGCTTTGGTAGCATGTGCGATGTCGGTACAAGAACTGCAAAAGGAGGCCATCGTGCTGTTCGTTCAATATCCGAAATGCTCTACCTGCAGGAAAGCGAAGGCCTGGCTCGACGATCGCGGCATCGACTACGTGGACCGCCATATCGTCGAGGACAACCCGACTGCCGAAGAGCTGCGCACCTGGAACGAGATGAGCGGCCTGCCTTTGCGCCGCTTCTTCAACACGTCAGGCATGCTGTACCGCGATATGCAGTTGAAAGACAAGCTGCCAGATATGAGCGAGAACGAGCAGCTCGACCTCCTCGCCAGCAACGGGATGCTGGTGAAGCGGCCCCTCGTCATCCTCGACGACGCTGTTCTCGTGGGATTCCGCGAGAAGGAGTGGGAGGCGGCGCTGTTGTAGCGCTCGACCTTTCACTCAGTCAAACCCCGCCTAGCCCAAAGGGGCTCCGTTCACAGTATCCACGACAGGCCGTCTGGCCGAAGAGGTTCGCCTACAGCCCTCCGGGGTATGTTCTTGCAAGATTAATGTTCCTGCCTGCGCTTCGCGCATCCAGGAAATAGTTCTGGAAGTATGTACGGGGGCAAGCTGAAGCTTGCCCGTCCTCGCTGAGAACAGCCCACAGGGCTGTTCTCCGGGCGCTCGGACCCTTCGGAAGCGGCTCACCCCTTCGGCCAGACGGCCTTACAGGAGGGCTATAAAGCGCTTTTAGCAGATTGCCCGCCCGGTCTGCATGAGGCCCTTTCCTGAGCACGCGAAACAACCGCGCCTTCAAGAAGGCGGCGATACCCGCTAGCGCGGGGGACATCGAGGCGCACTGCCAGGTAGTCGCTCTGGACGCCGCCTTCGTTTGCGCGGTTGGGGCGGGGAGAAAGCGCGAAGGGGGCCGAATGCGGGCCGGGCGGGCGAATTTGAGCCAGCGTTCTGCTAATGCTTGATTTCGGGCGTGAGGGGCTTCGCAATCTCGTACTCATCCCCATAGGGCAAGATGACGTTCAGCAAGATGCCTACGACCGATCCGACTGCAAGACCGGACAAGGAGATGGTCACCTCGCCGACGACCATGACGATGGCCCCCGCAGTGCTGTAGGCGATGCCGATTGAGAGCACCAGGATGAGCGCCGCGATGATGATGTTGCGGCTCTTGAGGAAGTCGACGCGGTTCTCGATCAGGTTACGCACGCCAACGGCGGAGATCATCCCGTACAGGACAAGCGAGACGCCGCCGATGACGCTCGCCGGCATTGCGCCGATAATTGCCGCGAATTTCGGGCAGAACGAGAAGGCGATGGCAAAGCAGGCCGCCAGGCGCACGACGCGGGGATCGAACACGCGCGTGAGCGCAAGAACGCCCGTGTTCTCGCCATACGTCGTGTTGGCCGGGGCCCCGAACAGCGACGCGACTATCGTGGCCAAGCCGTCGCCGAGAAGCGTGCGATGCAATCCGGGCTCGGCGATGTAGTTGCGGTTGCAGGTGGAGCTGATCGCCGAGATGTCGCCGATGTGCTCGATCATGGTCGCGAATGCAAGCGGCATGATGGTTATGATCGCGGTGAGGGCAAGCCCCGAATCAATACCAGAACCGAACAGGCCAAACACGGTGTTCTCCCACAAAACCGGAACGCCGATCCAGGCAGCTTGCTCAACGCTCGTGAAATCAACTTGCCCCATGGCTATTGCGCATGCATACGAGACGATGACGCCCATGAGGATGGGGATGACCTTGATCATGCCCCGTCCCCAGACGTTGGTGACGATGATCGTCACGATGGCGACGATCGCGATAATCCAATTGGTCGAGCAATTCTCGACGGCCGAGCTTGAGAGGATAAGCCCGATCGCTATGACAATGGGCCCCGTGACCACCGGCGGGAAGTACCTCATAACCCGATTGGCGCCGAACACCTTGAACAGTGCGGAAAGCACCAGATAGAGCAAGCCCGCGCATGCCACGCCAAGGCAGGCATAAGGAAGAAGCCGCGGATCGCCGTTGGGGGCGATGGCGGCATAGCCGGCAATGAACGCGAACGACGACCCCAAGAACGCAGGCACCTTGCCACGCGAGACAAGATGGAAGAGCAGCGTTCCCAAACCAGCGAACAGAAGCGTGGCCTGAACGGAAAGCCCCGTGAGCACCGGCACCAATATGGTAGCGCCGAACATCGCGAACATGTGCTGGAAACCGAACAGCACCATCCTCGGCTTACCGAGCGTGCGCGCATCGTACACCGCACCCGACTGGTCTTTCGCCCCCATTGTTGGCACTTCGCGCTCTGCCATGGTCTTCCTCTCGAAATCGGGCTTTCGACTAGCTGATGCTTGCGTCGAGCGCAGCTGCCGAAATGCGTCCTCTGCCCTCCCGTGAAACGATCCCGACTGTCGATGCGCACGGCAAACGTTCGGCAATCGTTTACACTGGCGATGATTATAATGGATACAACATTTCCCGTTGGAAGGATTTAATAATGAGCGAAGTCCATGTCTTCGAACACCCTCTGATCACCGACAAGCTGACGCGCATGCGCCGCATAAGCACCACAACCCAGGAATTCCGGTTTTTGCTTAAAGAGATATCCGAGCTCATGGGCTACGAGGTTACACGCAATTTCGAGACGAAGCTCGTGACCGTGGAGACGCCCATATGCATAGGCACGTTCCCCATGCTGAAGCAAAACTTCTTCACCATCGTGCCGATCCTGCGCGCCGGGTTGGGCATGGTCGACGGCTTGCTCGAGCTCATGCCGTTCGCGCATGTGGGACATATCGGCCTCTACCGCGACGAGACCACCCATCAGCCCATCGAATACTACTTCAAGATGCCCCAGAACGTCGAGAATTCCGTCATCATCGTCGTCGACCCTATGCTCGCCACCGGTGGAAGCGCTGCTGATGCCATCGACAGCCTAAAAAAGCGCGGCTGCAAGGACATCCGCCTCATGAACCTCGTCGCAGCTCCCGAAGGCATCAAACTCGTGCAGGAGCGTCATCCCGACGTCGACATCTATGTCGCCGCCATAGACGAACGCTTGAACGACCAGGCGTACATCGTCCCTGGTTTGGGCGATGCAGGCGACCGCATCTTCGGCACAAAGTAAACCCGATACTCGCTAAGGGAAGCGTCGAAGGGGACAGTCCCCTTCGATTGTTCCGAGGCTTCGCAGCATGCGGCAGTTGCGCCTTCTGCCAATCTAGTGAAAAAACCGAGCAGTCAACGTAGCGAGAAGCCCTGCAGCGCCACGAATCGGCCTGAAAGCCAAGCGCCGCGTACTTCGCGGTACGCAAGCGCAGGCTTGAAGGCCGAGTCGGGGTGCCGCAGGGCTTCGCAGCGTGTGGTGGTTGCGCCTGCCGCCAATCAAAGGAACCCGGTCGGCCAGCTGACGAAGCGAGCGGCCTTGAGGTATGCCATATAGACGTGAAGAGCACGCCGACGCGTACTATGTACGCGAGGTGTGCTCTGAGCGGTTAGATGGCGTGCATCAAGGCCGCGCAGCGTGTGGTGGTTGCGCCGTTCGCAAGAACGGCGCAACCACTAGATACCCAGTGTTTTCTTAAGCAGGGAAACGCGGCGGCGAGAGACGGGAATCTTCTCCTCGACGCCGTTGAGGGTCAGCAGCAGCGTGCCGCCCGGCACGGGCTCGACTTCCTCCACCATCGAGAGGTTGACCAGATAACCGCGGTGCACGCGGAAGAACCCATGGGTTCCGAGGCGCTTCTCGAGCTGGGCGAGGCTGACCGTGGAAAAATAGCGGTCAGTATCGGTTTGCAGATAAGCGTAATCGTCGCGGGCCATGACATAGCGGATTTTGTCGATGCTGATGAGGATTTTCTTCCCGCCCTTCTCTACCGAGATACGCTCGGATTTCTGGGCGCGCAGATGCAATGCGACGTTATCGCGCACGCGGGCGATGGCTTGGGCGAGGCGTTCTGTCTCAACGGGTTTTACCAGGTAGTCAATCGCGTTAACCTTGAATGCGTCAAGCGCGAACTCGCTGTAAGCCGTCACGAAGACGACGGCAGGCGGGAACTTGAGGGTCTGCAATCCCTCGGCTAACTTCAGCCCGTTCGCTTCCGGCATGTTCACATCGAGGAACATGACGTCACAGGGATGATCTTTGAGCTTTTCGATGGCCTCTCGAACAGTTGATGCTTCGGCCACGACTTCGGTCTGGCCGAGCTCGTCGAGCAAGTACCTCAATTCCGACCGCGCAGGCGCCTCGTCATCGACAATAATTGCCTTGAGCATTTGCAAATCCTCCCAACTTAAGCAATGGTTTGAGTCGGCTGCCGAATGTCAAATTTACCGTTGACCGCCAAATACAAGCCATTAGCTACTGAAAAGATACCGTTTATCCCCCAGGTTGGCAAGGGTTGAACGCTGTTGCATTGCTCCGAAAGTATCCCCCTCCCAAGCCCCTTAGCCGAGCGACCAAGGCTGCGAGAAGCTCGATAGGACATCGTTACAGATCGAGTTTCATGAGCCGGCCGATGGTTCGTACGTAGATAGAGAAGGCTTGCTTCAGCAAATCTTCGCGGATACCCTCATCGGGCCCATGCATGCTGCCAACCCAATCGGGCTTCAGCTCCCAAGGCTTTTCGGGACCGAAACTGACGCCTGTGGTGAACACGCGCGCGTACGTGCCTCCCTTCATGGTAAAAGGCTCAGCTTGCTCGCCAGTGGTCTCGTTATATGCAGCCAAGAGCGCTTGTACGGCATCGGAGCTGGGGTCCATGAGGAAGGGCTCCTTGTCGTGCAGCATCTCGAAACGCGCCCCGTACTTCTTGGCCACCTCGTTGACTTTGGCCTCGATCTCGCCTGCCGAGGTCGTAGTCGGATAGCGGAAATCGATGGTCAGTTCCAACCGATCGCCGTTCTGCCTGACGATGCCGCCCACCGCCGTCAATTCTCCGAAATGCTCGTCGCTGGTCCGCACGTTCAAACCCGACCCGTCAAAGCAAGATGTGACCTTCCGCACGAGCTGCAGGAACGCCTCTTCGGATTCCGAAAGGCAGCTTGTCGACAGCAAATACTCGGCCAGAACATCGATGGCGTTCTCCCCCAGCTGCGGAGTGGAAGCATGGGCAGACTTTCCTTGCGCTCGAATCGTGATTCGGCTTCCGTCGCGTTCGACCGCTATCGCCCTCGCCGCCACACGGCCCTCGCTCGCCCGTTCGCCCTCATGAATCGGCATATCGTCGACCGCCTTGAGCGTTGCCTGGGCAAGGCCGGGCACGGCATTCACGGCCACGCCTCCCTCTATGCGCTCGATCACGCCTTCCCGAATCGGGGCGCTTGTCAGCGTGCCGCTGCATATTCCGGCTTCGCCATAGCTCACGGGGAACTCAGCATCAGGCGTGAACAGGAACGTGGGATCGTCGTGATGCGCGCGGTAATACGCGACGTCCTTCATGTTCGTCTCCTCGTTTGCGCCGAACAGCACGCGTATGGTGTAGGGGAGCCGCTCGCCCTTGTCATGCCAGAACGCCACCGCATGCAGCGCCACGATAAGCGGGCCCTTGTCGTCGGCAACACCCCGGCCTAACAGGTAACCGTCCTTGCGCGTGACGGCATACGGCTCGAAATGCCATCCAGGACCTGCTGGGACGACATCGGTGTGCCCGATAATGCCGATTTGCGTCTCGCGGGCTCCTGGAAGATCTGCATAGCCTATATGGCCTTCGCAATCATGTGCGTCAAGCCCCATGTCGGCGGCAATATCGAGAATCTTCGAGAGAGCTGCGCGTGGGCCGGGGCCGTATGGCGCTCCAGGAGAAGCTGCACCTAGGTCTTCCACGCTCTCGATATGCACGAGCGCGTCCAAATCGCGGATTACATCATCCCAGCGCTCATCCAGGTAGGCGTCTATCTCATGCTGCAGGGCGTCATCCATGCTCTCTCCGTTCCGCTTCCGTGATCGCCGATGGTTCCTGTTGATTATACCCACTGACCCGATTGCGGCGGCAAGGTTAGTCAAGCGATGCCCGAAAGCCCCTGCGGATAACTCCCCCGAGGCAATCGGCCGTTCCCGCCGACTCCAACCGGAAACTGCCTCCACCTGCATTTTGCAAGCGTAAATCGCGCATGATGACCTGTGGCGGCTCAAGGCCGCCACAGGTTTCAAAGGGGAAGGATGAAAAAGGATGGGTTTGCTAGTTGGTGCTCGAAGCGCTGCTTGACGAGCTGCTCGAAGCGCTGCTTGACGAGCTGCCCGGCTTGGCGGGAGGTTTGCCGCTGGGCTTTTCGCCGCTGGGCTTGGAAGGAGGCTCGCCGCTGGGCTTCCCGTCGCTGGACGAAGCCCCATCGGAGCCGCCTTTTTCGGCAGACATGTCGGAGGGCGCGCTCCCGCCGCTACGGTCTCCACTGCTGGAAGTGCTGACGACCTCGATGGCCTTTCCGGTGGACGCCGTGTTCTCCTCGTACGCCTTGCCGTCCACGTAAAGCGTATGTCCGTTCAAGTTGATGGAACCAGCTTCACAGGTCAGGCTCGAGATATACGAGTCGCCTTCGAGCGTCCAGGTCGACCCGTCCGCAAGCTCGACATAGACCGCGCCAGCAGCACCGCTGGGATTGATGGAGCCCTTGAACGTGGAACCGTTCTTGAGGTACAGGTTGAGGTTGGAGACGTTATCCACCACCATGTCGCCATCAATGGCCTGGTTATCCGCGTTCAGGGTAACTTGACCTCCGTTGGAACCCTCTTTGCCCCAGCCGGCCGCTGCAGCACGCAGGAACACGCCGTCGGACTCGTTGACTATATCGGCATCGGCAAGCGATATGTTGGCTACCGTGTTGTTGACGAAGAACACGTCACCGTTCTTGTTCGTCAGGCTGCCACCGTTCATGCTGAACGAAGCCGCGCCTTCCGCCGCATCGCCAGACATGGACTGGTAAATCATGACGGCTTGGTAGTAATCGGACTTGTCGGAGTTCTTCGTGTTGTTATCGGCCACGAGCATCACGTCGTTGAGCGTCACCGAGTTCTTTCCCTCGACGACGATGCCCTGCGAGGCCGTGGAGGTCATCTCGGCATTGCTCACGGTTATATCGGCTGTCGAGTAGACAACCGGCGAGCCCGTGCCGTTGGTAGTGTAAGACCCGCCCGCGACATTGACCGTGCCGCCCCCGCGATCGCTGCGGATCGCGGCTGATGACCTGCCTTGCGTCGTGATGTTGAGATCGGCGGCATTCATCGTGCCGCCCCCCGTCGTCATGAGGCCGCCAGAGCAATTGCCCGTCGTTTCGATGACCGAGTTCAAGACGTTGACGGTCGTCCCCTCGCCGTAACTGAACACGGCATTGGCATGGGTGCCATTGGTTTCCACCACCATGTCAGCCAAATCGAGGGTCGCCCCGTCGGTGGCGAAGACCGCCGCGTTCTTGCCGTAGAAATCGGCCTCGTCGCCATCGGCTTCGCCGGTTTTGCTCACAGCCGTGTTGGCATAGCTCTTGCTCGATCCCGAAACCTCGATGGCGTGCTCGCCATCGCCCGAGTTTTCAATGGTCTCGCTAATCGAGATGTCACTCTTCGACGGCGTCTTCCCCGTCGAGGCCAACGTCGCCGTGCTCTTGCTGGAATCTGCTGCGCTCTCGGATTCGCCGGATGCGCTCGCTTCGCTCGAGCTTTCAAGCGAAGCGGAAACCGTCGAAGCCGGCTCCGAAGCTGAGCTCGACTCGACGGAGGCGCCCGAAACGGCCGAGGTACCGCATGCCGCAAGCGTCAAGGCCAGGCCTGCGCCCACGACCGCAGTCGCAAAGCCGCTCCAGCGTGCTGTTGAAAACGATGTCCTGTCCATTTGTTCCCCGCTTCTCTTGCGATTACGTTGTTCGCAGTGTAAACCCGGGGCCTTAAACGAACCTGAAACGAACGCAGCTACTTTCCAGACGACGGCTTCCGCCTGCGTTTTGCAGGCCTCACGAGGCACTGTTCGCCATAGCCGATCAGATCCTCGCGATTAGCTCGATGCAGGGCTTCGCGCACGAGATCGTGGTTTTTCGGATTGCGGTACTGGATCAGCGCGCGCTGCAGGGCCTTCTCGTGAGGTGATTTGGGTACATAGACCTTCTGCATGGTGCGCGGATCGACGCCGGTGTAGTAGATGCACGTTGAAACCGTTGCGGGCGTGGGATAGAAGTCCTGCACTTGCTCGGGGTTGAAGCCCAAATCGCGGCAATACTCAGCCAACTCGACGGCCTCGCTCAGCGTGGAACCGGGATGGGAGGACATCAGGTACGGCACGATGTACTGCTCCTTGCCAACTTCCCTGCACACGCGCTCGAACTCACCGACGAAGCGGTCGTATACAGCACGGCTCGGCTTGCCCATGACGCGAAGGACGGAATCGGAGATGTGCTCGGGCGCCACGCGGAGCTGTCCGCTCACATGATGCTCCACCAGCTCGTGCAGGAAGGTGGGGTCGGGATCGAGCATGCAGTAGTCGAAGCGTATGCCGCTTCTCACAAACACTTTCTTCACCTTGGGCAGGGCGCGAAGCTTGCGGAGAAGCTTGAGGTAATCGGCGTGCGTCACGCGCAAAGCCTTGCAGGGCTCGGGCGAGAGGCAGCGGCGATCGGGGCAGGCGCCCCTCTTGAGTTGCTTTTGGCAGGCGGGAACGCGGAAATTCGCCGTTGGACCGCCGACATCGTGGATGTACCCCTTGAAATCCGGGTCCTCGCAGAGCAGGCGGGCCTCGGCGAGGATCGATTCGTGGCTCCGCGCCTGGATGATGCGCCCCTGGTGGTAGTTGAGCGCGCAAAACGAGCAGTCGCCGATGCAGCCGCGGTTGCTCGTGAGGGAGAACTTCACCTCCGCAAGCGCCGGCACCCCGCCGGCAGCATCGTAGGAGGGATGCCATGTTCGCATGTAGGGAAGCTCGTATACGGCGTCGAACTCCTCGGTCGTCAAGGGTTCGGCCGGCGGGTTTTGCACCACGAACACGCCATGGGGGTACTCCTCCACGAGCGGATGCCCCAAGAAGGGATTCAGGTTGTCCATCTGGAGCTTTAAGCTTTGCGCATAACGCAGCTTATCGGCCTGCATCTGCTCGAACGAGGGCAGTATGACGGGGTCGTACACATGCCCGACATCCCGCGTACGGTATGCGGTGCCGGGTATGAAGGTCAAATCCTTGACGGAAAGACCCGCCGCCAATGCATCGGCGATGGCGACGATGGATTTCTCGCCCATGCCGTACGAGATGAGATCGGCGCTAGCATCCAGGAGAATTGAGCGCTTCAACGAGTCGGACCAGTAATCGTAATGGGCGAGCCGCCGTAGGCTCGCTTCGATTCCTCCAACTACGATGGGTGTCCTCTTGTAAGTCCGGCGTATGAGATTGCCGTATACGACGCATGCACGATCGGGGCGCAGCCCGATTGTCCCCCCAGGCGAATAGGCATCTTCCCGACGGCGCTTCTTCGCGACCGTGTAATGGTTGACCATCGAATCCATGTTGCCGGCCGAAACGAGGAACGCCAGGAGCGGCTCGCCGAACACGCTCACGCTTGCGGGGTCGCGCCAATCGGGTTGCGCGATGATACCCACCTTGTAGCCATGCGCTTCCAGCAGACGCGTTATGACGGCGCAGCCGAACGAGGGATGGTCGACGTATGCGTCACCGCACACGTACACGAAATCGACCGCATCCCATCCGCGTTCGCGCATTTCCCGGTATGTCGTAGGAAGAAAGGGCATTTTGTCTTCAGCCGGATTGGGACCTTCCAAGCGTTTTGCAGAGTCAGCATCGCCTTACGAGTTTACGAATGAGTCGAAGAACGTATCTACGGCTCATTCATTAGCAGCCATAGCCTTTCAAATCAATGGAGCGAGCGACGTCGATGCGCGTCAGATCCGTGGGATCGTGCAGCCGCCGCGTGCCTTGTGCACGCAAGGTTGCAGGATCGCACGGAGATGACATGCATCGGCGCCGCGCAGCGTGCTAATGAAAAATCGCCCGTAAGGGCGATTTGAATTCCTTGGTGCCCGAGGAGAGATTCGAACTCTCACGTGTTTCCACAACGGTTTTTGAGACCGCCACGTCTGCCATTCCGTCACTCGGGCACGTGGCTATAAAGTATAGTCGAAAAGCTTCGTCAACTTCAAGACGAGATTATCGCCCCAGGGGCAACGACCGGTTCACTACGTAAGCGGGGATCCAAAGCATAACCCCAGATGAAGGCGCATTATCGGCGATTCCGCAGACACAAGCTTTATTATCCCAAAGCTACGAGGACAAGCCGATATGGGTTTTCAACTGGGGTTTTGCGAGACGTTCAGACCCCGCGAAATGTTTACCGCCCCAGGGGCAATCGGCACCCCTGGGGCGGTGGCTCTTTGCTATTTACTCGGCTCTACGACGAGGGTTTCCTCGTAGTCAGCACCGTAAACGTCCATGAGCGTCTTCTCGTAAGCTGCATGGAAGAACTTCTCGGCACCGAGCTTCTCCATATCCTCGTTGATCCAGTCACGCAGCGTCGTATTGCCCTTCGAGACTGCCGGCGCAATGGTGTCGAGGCTTCCGAGCTCCTCGATGCCGACCGTATAGCCCTCGGCAGCGTTGGCGAACGCGATTACCTCGGTGTTGTCATTGGCCCAGGCAACGCCTTCCTTGTTCTCGAAGGCGGTCTTCGCGTTGGCGTACGTTTCGAACTTCTTCAGCTTGATCTCGGGGTTGTTCTCGGTCAGGTAGGTCTCGGCAGTGGTGCCGGTGATCACGATGACCTCGCCGTCGCCGATTTCGTCAAGGCTCTTGATGACCTTGTCGTTATGAGAGACCACGCCAAGCGCCACGTTCATGTACGCATCGCAGAAGTCGACCTTCTGGGCACGCTCGTCGGTCACGGTGAAGTTGGCCAAGATGACATCGACCTTCCCGGTCTCGAGGTACTCGACGCGGTTCGCCGCCTCGGTGGACACGAACTCGACCTCGACGCCCAGGTCCTTGGCAAGGCGGTTGGCGAGCTCGACGTCGTAGCCAGCGTATTCGCCGCCCTCGTCGACATAGCCGAACGGATGCTTGTCGCTGAACACGCCGATTACGATCTTGCCGCTAGCCTTGATCTCGTCGAGGGTGCGGAACACGCCGCTGGCGGACGCTCCGCTGCTTGCGGCGCTGGATTCCGCTGAACCCGACCCGCTTGCAGAGCTGCTCGCAGCGCTGCTGCTGGACGATCCGCAGCCGACAAGCACAAATGCAGCCAGTGCAAGCGCGGCAGCCACAGCCGCAATTCCCAATAACTTCTTCTTCATTCCCGTCTCCTCCGAACTCGTCATACGTTTCGTGCTTTAGCGATACGAGCCGTTTGCGCCCGCAAGCGGCCGACCCAATCGTCAAGCTTCATGACATGATACCCGTACTGCACGCCCCGCGTGTCAGGAATGCCAAATAAAGCGTGCATACGCCATTCGTAATAGTTGATACGGGCTAATCAATTCTTCGATTATTGCGATGAGTCGGCTGATGAGCAGCCCGTCGCATACGGCATCACGCCGATGCAGCGTCGTTCTCCTGCAGCTTCGGCACATGCGATCGGACAGCGTCGAACTCGAAGGTCCTGAGGAACGCGCGGGCCCGATCCGTGGACGGATTCGTGAAGAACTGCTCGGGAATCCCCTCTTCGACGATATGCCCGCCTTCGAGGAAGATGACGCGGTCTGCCACAGCCCGGGCGAAGCTCATCTCGTGGGTGACGATGATCATGGTCTTGCCCTCGCGCGCCAGGTCGAGGATTACGTCGAGCACCTCGTGCACCATCTCGGGGTCAAGCGCAGCCGTGATCTCGTCGAGCAGCATGATCTCAGGCTTCATGGCGAGGGCGCGGGCGATGGCCACGCGCTGCTTTTGCCCGCCAGAAAGCTGACGCGGGTAATCATCGCGCTTGTCCAGAAGCCCGACGCGCTGGAGCAGTGCCTCGCCCTCGGCGATGACTTCGCTTTTCGGCCGTTTCTGCACGACTATGGGCGAGAGCGTCACGTTTTCGATGATGGTCTTATGAGGGAACAGGTCGTAGCTCTGGAAGACCATGCCGAGCTTCTGCCGGATGCGGGCGATGTCCTTGGAACGGCCATCGACCTCTTGGTCGTCGAGCAGGATCCGGCCGCCCTGTATTTCCTCCAGACCGTTTATGCAACGCAGGAGCGTGGACTTGCCGCAGCCCGAAGGACCGATGACGACCACTACCTCTCCAGGCTGAACCGTCAGGTCGAGGCCGTCGATGACCACGTTGTCGCCAAACGATTTGCGAAGCTTCTCTATGCGCAGCACGCCTTCGTTAGCCATTTCCCAATCTCCGTATCAATCATCAAATGTGGAAAAGGGTCAGACCCTTTTCCACATTAGTTGCTCCACTTCTTCTCCAGGTGACGGGCCAGCATGCTGATGGGCCAGCACACGAGGAAATACAAAAGCAGGATGATGCCGTAAATGCCGAACACCGCATTCGGGCTTGCCATTCGATTGGCCTCGATAATCTGCTGGCCGACTTTCATCACTTCCACAACGCCGATCATCAGAATGAGGCTCGTGGTCTTTATCATACGTGTGACCAGGTTGATCGACATGGGAATAAGACGACGGACCGCTTGCGGGATGACGATGTGGTAGTAAATCTGGCCTTTCGTCATCCCCAATGCCGCTGCGCTCTCGTACTGGTGCTTCGGGATGCTCTCGAGCGAACCCCGTACGAGGTCGCCCATCTCGCCCACGCCCCAGAAGCTGAACACGATGATGGAGCTGAGCTCGGCGGAGATGTTGATGTTCAAGGCGCGCGTGGCGCCGAAGAACACGATGAACAGCAACACGAGCTGAGGCATGATGCGCACGATTTCCAGGTAGATGCGGCTGATGACCTTCGCAACCGGGTTTTTCCAGGTCATGAAAATGCCGAACAGCATGCCCAAGATCAAGCTGATTACCACCGATATTATGCTTATCTCGACCGCAATGCCCAGGCCCTGAAGCAGCCGCATGGCATTGCTGCCCTTGAACAGGACATCAAGCCCCAAAAGCTCCATAGCGAAGCTTCCTTTCGACTACTGTACCCACTATTGACACCGGCAAGATGATGATGAGGTAGAAGATGACGAGCAGCACGAGGCACTCGGTCGTGTTGTAGTACAACCCGATGAGGTCCTTGGCCACGAACATGAGGTCCATCAAGCTGATGGCCGAGAACACGCTCGTCTCCTTCAGCAGGAAGATGACGTTGGCCACAAACGATTGCACCGAGAGCGCCACCGCCTGCGGAAGTACGATATAGCGCATAACCTGTGATTTCGTCATGCCGAGCGAGAGCGCGCTCTCGGTCTGGATCGGCTCGACCGCCTCGAGGCCGCTGCGGAACGACTCGGCCATATAGGCGCCGCCCAAAAGCGCGAGGCCCAGCATGCCGCACATCTCGGCATTGATGCCGAACCCGAGCACGCGCGGTAAGGCGAAATACATGAAGAACAGCTGGATGAGCAGCGGGGTATTGCGATACAGCTCGATGTAGAACAGCGAAATCTGATACAGCACCGGAACTTTGAAGTGCGTAATCATGGCGACGACGAGCCCGATGACCAACGAGCCCAGAATCCCAATCCAGCCTATGCGCAAGGTCAGCCACATGGCCTGCTCGAACAACGGCAAGTAATCTGCCATTGAAGCGAAGTCCATCTATCCCCTCTCCTGTGCGCGAGGCGTGTCTGAATACCCTATGCGATTTGGAATACGCGCGATTGTGCGCATAAGTCATTCCGCTGCGGGTTTCCTGCGTCATTGTTAACGAACGTATTCTAGCAGACGATATGTTCATCGAGGCTGGCCGCTTCGGGAAAGGGAAGCCCTGCTTGCTGACCAATGAGCCCTCTTCCGGGCAACGTGGGTTAGCATCGGGTTGCTTCTACAAACCTGGCCGCCAGAGCCACAAACAAGAGAAA
>JAFRGA010000033.1 GCA_017434045.1 Eggerthellaceae bacterium
GGTAGTGTACTACGTCGAGCAGCGATTTCGTGCCGTCGAGGGCTTCACGCTCCGCGGTGCAAAAAGGATGCGCCCGGGAAAACACCGGGCGCCCTTCTTTCCAGCGATACGATTGAAACAGATGCTCACTACTGCGGAGGGAGCTGGCCATTGCCGGGGTTGCCACCACCAGCATTGTAATCCTTGATGGTCTTTGCAGCCCAGACGATGCACGCGGCGAAAACCAAGCTTGCCAGGCTCGAGAGGATAGATGAGAAGCCGCCGCCGCCCACTACTCCCAAAATGATGCCGATGATGTTGATCACCAAATCGATGATACCGAGAACGTAGGCGCCGCCGACCTTGCTGAAATCATTGGAGCCGCGAACTGAGAAGATTCCCAGCAAGAGCGTGAAGATTCCCGAGATGAGGACTACCGCGCCCGCGACGAGTGCCAGCCCCGTTACCGTGGCCGCAGCTTCCACGTCGGTCTGGCTCATCGTAGAGGCAGATGAAGCGAGGTTTCCAGCCAATATGCCTCCGCCGCCCATCGACATGATGCCGAAGATGATGCCTAAGGCGCCGATGACGATTGCTATGATGCCGAGGACCTTTAACGTGCTCTTTGCGTTGTTGATGTTCTTGTTCATTTTCAAATCTCCTTTCTTGGGCCACCGGACCTTGTTTCTCCAGCAGTGCCGCCATCCAAAGGACGTTCTCACTATGATTATCCTCAAAGGGAAAGACGGACTATCTTAGTAAGGTGTTTCGTTTCGTGACGGGTTTTGCACTCGATTGTTCTTGACGAGTACGAGTATGTGCCTAAAATTATTTGGTTTAACCAAAACAGCATTCTGGTTCAAGGCGAAAGAAGCCGTTCGCACGGAGGGATAAGGTAGCAAGGAGCTATGGCAAATCATTTCGGAGAAACTCTGCGTCGTTTGAGGGCCGAAAAGTGCCTTTCCCAGCAGCAGGTTGCAAACCGGCTGCACGTGACCCGCTCGGCAGTCGCGAACTGGGAAATAGGGCACCGATTGCCCAACGCCGCCATGATCTCCCAAATCGCCCGGGTGCTCAACGCGGACGCGGCATTGCTGCTCGCGGCTGCAGACGAGTCCCACGATGCCCCGAACGTCCTGCTGGTGGACGACAGCCCCATTGCCCTCGAGGGGGGTCTCCCCGTTTTGCGGGAGGCGCTTCCGGGCGCGAACGTCGTCGGTCTCGCGAGCCCAGCGGAGGCTGTGCGCTATTTTAAGAGCAACCCGGTCGCGCTGGCGCTTCTGGATATCAAGATAGGCAGGACCAACGGGCTCGACCTATGCCAGGAGCTCCTGCACATCAGGCCGAATGCCAACATTGCCTATATCACGGCATACCCGGAGTATTCCCTCGACGCGTGGAACACCGACGCCTGCGGTTTTATACTTAAACCGTTGGAGGTGGAAGCAGTCCGCAAGCTTATTCCCAAGCTGAGGCGTCCTGTCCGAGGGCTACTGTGATAGCGGAACAGTATTTCTATGCAGCACTGGATATGTCCGCGCTCCTGTTCGGTGCGTTTGGGCTGGTATTGCTCTACATCGCCCGCGACGTCGAGCGATGGCCAAGGGGCTTGTGCGTCGCCATCCTCATATCGACGATTGCCTGTGCGGCAGTAGGCCTTTTGGGAAACGGCGCCGCACAAGCCGACGTGTCGTACGCGTCCGTGCTTGCTCTGAGCCTTGCCGAAACGCTGATAGCCCCGATTCCCTCCTTGCTCGTGTTCGCGTATTTCGTCTACTGCAGTGGGAGAGACTTCCGAACGAATGCGGTTGTACGCATCGAATGTGTGTTGACCGGCATCCTGATCGTTGCGGGGTGTCTGGCGAAGCTGAGTGGGGAAGCGCGCGTCGTTGCTGGTCAAGATCCCCATTTCGGGCCATGGATTGCCCTGACGTTCGCCTCGATAGCCGCGCTTACGGCAATCAACCTCGTAACGCTTGTCCGGTACTGGAAAGACATAACGAACGTACAGGGCTGTATGTTCCTGGCCTGCTTTCTCGCGGCGCCGTCCATTCAGGTCATTCTCGTGGAGCTCCTCCTTTTGGTTGGCCTGGTCCGTCGCTACCTGGACCAGAAGGAGGAGGTCGCGCAGGAACGAGCACACGTCGCCGTCCTGCAGATGAGGCCCCACTTCATCCACAACACGCTGACGAGCATCTACTACCTTATTGCCAAGGATCCCGAAAGGGCCCAGCAGACAACGTTGGACTTCTCCCGCTACCTGCAGAGCAACTTCGAGGTCGTTGCGGAGGACGGAACGATTTCCTTCGAGCAGGAGCTGGAGCATACGAAGGCATACCTCGCGGTGGAGCAGGCCTGTTACGAGGGACAGGTGTTCGTGGAATTCGACACGCCGGTCACGTCGTTTAACGTTCCGCCCCTCACGCTGCAGCCCATCGTAGAGAACGCCGTCAAGCACGGCATGGACCCCGATTCGGAGCCGCTGCAGGTCTCCGTCGCCACGCGCGACCTTGGGTGCGGCGTGCAGATCATCGTGGAGGACAACGGCCCTGGCTTTACGCCGCCCGATGAGGATGAGCGGCACTTCGCCCTTAACAACGTCCGCGATCGGCTAAAAGCGCAGTGCGGTGGCACGC
Organism: Eggerthellaceae bacterium; assembly: GCA_017434045.1. Classification (GTDB taxonomy): domain Bacteria; phylum Actinomycetota; class Coriobacteriia; order Coriobacteriales; family Eggerthellaceae; genus UBA9715. The sequence continues at coordinate 2,616 of JAFRGA010000033.1, forward strand.
TGGAGATCGGAACCCGCGAGGCGGGCGGGACCAGGGTGACGATCTTCGTCCCCACGCAGGCATCGCGATGATAACGTTACGACGCGCATCATGGACACAACAAACTCATCGTAGAGCCAGAATTACCTGCGGAAATGTGTTTGTTTGCAAAAACTAACTCTAGCGGCCGTACCACAGCACTTGCCGGATGCTGGAACCCAGCAATTCGTTCCCGGCTACAATTCGCGTTTTCGCTTCTTCGCAGCCACCGCAACCGTCCCTCCTGACGCCAGCACCGCCAGCAGCAGGAGCACCGGGTTCAGGAGGTCTCCCGTGTTCGACACCTTGCTCGGGCTTGATTTTGTTTGGGCGCTCTTCGCTCCACCGGAAGCGTCGTCGCCACTAGCAGTGCCGTCGCCAGCGCCGGAGTCGTTCTTCTTCCACCTTGCCGTGAACACATGGTCGCTGTCCGCATGATACTGTTCGCCTGGTTGGTACTCAGACCCTTCCCAGCATTCAAACGTGTAGCCATCCCGCGTCGGGGCATCGATGATGTCGAACTCGGTCTCGAGAGCGGGCTCGTACTTCTTGACGGCGCTCGTGCCGTCTTCCCACTGTCCGCCGGCAGGATCGAAGCTCATCTGCGGCTTAACCTCATGCTGGACGTCGTACATGTCCGAGATGGCGAGCTTGACCTCAATGTCAGTTATACCCAGATTTGAAATGCTGTCTTTCACGAGCGTGGCATTCGTCTTCTCCAGCATGAACGTATCTATGGTTGCCGCTTTTCCAAGGCTCGGATCATTGCAGAGGGCCACCGTCACCATTCCATCGAGCGTATCCAGGGGAATTGGTATTGTGTTGCCGTAGATATATATGCTCTTCGCCTTCCCGTCCGCATCGAAGATCAACTCTCCTACA
>JAFRGA010000034.1 GCA_017434045.1 Eggerthellaceae bacterium
AACCGCTCGATACGTTCGCTGGGGAACAGCTCGCGGAAACGCGAAATCTTTTCGGCATTCGAGCAGTTCGGGCCGAGCGTGCGGCCAGTATGCGGATCGACTTGCGAAGCGATGAGCGAAAGGCCTCGCTTGGCGCAGACATCGTGCAACAAGAATTCAGGGGATGCTGAGATGACCAAATCGCCGGGTTGGGGAGTGCATGGTCCGGTGATGCGATGTTCGTGCGCTTGCCAGAAGCGCTCGACTTCCGTTTCGATGTCGGGCACGAGTGGCAGGAAACGATACAACGTGCCTTTGAATCGCGTCTTGTCAATGAGATGCAAGCCCAAACATGCCGCGGCGGCGATGCCGGTACGGGGCAATGTGCGGATGATGCGCGGGTGACGCTTGACGCACCATTTCAGGAAATCCGCCGTCGAATCTCCCCAGTAAAGTGTTCCGTCGAAATCGTAAACATCCATGTGCACAAGTATAGCGAATCGGGCAGAAGGGCGAGCAACGGGATGAAAGAGGGACGGCGTAAAGTTGATGGGGGTAACTCCTATCCCCACACGGGGATCATTCCCTTGTCGATTCCCGCCGCGTAGCGCACGTCAGCCGACATGCCGACGAAGCTGGCGTGATGAGGCGGCAGGTAACCGCTACCGACGGATTCTACCAGCTTCCCAGTGCTTCCGGTATTCAAGGCTGCCAGAATCTTGCGCTCGCGCTGTTTCGCTCGCTTGGGCGTGAGCGAGCGGACCCGGGTCATCCGCGGCACCTCGCGCTTCGAGTGCTTCCGGCTGATCACGCGCGCCATGGCTGACGCGCCCGACCGCGACCACGCGCACGGCACGCTGTCCATGCGGGCGCCGTACAGGTGCTGATTCTCAGACTCCATCGTGCCGAGCGAGGGCCCCTCGACGGCTATGAGGTCGATGTTGTTGCGCAGGTATCCGATGACTTCGGTGGACCTCTTCTCGCGCGCGATCCCCATGTCGCGCATGGCCTCGAGGAGCCTGCATGCCTCCTCCTTGTCGCCATCGTTCAGCACGTCTAGCACGTGCCACGCGCCCTGCCTGCTATCGGCGTCGAAGCACGAGAGCACTGCGCGGTTGACGTGGAACGGGTCGAGGTGGCCGGTCGACCTGACCTTGGCTGGGAAGAACTCGGTCCCGCGTTCGCACCAGCCCTCGCCGTCGGTGCCCATGTGGCAGACCTTCACCTTCGACAGGTCGAACCTCGTGCCGATCGCGGCGATGCCCTGCGTCCAGAACGAGTCCGGGCTCGCAACGCAGCCGTGGTGGACGCAGTCGACGCGCCTGACCTTCTTGCCGACCTCCTCCTTCGAGCCGTACGCGACGAGCGCCTTGATCTCGATGCGGTCGGGCTCGCCGTCGGCGACGCCCTGCAGGCTCACCCACGTGCCGTCCGCCTCGACGAGCACCTGCTCGGAGACGACCTCGCCGGGCGGCGTCACGCCGTTCACGAACAGGTCCTCGGCAAGCCCGGCGTCCTCCTCGGCGCACAGCGCCCCGGCCACGCGCAGCGAGTTCATCACCGTGGTCGCGCTAACGCGCGATCCGCGCCTGGCCATCAGGTTGGCGGCCTTCTGGTAGGACACGTCGGCGCCGGCGTCCACCAGAAACGACCTGGCGCCAGGCGTAATGCGCGAGCACCATGGCAGGTCGAGGAAATCCGCCAGCGGGACAACGGTGTTTCCGTACGCGTCCCGCGCTCGGCGGTACGAGAAGCGCAAGTCGCCGACCTCGGATGCCAGCGTCTTCGGCCTCATGTCGTGCACCTTGCAGCCGTCCGGCAAGCCGGCGCACAGCGACGCGTCCTTACGCTCCAGGGCCATGGAGATGGCGTCGGCAATGGCGGCGTGACCGTACGCTATCGACCTCGATTCGAACTCCTCGAAGCTCATCCCGCCTTCGTTCAGGATCTCGTAGAATGACGACGCTAGCAGAGACGACGCCTCCGCCCAGGGCGCTGCTGTATCATGCATTTGTTGGGTTCTCCTTTCTTCCTTGCGACTATCCCAATGCAAGGATAGGAGAACCCTTCCGGGTTTTGTTGCTCCGATTTCTCGGCCAGGCTAAAGCCTGTCCTCCAAATCGGAGGGGCTAACGCCCCCCGACCCCAAAATCTTTACGCCGTGTGAAAGAGGCCTCTTTTGAGCAGATGGGGCGGGGCGTGCCAAACCACGAAGTAGTCGGCAACGACGATTTGTATGTTTCAAAACTAATAATTGTCCTTGCATATATGAATTGGTGTGGTAAAGTACGCGCTATGCAAGTGTTGAAGGGACATATCAAATTCGCATGGGCGCAGCAGTCGTCCATGTCCCGACGTAACGACGCCTTTACCTCCATCTATTATTATCGATATCTCTAGCACACGGATTTCACCGGTGCTTTTTATTGCTCCGTGATGGAAGCCGTGTGCGAACGCGTATTGGCGCTTTGCGCTCTTTTGTCCCCCCTGGCCTTAACGGTCGAAACTGATAGGAAGAACAATGCTTTGGAAAATACTCGTCTTGATTCTATTTGTGGGCA
>JAFRGA010000035.1 GCA_017434045.1 Eggerthellaceae bacterium
TCGGAGAGCTGCTCGAAACCCCACGTCCAGTTTTCGACGAAATCATGGTCGTAAAGATCTTCTTTGATGATGATGTTCAACATGCCGAGCGCCAGCGCGGCATCGGTGCCCGGACGCAAACGCAGGAAATAGTCGGCGCGAGCCGACCCCCAGTTCACACGCGGGTCGATGACCATGAGTTTCGAACCGCGGCGCATCATGTCGACCGCTGAATGCCCGAACATCCCATCGCCGTTCGTCGGCAACGGATACTTGCCCCAGACCACGAGCAGCTCGGGCACCTCGAACGCGGGGTCGTCATAACGGCCGTGAAGGCCGCCGGCGTAATCCATCTCGGGATAGGCGGCGCCCAACACATACGTTGTGCCAGCCACGCGCGGGATGTAGCACGAATAACCGCTGAGCGGCTGGGATGCATTCGGCGTACCGATAGCAGCCTGGGCATATGCCGGCAGCATCGGGCCGCCCTCGCGACCAGTTCCACCTTGCATGAGGATGGACTCGGCCCCATAGTTCTCTTTGAAGTACGCGACCTTTTCAGCTAGCAAATCGAGTGCTTCGTCCCATGTGATGCGTTGCCACTTGTTCTTGCCGCGGTCTTCGCGCGCCCTCTTCATCGGGTAGAGGATGCGGTCGGGATTGTAAACGTAGTCGCGCATCGTCAGGCAGCGCACGCACAGGCGACCGCCTGTGATGGGATGGTTTTCATCACCTTCGATCTTGACGAGTTCGCCTGCCCCGTTCACATAGGTCTTGATGCCGCAACCAACCGGATGGCATCCCGGAGGAGACCACGCGCAACCACGCGTCACGGTCATGCCGTCTTCCTCGAACCTCCAAGGTTTTCCCAAGTCACGGGTTCCCTGGCCCTTGAACAACTTCATAAGAGCTCCAATCTGGCATAAACGCTTCCTACGAGCGGGGAAACGCATCCGACCTACTCGGGTCTTCCTAATCGGACAAAACCTCGTCATGCATGAGACGAACGGTGAATTCGGCCAAGCCGTTCACTGTGTACGGATTGACGACGACATGCCAATGCGCGTCGCGGGGAATCCTGAACCGGTAGGGAGAAGTCGTCACCCAGCCTTGGAACGCGCGGCAATCAAGGTCGTCGCGGTAGAGACGGTAATTTTCGTCATCCATGATGCGAACATGGATCGATCGGTTCGTGGTTATCACCACGCTCATGCCCGCAGTTGCATCGGGGTAGTCGTAGTCGACTTCGGATACGCGCGTTTCGCCGTTTCCAGAGGGCTTATCGACCGCCATCTTCATCCCCTTTCAAATGAGCGGCATCGACGAGGAGCCATCCCTTCGTCATGCGGCCGAGCGATGAATAGAACAACGTCTCTGAACGCTGGCCAACCACGTCGTTGAAAGCGTCTATCCAAGACAGCAAGTGCTCCTCGACAAACGACAGCTGCCTGGCACGCAAGCTGTTCACTTGGCCGAGATCGCCTTCGCGGGCTGCAAGGATCTCCTGGCCGACGAGGTATCCCACGAACTCGAGTTCGCAGGCTATGTGGTCGTCCGCCGAGATGCGATAGCGCGTAGGGCTGAACCCGCTGCTCCGGTACATCTGGGCAACACCCTCCGACGAACCGCCCGTGAGGGTCTTTCTGCCGGTCACGTAGACGGATTCGTACGGATACGCCGCATTGAGCTTCGCATCGTCGCTCTGCCCAGAGGGGTCGGCACCGTAGCCGATGAAAGTCCAACAGTAATCCGAAGCGAGCTCCGACTTGGCCTTCGCTCTATCCGCGATAGCCTCGATATAGGCTCTAATGTCTGCATACCCCTCGTCGAAATCAGCATTTCCGACAGGTTCGGCCCTGGGACTCTCGCACAGATCGTCAAGCAGTTCCGCGTCTATCTCGATGCGGTACAGCCGCGAGAGCGACAGGTAATTGTCGTAGCGGTCCTCTTGGATCTTCTCGTAGTCGGCAGGCAGCTTCTCAAGCATCCCTCGCTCCATTCCGGGCAATCTGCGTAATTGGGCAACCCAATACGCTGCTCCCCTTCCCTGTAAGCAGCAAGGGCCCGACATCCAAGATGCCGGGCCCATCTCTCTACCGTTTAACCGTTTTTAGTAGCTGTACGGCTCCGGCACGAACAGCACCTGGTTCGGTTTCTCAGCGAGTTCCTTCGCCAAATCTTCGATGCTGCCGTATTGCATGCAGCCTGCCAGGCAGTGATGCACGCACGAAGGCTGCTTGCCCTTGGCCGTACGCTCGGCGCACAGGTCGCACAAACGCGTGGGGAAGGGAATGTAGTACAGGTTGAATTTGCCGTCAGAGCACTCCCACGGACCGTCCGTCAGGACGCGGATGCCCCACTGGCCAACCGGAATCTTGTGCTCTTCCTTGCAA
>JAFRGA010000008.1 GCA_017434045.1 Eggerthellaceae bacterium
CTCGCAAAGGATGCCAAGGTCCCCGTACCCGACGAGGCGCTCACGGCTATCGCCGGCGGCGAGGATCCCGACTCCAGTATCTGCACCCGTCCGTGTTGCCCGAAGTGCAAAAGCAGGGATACCGTCAACTACGACACCGTTGGGCTTGACATGTACTGGCGTTGCAACAACTGCGGCTATGAATGGACGGTAAAGATCCCGTGGTAGCTGTTCCTGATCGAGCGGAATGCAAAGACTTTGATTCCAGCTTTCCGCGAACACGTCGCCGTTGCCGCACCTTAGCCTGAAATTCTGCTTCCAACCGCACTTCGGACATTCGAAGACTCCCTCAGCAGTTGTTCTCATTGCGGGAAGTGCACAATACAATCGTTTCGTTTCGTTTCGTATCGTTTTATACAAACCGATATTGTTGTTGCTTGCCAAACAACCTCACATGACCTTATAAACAAAGCATGATGCCTAAGCTTGAGAAAGCGATCTTCGGCTGAGACAGCGAACCCGACGCAGTTATACCAGAATCGCCTGCGAGCAGAATCCGGCCGGAGGAAGCCCTGGTTTAATCACGAGCATGGAATGGTGGCTGGAGGAAGAGGAAGCTGGGCTACGTTCCCCACGGCAAGAACGAGCAGCTCGCCCTCATGGCGTTCTATGGCCACAAGGGTGTCTTCGAGGCGCGCGTCCAGAAGGTCGATCCCGAGGCCGAGCCCTGGAACCAGGTTCGCGTGGGCATCTACGTGAAGGACGCGCGGTAGGATTCGACGCTTGTGAGTGCATCCTAAACCCCCAGCTCATCTCCATGTAAAAGCTTTTTGACAGTGTGTTCTTGCGCCATGGCACCCAATGTCAAAGCCTTTTGGTGGTATCGTTTTGCATTGCATGGCAGCATCGTCTCGCAAGGACACAGCGAAAGGAGCGCAGTGGAGGTCGGCAACCGCATACGGGAGGAACGCGAGAGGCTGGGGCTGTCCCAAGAGAACCTCGCCCAGCGGATCTTCGTCTCGCGCCAGACGGTCAGCAATTGGGAGACCGGCAAGACGTATCCCGACGTGCAGAGCCTGCTTCTGCTGAGCAACCTTTTCGAGGTGTCCGTCGATTCCCTCGTGAAAGGAGACGTTGAGGCCATGCAGGAGAAGATGGAGAACTACGAGCTCGACCGTTTCAAGGTGAAGGCGAGCATGGGGGTCGCTTTGGCGCTCATCGCCGTCGGCGGCGTGATGCTGGCGATCTTGAGCAAGCAAGGGCAAACGCCCGCTTCGCCGTTTTTCGTAATCGCGATACTGCTGCTGGTGGCAGGCGTGGCCCTGTCGTTCGTTGCCCAGCGCATCGAGACGCGCTACGACATCGACACCATACGCGAAGTGCAGGCGTTCCTCGACGGTGCCGAGCCCGACCAGATCGAACGCGACCGCAAACTGCCGAAGGCTGCGCGCGATACGCTGCGAGTATTGGCCGGTGCTGCAACCGCGATCGTGTTCATGGGAATCGTGTACCTCATTATCGGCATAATCATGACCCATTGATCGCTACCCCGTTGCCGGGGCCTTTGCAAGAGCGACTGTCGCCTCTCAACCTCGAACCGCAGCGCTTCTTTGCCCATGAGCGCTGCGTTAACCAGACAAAGGGGCCGCCCCTTTGTCTGGTTTTCGCGACGAGACTGTGGACATGGACTTCGATTGCCCACTCGACCTGCATTGCAGTTACACACGCGACCGCCCCGTCCCCGCGAAGTACCTGCGCGAGACCAACAAGCTCGTGGTGGGGTAAAGCCTTAGGTAGACTATGGGGACAGTCCCCATGGTCTACCTAGCATTCGCACGGCTACCTATCGTCGGCCCGGCTCTCTTTAGCGCTTACAGGCACGCGGCAACGTTGCTCCAGGGGCGGATGCGTTTCAGCTCGGGGGCCAACTTGTCCCGCACGACCTCTGTGTCGTAAGCGGCCTGCGCGCGCAGCCAGTAACCGTCGGTCAGCCCGAAGAACTTGCAGAGGCGCAGATCGGTATCCGCCGTGATGGCGCGCTTGCCTGCGACAATCTGCCCTATGCGCCCCGCGGGAACGCCTATCTCCTTCGCAAGACGGTATTGCGATATGCCCATGGGATCGAGGAATTCCTCCTTCAAGATCTCGCCCGGCGTTATTGGATGCAGCTTCTCGTCCATAGCTATCACGGTCCTAATGGTGGTAGTCGACAATTTCAACGTCTTCCGCGCCTGCGCTCGTCCACACGAAGCAGATGCGGTACTGGTCGTTTATCCGTATGCTGTGCTGGCCGGCCCGATTGCCTTGCAAGGCCTCGAGGCGATTGCCCGGCGGAACGCGCAGATCACTTAACGCGCCCGCGATTTCCAGCTGCCGCAGCTTCCGCCTTGCCACGTTCTCGAACGGCACGAACGCGGCAACGCGATACCCGTCGGCCAACATCTTGGTATCTTTATCTTTGAACGAAACGATCATCTGAGAATAGTAACGCGTCGCGTTATTAACGTCAAGCGTTATTAATTCCCCAACTGCTCGCGATACATGCGCTTGTCCTCCAACTCGCCCATCACGGTTGGGTTGAGGCATTGAGGATTCTTTACTCGGGCGGGGCTAGTTATCGGGTAACTTGTCTCATTTGGCGCGCGCCTCAAAAGAGAAGGGGCTCGTGAACTGAGCCCCTTCCTCCTGCAAGACTTAATGCAACAGCGTTTGATCTAAATATTCATATTAGTGAGCACGTTGACGATAAGCGCCAAAAGGAAGCCTGCGGCAGCGCCAATACATGCCATCTTCGCAGTCTTCGGTTTGGTAGTGCGCCACACCAGGAACAAGATTATGCCGGCAAGCGGGATGAGGAAGCCAAGAATGGCCCATCCGATGCTGCCCGAATCGACGGGCGCCGCCTGAGCGGGAGCGGCCTGAGCAGGAGCGGCCTGCGCAGGTTGCGGCTGCTGATACTGCTGCTGATACGGCTGCTCGGGGACGGCCTGCTGCGCAGGCGTTTCGACGGGCGCTGCCTGAGCGGGAGCGGGCCCATTGCCTATGGGCTCTGCGCTTTCGAGCGAAGCGCCGCAACTAGTACAGAACTTGACGCCTTCCTGCACTTCAACACCACAGAACGGACAATTGGCCATGCTAATCATCTCCCTCGACTATCCAAAATCATGTATGCATCTAACAACTATGCATAATTATAGAAAACATGAGCGAAAACATCAAAAATAGCATCGTGCCTTTTCCAGCAACTCGAGGTGCTCGAGGCATACGACGTCGCTGCCCTACGCGGGTTCGACGCATGCATCCCCGCATGCGCGCTCGCCGACATCAACTACATACTGCACCATTGCGGCCTTCGGGGCGATAAGCTCAGCTGGGCCATGGGCGCTCTGTTCGAGATGTTCCGCGTGTTCGACGCCAACGAGCAAGACGGGCTCGCCGCGTTCAGGGGCGACATGAAGGACTTCGAAGATGCGTTGATCGCGCATTCCGCCGCACGCAACGGCGTAGACGTCATCCTCACGTACAACGTGAAGGATTATGTGAGCTCACCTGTGAAAGCACTTCTGCCAACTGACTTCACCGCTCTGTTCAAGCCCGACAACGTCACCTACACGGAGATGGAACTAGAGCACTAGGCATTGGCATTGGGCGACGACCAGCCGCAAATCCGTAATGAAAGCCATTTATGCCGTCGTAGCAACGGGAAGTGGCTCTATGGTCTCTATGTTCTCGATTGCATCGCAGTTGGATTCGAAAGCGTCCCAGATGTCGACGTTGCGCTGGAGGTTCAACCAGAACTGGGGAGATTGCCCGAAGAGGCGAGCCAGACGCAGCGCCATATCGGGGCTGAGCGAGCGGCGCTCGTGCACGAGCTCGTTGACGGACTGGCGGGAAACGCCGATTTTCTGCGCGAGCTGTGCAACCGACAAACCGAAATCGGGCATGAATTCTTCGCGCAGCATCTCGCCCGGATGCGTGGGCCTGCGCGCAATAATCGTCATTTCGTCAGCCATGTCAATTCACCTCAGCTCATCTCAGTGGTAGTCGCAGAACTCGACATTGTACGCGTCTTCGCCTTCGAAACGAAAGCAGATACGCCATTGGTCGTTCACCGAAATCGACCATTGACCTTCCCGATTGCCGGCCAGTCGATGAAGCTTGTTCCCGGGCGGCACGCGCAGGTCGTCAATGCGGTATGCGCTATCGACCATGTCGAGCTTCCGGACGGCGCGCTTCACGACATCGGCGGGGACCTTCTTCTTGCATTGGCCCGTCGTGAACAAAAGTTCGGTCGTCTTGTCGGCAAACGATTTGATCATGACAGAATTGTAACGTGTAACGTTACAAATGACAATATATCTGCCGAGCACCTGAGCAAGACCGACTTCTCGCCTCGGGTCAGTCCGTTGCCGAGGCGAACAGGACCGCGAACCTGTCCAGGCGACTGTCGTACGCGCTCCAGCATGCCGTGCCCCACCACTCGTGGCCAGCGTCGAAGAGATTGGACCAATCCGTCGTCCACTCGTATACCTCGAGCGCATCGGCCCCATTCGGGAAGAGTGCGCTGTTCACGCGCTCGAAGTCTTCCGGCGTAGCATCAAACCACTGCGGTGGCTCCAGGAAAGCGTACCAGTACGGTATCTGCTCGCCCGCATCGACATCGGGGTCCTTGCAATCGTAGATCGTCGACCCGCCCTTGATCTTGCGCACGACCTTCGGCACGTAGAGGAACTCCCCCGGGTCAATCCGGCGCGCTTCCGCCTTCCCGAAATCGAGGCTCCAGGGGTAGAAGTCGTCCGCGACCTCCTGTGTCCACTTCTCCTCGGACGCGCGCTGGTCCACAAGGTACCGCTCGATCAGCTTCAGCATCGCGAAGAGCACCGCCTCCCTATGCGATCGGATTCCGCGGTAGGGCGCGTCGGGCGCGACGAGGCAGTAGTCGATGACGCACCTGTCGTAGTCCTTGCCGATCAGCTCGTAGAACGGGTCTTGCGTCAATTCGTGCATAGCGCCTTCTCCAGGTAATTGTTAGGACAGAGAGGAGAGAGGCCTAAATCCAGTCTTCCCATTCCTCGTGGCAACTGCTCAGATCTTCCGCGGTCAGTACGACAAAGCCGTCGTCATCGTCTGGCGGACAATTAGGGTCTACGAAGTAGTCGTCATCGTCATAATCGTCTTCGTCATCATCGTTTTGGGTGAGCCAGGCATCGTCCTCATCATCGAGGCTATCGCTCACGCTTATTCCCGGGAAAAGGAATTCGCCGAAGTAATCGTCATCCATGGTTGTCCCCTTCATGAACGAATCGCCAAAACCAGACAAAGGGGCGGCCCCTTTGTCTGGTTGTCGAAGAGAACAACTACCCGTATTTCCGCACCGATTCGCAGATGGTTTGCAGGTTCTCGAGCTTCGCGTTGTAAGGCGCATCGCAGCCGGTCGACATGATGTAACCAGTTGGGCCGCATTCCTCGAGCAACCGCTTGCAGTAGGCATCAACCTCATCAGCCGAGCCGAAAGCCAGCATGGTCGCATTCACGTCGCCCATGATGCACGTATGCCCGCGCAGGATCTCGGCAGCCCTGAAGATGTCGGTCTGCCCGTCGAGTCCAAGAATCGACTTGCCCTTCGGGAGCTTCTTGAAGAGTGGTATGGCCCTGTCCCAATTGGAGTCCATGTGCCAAAGGGGAATCATGCCGTGACTCGTGACCAGGTCGAACAGCTCGACCAGGTACTTCCACGAGAAGCGCTCGAAGACATCGAGGCTCATGAGCTCGGGTGAGCTGCGCCAGCCACCGATCCAAACGCCGGCCGGCTTCTTTTCCATGCTGCTGTAGAGCTTGTCCCACATTTCGAGATTTGATTTCTGGACGGTATCGAACACTTTCTCGACCTTGTCGGGCATGTCGAACAGGTCTTCGGAATAGAAGTTGATGAGCATTCGGCCCGCGCAGAACAGCTCGATCGGCGTGAAGAACGATCCGCCGTTGAAGCAGGGAATGCCCGCTTCGACAAACCGCGCGATGGCGGTCGGCGTGTATTCCGAGAACGCTTTAACTTCCGGCTCGCCCACGGGATTGCCGATTCGCTCCATGGCTTCCTGGTAAAACGCCAGATAGCCCTTCTCGAGGACGGTGTCGTAGTCCTCTTGGAAGACGTTTTCCTTCTCCGCCATCTGCCAAAGATCGTTCTCAGGCAGCTCATGGCCGGGCATCATGACGCGACCGAACCACATGCGCGCCATGTTGCGTGGCTGGAAGCAAGTCAACTGGGTGCCGTCGACTTCGCCCCACATCTCCGCCGCTGCCAGATTGCAGTCGGTGTTGACGACCGGGTCATCGCAATATTCCTGCAACGTCTTCCCGCAGAACGCAGCGTTGCAGGCCGACCCGCTCTGCATGACGGGCACGCGGTCGACAGGCTCGAGAGCAACGGCAGCTTTTACTCGATCTAGATGTTCTTGGTACTTCGACATTGCAGGACCTCCCTTGCCTGCGCTGCTTCAAGCAGCGCGCTCGTTGCGCAAGCCGAGAAATACGTTTCTCTTCACGCATCTGGCTTGCAATTCCAATAGGGCCAGCTCTTCCAACCAAATAATAGAGCGATTATGGTCGCAATTCCATGTTGAGTTTTGGATAAAAATGCTGAATCTTTTATCTTGCGCGAACCTAATCGGGCATTGGCCTGTTGAGGTTGAGCACCGATTTTTGGTGTCATGACTTCGCTTGGGAGGTGCGGGATTTCCGATAGTGCAGCCGCGATTCATGCAGTTCCGCCCGACACGAGCGGAAACTTCCGATTTTGCTGCCGCGCTCATCCTCACCCTCAGGCAAAAATCGTCATCACGGTAGTCCCGGCGACGAGCAGGACCAGCCCTATCGCAGCTCGCCTTGAGAGCCGCTCGCCAAGCGCGAGCCAAGCGAATGCGATCGACACGAGCACCGAGAGCTTGTCGATCTGCACGACGACGCTCACAACCCCGGTTTGCACCGCAAAGTAGTAGCAAAGCCACGACGCGCCCGTGGCCAGGCCAGACAGCACAAGGAACACGAGCTCGCGGCGGTCGATTCTGCCCACGAGCCCAGCCTTTCCCTTCCACACCACGATGCCCCACGACGCGGCGAGCACGACGCACGTGCGGATGGCGGTTCCCAGGTTGGATTCCACGCCGTCGATGCCGATCTTGCCCAGAATGGCGGTGAGCGCTGCAAACACGGCTGCAAGCACGGCATACGCGAGCCAGCCCTGCCCTGTCGCGTGCTCGGCTGCATCCTTCCTCTCGACCATCATGAGCGTGCCCGCCAGTATGACCGCGATGCAGACGAGTTTCGCGGCGAGGTTCGCCGTCTCGCCGAACAGGACGATGGCGAGCAACGCCGCGAGAACTGCGCTGCTCTTGTCGATGGGCACGACCTTGTTCACGTCGCCGAGGGAGAGCGCTTTGAAGTAGCAAATCCACGACGCGCCCGTGGCCAGGCCGGACAGAACGAGGAATATCCAGGTCTTGAGAGAAAGCGAGCCAATCGAACCGATGGACCCCGCAAGCGCTGCAGCGGCCCACGCCATGACGAGCACCCCGCACGTGCGCACGGCGGTGGCGACATCGGAATCGGTCGTCTGTACGCCGAGCTTGCCGAGCACTGCGACGAGGCCCGCGAAGAGCGCCGACCCGCACGCTGCAACGACCCACATGCCGCACACCTCCTCCGCTTTCGCTATCGCTGACACCAACCCCGGCCCGCCATGCGAGCCTTGCGGGCCCTGTCTTCCATTCGTGCTTGATTATACGGCGCATTTGCAGCGCAGCTCGTTTCCGCAATCGCAAGGGCCCCGCCCCACATCCCACCCACATCCCGCTCCACTTGCGTTCCGCGTATAATGGGCCCATGGACACCATGCCGCATTGGATGAAAGTTCTGATTCAGACGGCCGCCGAGCTCGCATTCGCGATCGTGGCGCTGCCGCTCTATGTTTTCCTGGTGTTGCCAAAGCATGCCGAAGGCGGGCTACCAGGCTTCTCGCCCGTCATCGCGCAGGGAGTGAACCCATTGCTCGCCGTGGTCGCCGCGCTCGGCGTGCTCGTGGCCTGCATCGTGATGGTGTTCGTTCTCGTCCGCGTGTTCGGGCGCGAGCGCATGGTACCCAAAGAAGTCGACCAGCTGGCGAATGAATTCTCGATGCTCGACCTGGTTCCTGTGTACGCAGCCGCGGGATTCGCCGAGGAGTTCTTGTTCCGCGTAGTGTGCGTCGACCTGTGCGGCATCATCGTGGCGTCACTCCTGTTCGCAGCCATTCACTTCGCCTACTGGAAGCATCCGTTGCTCTTGGCCGATGTCGTGATCGTTGGCCTGCTGCTCGGCGCCCTGTACGCGTTCACGCAATCGCTGCTGTTGTGCGCGCTCGTCCACTTCGCATACAACCTTGCCGTGACGTACTTCACGAAGACGGGGTTCAGGCTGTCGACTAAATAACCAACGTCGTCAACCGCATACGGTGTCGAGGTATTCGGCCGCCGTCACCCGGCGGATCTTGGCCTTTTGGAACGCCTTCTCGTCTCGCGAGACAATGAAGTCGACATCGTTCAGCTCAGCGCAGGACCGAATCAACCCGTCTTCAAAGTCAGGCTCGTTGGAATCGATTGCCAGCAGCGTTTCCTCTGCGCCGATCGGACCGATAACGACAAGCTCGGCGAGGACGCGCACGGCTTCGCGCGCACTGGGCTCGTCGTATCGACGACTCATGATGTAGTACGCGTCGTTGAGGGAATGAGAGCTGGCTATCCCCATGTCGCCACCGCCGTTGCACCACGCCATCAGCCGCATGGCATCGCCGTGGAACGCGCGGCTGGGATCGACGCAATCGAGCAAGATGTTGGTGTCGAGCAGCAGCCTGTTCATCGCACGCCCCTATTCATCGCACGCCCCTATTCGTCGCGCGCCCTGAGCGCGAGGATGTCGTCATCGCTCCAGCCCGCATACGTGCTATTCGCCGGAGGCAACGAGTTGAGGAAACGGTCGAGGCGCGCCATCGCCTCTTGTTCTTTCGGCACTGCAGTGACGGGTCGCACGATATCTGGGACCTCGCCGGTTTTCGCCATCGTCGCCCACACACCCTGGATGACGTCCGTCGGCGTTAAGTTGGCCTTGCGCATGGCGATATCGGCCCGCTGCCGGATTGCCTCGTCCACGCGCCCTGAAACGACCGCCGTTGCCATCGACTCTCCTTTCGTGAATGTGTATACAGTATACATTCTTTGGGAAGCGACTTCAATGTGCAGACGAGACGACAAAAAACCAGACAAAGGGGCCGCCCCTTTGTCTTGTCCTCTGTCTCATCTGTCGCAATTGATAGACTAGACCCGAAAGCGTTTTCCGCTCATCCCGACCAGAAGAAAGGAAGACCGCCATGTTGTTCGGACGCGAGCAGTTCACCATCACCACCGAGATGAACGGCGAGGTCATCGACAAGCTCTACGCCAAGGAGCTCATCCCCACGCCCATCGAGGAATTCGAGAAGCTGTCGGATGAGGAGAAGAAGCTGCACAAGCCCTACCCCTTCAACCAGCGCACTTACGAAGTAGCTCCCGGGATCATCTGCGAGCAGGACGTCGCCGTGGAGATGCGCGACGGCGTGAAGCTGTACGCCGACATCTTCCGCCCGGCCGACGAGACCCAGAAGGTACCGGCGATTCTGGCGTGGTCGAACTACGGCAAGCGTCCCAACGAGTTCCGTCCCGAAGAGCTGAAATCCTACACGCCGGGCGTGCCGAAGGGCTCGATCTCGGAATCGGCCAAGTTCGAGGCGGCCGACCCCGAGTACTGGGTGCCCAACGGCTACGCCGTCGTCAACGTCGACATCCGCGGCATCGGCTACTCGGGCGGCTACCACGAGCAGTTCGGCCGCCAGGACGCCGAGGACGGCTACGACTTCATCGAGTGGTGCGCCGTGCAGCCCTGGTGCAACGGCAAGGTCGCGATGGCGGGCTCGTCGGCGCTGGCCATCAGCCAGTGGCAGATCGCCGCGCAGCAGCCGCCGCATCTGGCGTGCATCGCGCCCTGGGAGGGCATGTCCGACATGTACCGCGAGTCGCTCTACGAGGGCGGCATCCCCTGCATCATGTTCACCAACTTCGCCACCGCCGGCGCGTGCGGCCTGATGGGCATCGACGATCAGGGTGGCATGGCCGAGCGCTACCCGCTCATGAACGCATATTGGGAGGACAAGATCCCCGATTTCTCGAAGGTGACCGTGCCCGCCTACGTTACCGCCGGTTGGAACCACTTCCACCTGCGCGGCTCGGTGAACGGCTGGCGCAAGATCGCCAGCGAGCAGAAGTGGCTGCGCGCGCACCGCGAGTTCGAGTGGCCCGACTTCTACTCGGCGAAGTACATCCCCGAGCTCAAGGCGTTCTTCGACCGCTACTGCAAGGGCATCCGCAACGGCTGGGAGTCCACGCCGCGCGTGCGCATCGAGGTGCAGGACCGCTTCGACGACAGCTGGCAAGTCGACCGCCCCGAGCGCGAGTTCCCGCTGGCGAGGACGCGCTACGAGAAGCTGTACCTGGACGCCGCTTCCAAAGGCATGGCGCGCGAGAACCCCGCCGCCGAGTCCGAGGCGCGCTACGACGCCAACGAGGGCGAGATCGTGTTCGACTACACGTTCGACCGCGACACCGAGCTCACCGGCTACATGAAGCTGCATGCGTGGGTCGAGGCGGCCGGCCACGACGACATGGACCTGTTCGTCACCGTGAAGAAGCTCTCGCGCACCGGCATCGAGCAGCCCATCACCATCTTCGACGGCACGGCACCGCACCCGGGTGCGTGGGGCAAGATGCGCGTGTCGCACCGCGAGCTCGACCCCGAGCTGTCAAGCGACTTCCAGCCGATCCAGGCGCACCGCCGCGAGCTCAAGCTCTCCCCCGGCGAGATCGTGCCCATCGACGTCGAGATCAACCCCACGAGCCGCATCTGGCACGCCGGCGAGACCATCCGCGTGCACGTCGCCGGACGCTACATCCGCGACCCGCACTGGATCGAGCCGCTCATCTGGGAAACCGACAACGCTGGCGAGCACGTGTTCCACACGGGCGGGCGCTACGAGTCGTTCCTGCAGATTCCGGTGATCCCGCCGAAGTACGACGACGACACCGTGTTCGTCGTCGACGAGGACAGGCACCCCACCCATCCCATCTTCTAGCGAAATGAATGTGCAAGGCATCAAACGCGAATAAAAGGAGGCATCATGCCAACAAACGTGACCATCGAACCCGGCGTTTGCGGATTCACCTGCAATGTCGTGGCAACGCTCAACGACGATGACGAAGTGGTCGTCGAGGTGGAAACCGGATGCAAAGCCGTCAGGGGCATGATCGACGAGCTCGGCGACACGTTCGACCCCATGGAGATCTGCTTCAACAAGCCCGGCACCGGCCCGTTCTTCGAGTACGCGAGCGAGCATTTCCCCATCCATGTGGCTTGCCCCACTATCGGGGGCATTGCAAAAGCTATCGAAGTCGAGGGCAAGCTGGCGCTCCCCCACAACGTGAGCGTGACGTTCAATTAGACTCGAGCTTTTACAAGCTTAATAAAACAAGACAAAGGGGCCGCCCCTTTGTCTTGTTTGGCACGCAATCACGTGCACAATACAATCGTCTCGTTTCGTATCGTTTTATACAAACCGCGACTGTTATCGCTTGCAAAACAACTGCACATAGCCTTATAAAAAAATCAAGAACGCGCGCGAATGAAAGCACTTCGGTCTTTCAAGCTGCATCGGCCTTGGTTTCGGGAATGCCCGACGGGGCCTGAGAGTGGCAGGAGCGCGCGTTTTGCCTTCCTTTCATTCTCGCCTCGAAATAAAAGGCTGATCAGCCCAAAGACCAACGTGCTGCCGACGAAACAGTTGTCAGAGAGAAGGGGGAATTATGGCTGAAGGCGAGAGCTTCGTCTACACAGCATGTCCCGGATGGGGCGACCATGACTACTGCGCCATCAAGACAATAGTCAAAGACGGCAAGATTGAAAGGACCGAGCGGGTCATCTACTCCGACCCGGAGGAGCCCGATGGACACATCTGTCAGAAGGGCTGCCTTGCAGGCCGCCAGCCCTACGATCCCACTCGTTTGCTTCATCCCCTCAAGCGTGCAGGCGAGCGCGGCGAGGGCAAATGGGAGCAGATTTCGTGGGACCAGGCCCTCGACGAGATTTGCGGCAAGCTCATGGAAATCAAGGAGAAGTACGGCCCCTCGTCTGTCGTCATGTGGCATTTGGCCGCCGGCGTGCCGCCAGCGGCTGGCTTCGAGATGATCATGCCGAATCGCTTCGCTAACTTGTTCGGCTGCACCTCGCCGATGGCTTCCATCGGCTTGGACAATGGTCCGTTCTACAGCGAGTTCTACATGACCAACAACATCTTCCTCCATGCGATGGTCGACCCGCGCATCTATTCGGACACCGATCTCATTTACATCTGGGGTTGCAACCCCATTGAGAACCAAATGCGCGCGGCACAGAACCTCGTGCGTGCCAGGGAAAACGGTGCTCATATCGTCGATATCGGACTGATCTTCGACGGAACGGCAGGATTCGCTGACGAGTTCTACGGCGTGAAGCCCAGCTCCGATGGCGATTTGGCCATGTACTTTGTAAATTACATCTTGTCCAACGATCTGCAGGACGACCTGTTCCTGCTCAAGCGCACGACGGGCGCTTACCTCGTTGACGAGTCGACGGGGTTGCTCGCGCGCGACGGCGACAACTTCTACGTATACGACAATGCCGCCGGCGATTTCGGAATTGTCGAGCCTGCGGCCGGCGCGTATCCTTCAGACGACATCGCGCTGTTCGGACGCTGGGAGAAAGACGGCGTCTCGTATGCTACCGTGCTCCAGCTGCTCAAAGAGAAGGCAGCTCCATGGACCAAGGAATGCGTGGCCGAGAAGACCGGCCTCGCCGCCGAAGTGGTCGAGAAGCTTGCCGCTGATTGGACCGACCGCAGCAAGGACGCCTTCATCATCAGCGGCTTGGGCATGCGCTACATGAACGCGAACGAAACGTATCGTCTCCTCCACGTGCTCGGCGCCTTGACCGGCCGCATGGGCAAACCGCGTAACGGCGTTATCGAGGGATTGGGCTTGAACGGATACCCGCTGCTTCTGAACAGCGCTGCGGTGATGTTCCCCGAAGGCCCCGAGAACGTTAAGTCCGTCGGCGTGCGCATGGCAGACTTCTTCGAGGTCGCTCAAACCGAGGCGAGCCCATACAAGGCGCTCATCGTCTGCGAGGGCAACCCTGTGCACCAGCAGCCCGACCGCCAACGTTGGCTCGATGTTATCGCGCAGATGGAGCTCGTGGTCGACACCGATATTTGGATGACCGACACGGGCGAGCTCGCCGACTACGTGTTGCCCGACTGCATGTCGTTCGAGCGCGAGGACATCATCGAGTCGGCATGCTACAACCACATCGTTCTGCAGGAGCCGGCCATCGAGCCGATGGGCGAATGCAAGGACCCGGTGTGGCTGTGGACCGAAATCGGCAAACGGTGCGGTTATGGCGAGTACTTCACCATGACGACGGAAGAGTACATCGACTTCAGGCTCGACACGGACTACCCGCTCGTCGCTTGCTTGGAGCCGAAGGTGACGTACGAGCGCCTCAAGAAAGAGAAGATGATTCGCTACGCGGCGCCCGTAGAGCCCAAGTTCGATCCATGGCTCAATCCCGACGAAGTGCTGCCCAACGAGTCGGGCCGCATCGAGATCTATGCGGATCGCTTGGCTGAATTCGGACGGCAGCTAGCCGGACCGGAAGAGCCGCTGAAGATCGGCAAGAGCGAGGAGTACCCCTACCAGCTGTTCACGGGACGTCAACGCTGGTTCATGCAGTCCTCGTTCACCGACGACCCCATCAACGTCGCGATGTCCGGCGGTGAGCCCGCAACGCGCCTCAACCCGATTGACGCGCGCAAGTTCGACTTCCAGGACGGCGATACGATCGAGGTCTACAACGACCGCGGTCACGTGGTGACGAAGCTCGTCATCGACGAGAGCGTTCCTGCCGGAACGGTGCATGTGTGGTTCGGCTGGAGGCGCCGCCAGTTCCAGGAGGGCACCTATGCCGAGATGGTGCAGCAATGCGCCAACAAGGAATCGACGCGCCCGCTCGAGGACAAGTGGTTCGCCGACTGGATTGCACAAGGACACAGCGACAACGTGGGTGTCGAACTCCTAACGGTGGAGATCGGCTCAACTGACTGCTATTGGGATTCGTGGTGCAACGTCCGCAAGTACGAGGCAGGAAAGGAGGCCTAGCATGACTAAGAAGATGCTGGTGAACCTCGAGCGCTGCATTGGCTGCTGGACATGCTCGATGGCATGCAAGATGGGCAATCACCTGGAAGATGACGAGTTCAGGATTGCGGTGCGCACGAATGGTTCGGGCGCAGGCGTCGACCGTCCCGCCGGTGTGTATCCCAACCTCCACATGAACTGGATGCCCATTTACAAGAAGAGCTGCGTGTTCTGCCCCGATCGTCTGAAGGACGGCGAGCTTCCGTTCTGCGCGTACAACTGCCCGACGAAAGCATTGGCTTTCGGGGACGATGGAGACCCCGACTCCGAGTTCTCGAAGGAGCTCGCACGGTGCAAGGAAGCCCACTTCCACGTGTTTGAGCTGCCCTCATACGAGGACGGCCGCGCAAACATCGTCTACGCGACGAAGGCGTAGCAAGGCGTAACGCTGCATTGCATCGATTGAAGGCGGGCGGCCTGTTTGGGTCGCCCGCTTTGCGTGTCAGGATGTCTGGACCGCTTATAGTGTCTCCCGAATGACCGGCGGAATGATGTCGAAGCAAATGCGCGCCATGTCCTTTGGCGGAAGGGGACAATCCATCGAGATGTATTCGAAAACGACCGCCGCAAGCCCGGAGCCAGTCGCTTCGATGACGAAATGCGCTTCGGCATCCAAATCTGTAATGCCGTTTCCCCAACGGTACTTGTTCGAGAAGCCAGCGCGTGAGAGTTTGTTGACGAAGTCGGAGAACGAATCGACGCCCTCGGTTTTGAGAATGCGGGCAAAGTATTTCTTGTTTTGCTCTATGAAATGGAAATACGACTCGAACACGTCGATGACGCAGTCGCCTTTGTCCAGCCGGGCGAACAGGCTATAGGCCTGATCCCGATACACCGAGTTCATGAGGTCGTATTTGTCCGCGAAGTAGCGGTAGAACGTACCGCGCGACAGATGCGCGCGGTCGAGGATCATCTGCACGGTTATATCATCGAAATCATGTTCCTGGACAAGTTCGGAAAACGCGTCGAACAACATCTGCTTCGTATTCATCGTCTACTCCCCCCGATGGTAGACCACGCGACTGCACGAGCTGATACGACACCACGCACAAATGACGCCGAAAACATGACTAAATACATTGATGAATTGTACACTACCTTGTCGCGAATCGAAAAAGAGAAAGCGAGTTCAAGCAGGACCGCGTGCTCGGTACCGCGAGCGCCTACACCTACCTGGGCTGCGCGCGCTACGTCTCGCACGAGGGCAGCCGCCCCATGAACGTCGCCTGCGAGCTCGACCGCCCCATCCCCGCCCCATTCCCGCCAAGTACCTGCGCAAGACCAACAAACTGGTGGTGGGGTGAGACATGGGCGACATTTTGGGGAGTCTCCCCAAAATGTCAAAGTGTCTGCAAGCAGGCAGGCAGCTTGCCTCGTTTGCATAAACCCATCTCGTAATCCCGCGATTTCCCCACCCGTCGGGCATATGCGTGCACGCGGCTGCCAGGCTGCACCCATATCCCCGACAGGCAGCCTTTTCGCCATGTTCTCCCCGGCGAAACCCCGCGATTTCCCCACCCGTCGGGCATATAGGTGCAGGCGCTGAGCCTAAGGCCCATTTCCCAGGGCAACATGCCTCGCAAACTGCATACGTCGGGACAACCCCGGTTGTACAACGACTACTCGATAAGCGAGACGCTGTTCCACTGGCAGAGCCAGAGCACCACCGCCGCCGACGAACGTGTGATGTGGTACCGCCGCATCGCATGAAGGCGCGCGACACGCTGTGCGTGCTTACCGGCGCTGCAGCTTCGTTCGCGGTGCGCTTACCAGTCCTCTTCGGGTGTGTTCACGTAGTAGGTGCCGCCTTCGCTGTACTCTTCGTCGAAGGCGTCCTCGTGGTACTCGAGTTCGACCGGGCCCCAGTGGGAGGCAAGCTCGTCGGCGTCCTCTTGCAGGAAGCGCGGCATGCTCGTCGATATGAGACGCACGAGGAGGTCCTGGTCCCAGATGAGATACGAGATCTCGATGATGTCATCCGGCCTGAAGCGCACTCCGTTGTCGAGGGCCTCCTCGACGAGGCACTCTACGTCTCCATCGTAGTCCTCGTCGTTGACAGCCTTCATGACGGCCTTGCGGCTGGTCGTGTCCACGTCCTCGTAGTCGTAGATGCGTTCGCGGGCC
>JAFRGA010000036.1 GCA_017434045.1 Eggerthellaceae bacterium
CTCCATCACGTTGATGGGGTAAGCAGCCGGAGCCCAGAACAGGTCGACTTCCCAGTTCGACAGGAAGTACTCGACACCGGGCTTCATCATGCGGTAGTCGTTGAGCGCCTCGTACTTGGAAATGCCGGCGAGCTCGCTGTAGATCGTGCCCATGCGCGGCGCGAAGGGCACGCGGTCGCCCTCCTCGAAATTCATCGCCGCAGCGATGCGCGCCTCGCGTTTCTCGATCGTGTTCTCGGTTTGATACGTCATGCTATCCTCCTATATTCGAATGAGTCAGTTTGCTCTTCGCTGTATGAATCATTTCTTTGGCAAGGGCATGCTGATCCCTGGACGAGGGGGAATCAGCATGCCGCAACGTTCGCATCTCGTCGCCAATTCATCGTTTTGGTGCTTGCATGCGGGGCAATATCCAGCGGACATGGGCTTGCGCACCTCGCCCTTGCATTTCCCGCAGTTGATGCAAGCGTACCCGCACGACATCGGCGTCGTCGACCCTTGCGCCTTACGCGCCCAGCGTGAAGAGCACGTAGTCCTTGTGGCTCTTCGCCTTTTCGGCCATCTCGTCAATGGGGCCGAACTCCATGCATTGAGCCTGGCAGTGCTGCACGCAGGTCGGCACCTTGCCGAGGGCCCTGCGCTCTGCGCACGTGTCGCACATCGTGGTGGGCGCAGCCAGGTAGCCGAACTGCCAGTTGTCTCCGCCTTCTTCCAGGGGCCAGTGGCCCATGTCGTGGACGAGGATGCCCGACTGGCCGACTGGCATCTTATGCTCCATCTGGCAGGCGATTTCGCAAGAATGGCATCCCGTGCACCACTGGTAGTCGATGAGCAGCCCGTACTTCGCCGCAGTTCTCGCATTCAGTTCCTTAGGGGTTTGCATTTTGCACCTCTCTCTTATCTCTCGGGATACGCCCGGCCTCCTCGGTTAACCCGGGTGATTCTTGCCGGAAGCGACCCCGTTCGTATCGGGTTTTGCGACCAACGCGTAGTCTCCCTATCGATTGCGTCCTCGTGGCTATTCTTGCGTGTCGGCCGCCTCTTCCAAGGCCTCGCGCAACTTCTTGACATCCTCCATGATCTTGGTGCGCTCGTCGACGAGCTGCTGGATGGCGGGAACGCCCTTGCCGTCGAGCGCTTGCGACAGGTAATCGCTATCTGCGCCGAGGAAATAGCCGTTCGTATCGTCTTCAGGCGTGACCTTGTACAGCTTCACAAGCGTCGTCTTGTAGTTGGAACCGAATCCGGCACGCCCGGGAATGCCCGGCAGCAGGTTGTTCACGTTCAGATCATGCGAATCATAGAGCTTCTCGGGATCGCCCTCCGGGTACCACCAAGCGTGGTCGCATGCAATGATCCGCGGGTTCGGATAGATATTCGTAACCTCGACCTGCGCCTTGCAGCGGCCATACACGTTCTCGACCCATACCCAATCGCCGGTCTTGAAGCCGTATTCCTCAGCAGTTGTCGGATTCAGATACACATTCTGGTCTTGCTTCAGATTGCGCATGCGCGCTACCTGACGATGCTCGGAATGGAACAGCGACCACGGGCGAGCGCCGGTCGTCAGCACGAGCGGGTACTCGTCAAGCAGCTCGGGTGTCGACGTGGGGCCGGGCACCGGTTCCTCGAAATAGGGCAACGGATCCATGCCGGCGTTGTCGTAGAAGGTTGACCACAGTTCGATGCGGCCGGTCGGGGTGTTGAAACCGGGCTGACCGTCGGCACGCAGGCGTCCGGTTTCGTAGCGCTTGTAGCTGAACGGCAGGTATACCGGGCCCACTTCGCGCATTTCTTCGAAGTTGTACGGCGTTTGCGCCTTCAGCATGGCGCCGAACATCTCGTCGACGTTCTCCCACGGCCAGGCCTCGGGATTGAATCGCTTGCCCAGCATGAGGTTGATTTCCATGTCGGATTTGCACTCGCCAATCTGGCACACCTTGTTGATTACCTCGCCGCGCTGCACGCCGTCGCCCAGACGGATGCCGTTGCGCTCGGGGAAGGTCGCAGCGGGGAGCACCACATCGGAGGTGGCCATGATCGTGGCGGTCATGAACAGGTCGACAGAAACGTTGAAGTCGCAGTTCATGAGACCGATGTACATTTCCTGCGGGTCTGCAGACATGCAGGAAAGAACATTGTTCTGCTGCAGCCAGGTTGCATGAATCTTGTAGGGATCGCCCGTGGCCATGGTATGGCGCAGCTCGTCGGGCTGAGCGATTTGGAAGCCGAAATTGAGCAGCGGATACGCATCCAAGCCGATACGCTTGACCCATGTCTCCTCTGGGCAGAGCTCGCGACCCCAGCCGCCGGCGTAGTTCAGGATCTCGGGCGGGGCGATGATGCCGCCGGGAGCGTCGACGTTGCCCGTAATCTGGAAGCACGCAACGATGGCCTGCGAAGCGGGCAGGGCCTCTTTCGTCATGTCGACCGCAACACCCCATTGCATGGTGGCAGGCTTGCTGTTCGCCAGGATGCGGGCAGCTTCGACGATTTTCTCCTCAGGGATCCAGGTGATTTCAGACACGCGGGCGGGCGAGTACTCCTGCACGCGCTCGACGAGCTGCTCGAAACCATACGTCCATTTCTCGACAAATTCGTGGTCGTACAGGTCCTCGTTAATGATGACATTCAGGAAACCGAGCGCGAGCGCGGCATCGGTGCCGGGGCGGATGGGCAGGTGCAAGCGGGAATGCACAGACAGCCACGTGACCTTCGGGTCGATCATGACCACTTCCATGCCGCGCTTCATCAGGTCGACAACCCAATGGCCGTAGAACCCGTCCGAGTTTGCGCGCAACGGGTAGTTGCCCCAGATGAACATCGTCTCGGGAACCTTGTACTCGGGGTTGTCGTAGCGATCGGCGAACTGCTGCGAGCAGTCGGCAACCCAGAACGAGCCGGCAGTAGCTGCCATGCCGGCGACGCGCGGCAGATAGCATGCGCAACCCGACAGGAACAGCACGTAGTTGGGCGAGCCGAACGACCAGCACAGGCGGGTGATGTATGCAGCGATATCTCGGCCGGTTCCCTGTCCGAAAACGACGGCTTCGGCGCCGTACTTCTCTTTGATCTCGAGGAACTTGTCGGCAACGAGGTCGATAGCCTCATCCCAGGAAATGCGCTCCCATTTATCCTTGCCGCGGTCCTTCGGATCGCGCTTCATCGGGTACATCAGACGGTCTTGGTGGTTGGTGACCTCGGGAACACCCAGGCAGCGAACGCAAAGGCGGCCCTTGTTGTAGGGATTCTCGGGGTCTCCCTCGACCTTCACGAGATTGCCCTCTGCGTCAGTGTACAGAAGCACGCCACAACCGTCGTGGCATCCGGGTCCCGACCAGGCACTGCCACGGGTTACCGTGAGCCCTCCCTCTTCATACCTCCAGGGATGCTCATGAGGCACTTTGATGAAGTCGCCAATGAGCTGCGTAGACACGCCGCTGTTGTTGTAGCCCTCCACTCCATGTTCTGCCATGATGCTACACTCCTTTCGTATCCCTTCTCGCGAACGCCCCCTCTGGCGCCCGTTGATACCCTCATTGCGCATCGGGATGGTGGAAGTGCTGCTTTCATGCGGGAAACGGTGGGCCTCGAGCTGAACCTTTTCTTTTGGCCCGTTATCCCCTCGCGCGATCCGTCGCGCGATTGCAGGCTTGTTCCCATGCGCCTATGCCACTGCAAGTGGTCGTTCATTGGAGAACGCGGACGGTTGCGTTTCAGGTTGCCGCGCTTTCTGCAGAAGATCCCTGCATGCCCAAAAAGCCCATTACGACTCGTATTTCTCGTCTGGTTAAACTGTATGAAACGGGCGTCCGTGCGAGAATATACAGGTCGCGAATCGTGACAGAGTGTTCCTGACAATCGGTACGATGTGTAAGGCCGTTCTGACATTCGTCATGATTTCGTATGGCAATCGTTCCTGAGTTTTTCGGCTGTTTGTGTCAGACTGGTCCATGTGGAAAAAACAACTCGAAGGCGCATTGTTATGGCTGGGGGCACGTTGTGGCTAGGTTGTTGAACACCAAAGGGCAAGAAACTCAGATGGTTGTCTTCGAAGCATTTGAAAGGCTTCTGCAATCCAAGCACTTCGAGAACATCTCCGTGAGCATGATATGCAAGGAAGCTGGCATTTCCCGAGCGACGTTCTACTACCATTTCAAGGATAAGTTCGATGTGAGCCAATGGCATTACGGGCTTGTTGCCGAGACGTTTTTATTCCAAACGGGCCGGACGCTCAACTGGCTCCAGGCGAATTACCTGAATACCGTGGAGTTCGCGAAGCACGAGGCGGTGTATCGCGAATGCTTCGACATGCACGGCTACGAATCGCTGTTCGAGCATGCAAAACGTCGACGCATCGAAACGCTACGCGAGACGATTGTCGACTACAAGCACGAAAAGCTCGATTCGGAGCTGGAATTCCAGGTGGTCGCCTTGGCGGACGCGGAGGTCGGCGGCGTGACGCATTGGTTCAAGGGCGGGATGCCTTACAGCGTGATGGAACTGTGCCTTTATTTGGATAGCATCGTGCCGCGACGGCTCTACAACCTCCTCAACGACCCGATTGACGACTCGTACCAGCCTCTCCTGGGAAATCTGCAAACCCCGCTGCGATGAAAGGGCGGGCAAGTCAAGCGGCAATCGTATCCCGGAAGGAGAATTCGATGGAACGTGGTATTCCCGAAAGGGAAACAGCTGCTGGTCACCGCTTGCCTGAGCAGGTAGTCGTGGTGGGCTTCGGTGCTGCTGGGACAAGCGCGGTCATGGCGCTGCGCGAAGCGGGCTTCGAGGGGTCCATCGTAGTAGTGACCGACGGTGACCCGAATCCGTACAGCCCGGTTCTCACTTCATATTATGTAAGCGGAAGGATAGAACGCGAACACTGCTTCATCTGGTCCGATTTGGATTTGTCGACTTTGGTGGACGACATGCACGCCCATAGCGGGATCGTGTCGATAGACGCTGGCGCCCATGAGGTGACGCTCGTCGACGGTAGTCGCATTGGATACTCGAAACTGCTTATCGCAACGGGAGCGCACCCTGTGGCGCCGGGTTTTCCAGAAACCTGCCGCTATTGCCCGCTCATGCTGAGAACAATGGAGGACGCCGATCTGCTCCGTCGGGCCCTCTTGTCTCCCAGCTGCAAGCGGGTCCTCGTCTCGGGCACGTCGATGGTCGGCTTGAAAGCACTCGAAGCCTGCCTCGACCGCGGTGTTGTGGTGGTCCTGCTCGGCCGCAGCCGACACATCATGCGCAGTGCGGCGCGCCCTTTGGTAGCCAAGCGCTTCGAGGAATTGCTCGTCGAACGCGGCGTGCGGCTGCGTTTGGCGCAATCGGTCTCGGATGTAGACGATGAAACCGTTTCTGCAGGTTGCACTGTGACCTTCGACTGCGGGGACTCCGAACACTTTGATGAGGTGATCCTGGCCCAGGGCACAAAGCCCAACCTGGGCTTCACATGCGAGGGCCTCGAGATCGACCAGGGACTGTCCGTCGATGAGTTCAGACGCACGAACTTGCCAGATGTGTACGCGGCGGGCGATGTCGCTCAAGCAGTCGATGTAGGCACGGGCGAGCGACGGGTCATCGGGCTTTGGCAGAACGCCGTGCAGCAAGGGCGCTGCGCAGGCCGTGCTATGGCTGCCGAGCTTCTCGATCTGGCCAATCCGCTTCCCTTCCCAGGCTCTCTGGCTTCTAACACGATTCACGTACGCGACATCCTAGTCGCTTCCGCCGGCTCGCTCGAGGAAGGAGAAGGTCGTAGCTTGGAGATGAGCAAGGCAGATGACGGAACAATGCGCGTTTTCGTCTACGAGGGGCGCGGGGACGACCGCCGCCTTGTCGGCATCAACATTCTTGCAACAACATCGTCGAAGGGGGGAAGCAATTTGCTTGATTGCGAAATCGGGAAGTATCGCAGGGCGATACTGAATGCGTGCTTGAAGTGATGAGCGCATCCTGAACGTCCTTGAAGCTGGCTGCATATGCCAAAACCCAGCTTGTAGGGGAATGAAGCACGCCCAGTTGTCCAGCGTCGGGTCGGACCGCCGATGCGGCAGGACTCGAGGGCCCGCTTCCAAATCGAAGGAGGGGGAACCGAAACGATGAACGATATGGATCTGAAGATTAAAGGCAAGGTGCCGGGGCCTGATAGCGGCATCGAGGTGCGCAAATCGCTGTGCGCGATCTGCGACCCGAACACGCAATGCGGCATGGACCTGTACGTGAAAGACGGCAGAATCATCAAGGTTGCGGGCATGAAGGAAGCGCCCCACTCTCACGGGTCGCTGTGCAGCAAGGGCGCCGCGCTGCGTCAATACATCTACAGCCCCGAGCGCGTGCTTACACCGCTGCGCCGCACGGGCGAACGCGGCTCAGGAGAGTTTGAGCCGATCAGCTGGGATAAAGCATTGAGTGAAATAGCCGAGAAGCTCAACGCCATCAAAGACGAGTTCGGCCCGGAGTCGGTCATGTTCTTTGCAGGTTATGCAAAATGGGCGCGTCCGTATCTCACGCGCTTCACCATGATGTTTGGCTCTCCGAACTATCTGACGGAATCGAGCACGTGTGCGACCGCCATGGCGATGGCACATCAACTCACGTATGGAGCGCCAGCTGGACCCGACCTGAAGAACACGGACTGCATCATGTTCTGGTCGCAGAACCCGTCGGCGTCAGGCAGCCTAAACCTCTTGAACATCCAGAAGAAACTGGATGCGGGCATGAAGTGCATCGTGATTGACCCGCGTGTGACCGATCTCGCGCAGCGCGCCGACGTGTACCTGCAGATTCGTCCTGGCACCGACGGAGCGCTCGCGCTCGCGATGGGGCACGTTATCGTGGAAGAAGGTCTCTACGATAAGGACTTCGTCGAGAACTGGACGGTTGGCTTCAACGAGTACCGCGAGCTTGCGGCCGACATGGCACCTGAAAAGGCTGCCGTGATTTGCGGCGTTTCCGCTGCGGACATCCGTGCCGCCGCCCGCCTGTACGCAACTTCCAAGACAGCGTGTATCCAGTTCAGCGCTGCGCCAGTCGTGCATCACACGAATGGCGTGCAGAACTACCGAGCCGTGTTCTGCCTCATCCCCCTGACAGGCAACCTGGACATCGCCGGCGGCAATCGCATGAACAAGCCGTCAATCGTCTACGTGCCGGGCGGGTTCCCCACGCGCGAGCCCCAGTTCATGTGCATCGACCGGTTAGCTGGCATGCCAGAACGTGTCGGTGAAGCACGCTTCCCGGTCTGGGCGAAGCTCACGAACCAGGCGCAGGCTTGCGACATCCCGCGGCAGATTCGCACGGGCGATCCCTATCCGCTCAAGGCGTTCTTCGCACTGGGCTTGAATTGCCGCATGTTCGCTGGATCGCAGGACTTCATCGACGCGCTGTGCGAGCTCGACCTCATCGTCGACGTAGACCTGTTCCTCACCGACACGGCGAAGTACGCCGACTACGTACTGCCCGCATGCAGCTCGGCGGAGCGGCGCGAGTTGCGTTGCTGGCCCATGGGCTACATCCAGTTCACGCAGCCGGCAATCGAGCCGCTCGGCCAATCGAAGAGCGACGTCGAGATCCTTGCCGAGCTTTCGAAGCATCTCGGACTCGACGACGAGCTGTTGGAATCGGGCATGGAGGCGTGCGTTAACTGGATTCTCGAGCCGAGCGGCCTGACCGTGGAGGAGCTGAACAAGCACCCCGAGGGCATGTTCGTGCCAGGCGCCAAGCCGCCGGCTGAGCGCAAGTACCTGAACGTCGGCTTCAACACCCCTTCGGGGAAGGCGGAGTTCGTGTCCAGCCTGCTTGCCGCAGTAGACCGAGAAGGGTACGAGGAGCTGCCATCGTATCGTGAGCCGGAAATGAGCCCCGTTTCGCAACCCGACCTTGCCAAAGAGTTCCCGCTCATCCTGGACACGGGCTCACGCTTGCCCATGTTCCAGCACACGCGGATGTTCCGCGTGCCGTGGGCGCGTTCGCTCAGCCCCGAGCCACATGCTGATATTTGCCCTGACGATGCGGCTGCAGCTGGCATCGCCGACGGCTCGTGGATGAAGATCATCACGCCCCGCGGCCAGATTAGGGCGCGCGCGCACCTAACCAAGATGGTGCGCAAGGGCGACGTGCACATGTACCACGATTGGCCTCAGGCAAATGTGAACGACCTTATCAGCGGCGATTACCTCGACCCGATTTCTGGATTCCCGGGCTATCGGTCATCGCTTTGCAAGATAGAAGCAGAGAACGCCGTGGAAGGAGGCGCCGACAATGACTAGGAAATCGCTGTACTTCGACGTCCAGAAGTGCGTTGGATGCTATGCCTGCGCGGTTGCGTGCATGGATCAGAACGACACGGATCTTCTTGGAGGCGACCTGATGTTCCGCAGCGTCATGCACGTTGAAAACATGGAAGCGGGCGAGGTCCGCATTGCTCACGTTTCCACAGCGTGCATGCACTGCGACAATGCCGAGTGCCTGGATGCCTGCCCGTCGCGCGCCCTTCGCCGCGACCCCGAGAGCGGGGCGGTAATTGTGCGTCGTGAGCTCTGCATCGGCTGCCATGCCTGCGCGATGGCATGCCCCTTCGGCATTCCACGCTTCGGTGGCGACGGCACGATACAAAAATGCGACGGCTGCTACGCACGCACACGCTTCGGCTATGCGCCCGCCTGCGCCGATATCTGTCCGACGGGCGCTTTGTCCTATCTTGATATCAACGAGGCGATGGCGGCCAAACAAGCCCGTTTCGGCGCATCGCTCGTGTAATACACCGCTTTGAATGCGAGGACCGTATTTGGTTCTCGAGTCCTCAGACTTAAGAAGCCCCCCATTTCCCACTGTCCAGGAAATGGGGGGCATTTAACGACTGCCCTTCGACCCGCTACGGGCTTTAGACACTAGTACTTGCCGTACTCCAGCGTGGTCTCGTACCAGGCGGTGAAGTTCTCCTCCTTGAAGTGGTCGCACACGATGGAGCAGTCCATGACGAAGCCGCCGCCGGGCGCGCAGGCGTCGAGCATGCGCTTGGTCGCGTCGACGACCTTCTCGGGCGTGCTGTAGACCAGCAGCGTCGTGGGCAGGTTGCCGCACACGCAGGTGTGGCCCTC
Organism: Eggerthellaceae bacterium; assembly: GCA_017434045.1. GTDB lineage: Bacteria > Actinomycetota > Coriobacteriia > Coriobacteriales > Eggerthellaceae > UBA9715. The sequence continues at coordinate 9,105 of JAFRGA010000036.1, forward strand.
GAGCACCTTGCAGGCCCTCTCGATGTCGACC
>JAFRGA010000037.1 GCA_017434045.1 Eggerthellaceae bacterium
TATCAAATGAAAGTTCAATCGATGAGCAAGATAATCGAGATTCGTAGCGGCGGGCAGAGCGGCGCCGACCGCGGCGCCATGGATGCGGCGCGTCACTGTGGCATTCGCGTATCCGGCTGGTGTCCGGCAGGCGGTTGGGCAGAGGACTATCCCGACCCGCCCGGTGTTTTGGCGCTCTACCCTGAGATGACCGAAACGCCGTCGTCTGATGTCATCCAGCGGACCGAGTGGAACATCCGCGACTCGACGTGCTGCATCGTGTTCAACACCCAGGCATCGGACGCATCGCCCGGAACGAGTGCCGGGTATCAGTTCAACGAGAAGTACGGCGTTCCCCATTTCGACATCTGGCTCGATGGCCCCGGCGCGATTGACCAGCAGATCGATCGCGCCTGCGACTGGCTGCGCTCGCTCGACGACGACGCTATCGTGCTGGGCATCGGCGGTCCCCGCGCGAGCGAGTATCCAGGAATCTATGAGATTTCTTACAGTGCGACTAAGGCGTTTCTTGCTGAACTTGGCTGACGGTCGAAGGCTTATTACTTAGGTTGTTGCAGTTGCCTCTGAAGCGGAAAATCGTCTTCCTACAAAAGGAAAGACCGCCATATCTATCTATTCGCCGCGATAGCACGCGGGGGCGAAGAAGACCTCGTCGAAGAAGCGACGCGTGTTCTCGACGCCCAACGCCTCGGTGAACAGGTCGGTAGATACGCCGCCCTCGTCGATGAGCCGATCGGCGTAATCTTTGTTGAGCTGCCATTTGCGTTTGAGGTCCTCGCTCGAAAGCGGCGATGCGTTTTGCTCCATGTCTATGAACAGCTGCAAGGCCTCGAGGAACCGACGCAGCGCGGACTCATCTTGTTCGCGGCTCGGCGCCTTCGCGATGCACACGGGGCGGATGTCGTCGTACCAACATGGCCGCGTGGGGAAGTCGGGCATGTCGTCCCAGCTCGACGAAAGCGCCGCGAATGACTCGATGCCACGGCAGTACGCATCGTCTCGGTGCACGGCCAAATCGTAGAGCTCGATGAGGAAGAAGCGCTTGTCGCCCGAGTACACGTAGTCGGTCGAGAACAAGGGCAAGTTTTTCGCGTATGGCGTGATCACGAATGAGCTCAGCTGGTTTTTGTCGGCTTCCTTGACAGTCATGACGAGCAGGTTGCCAACGCCTTCGATGTCGAATCGCCGTGCGTGGTGTGGGCGCCCGCCGATGACGGGGCTTGCGAGGACTTGGTCGACCGCCTGCTCGCTCACAGCGTAATGCTTGCGGAGCGATGAGAGCCCCGCTTCGATGCGTGCGTCGATCATCTGCGCGTTCTCCTCGCGTGGAGTCACTGGAGCGCCGAGTATCGCGCGTGCTTCGCGGTATTTGCACAGGCGCTCGATGTCCCGCTCCCTCACATTGTCGAGACGCGTCAGATCCGAATTGTGCTTCAGGTCGGCCAGCTTCACCTTGGCTGCGAGGGGGTTGTTCTTGAGAGCGCGCACGTAATCGAGGTAGGGCACTTCCTCTGGGTGGGTGAGCAGCTCAAGTGCTTCGGCAGCTTGCTCTGATATGCCCAGTGCGCGCAAATCGTCGAGGGTCTTGCCGCAGTCTTCCATTACGTCGTGTAGCAGCGCGACGACGGTCTCGTCCTCGGTTTCCATTTGCTCCGCGAGGTGGAGCGGGTGGTTGACGTACGGTATCCCGCTCTTATCGAACTGCCCATCATGGGATTCAAAGCAATAGCGCAGGGCTTTCTTGGTGATGGGCGTGTACAGCATGCGCTCTGCCTCCTTGCTCTGGTGGGTCGTTCGTTTGCCCGAAGCTTTTACTTTAATCTAGCAGTTTGCCTCCGCCAGTCCAAGGTGTTGGACAGTTTTGACTGTCTTAAGCCTTGCTGTGTAATTCTTTTCTGGCAGAAACCGAGAAAAAACGCAGAGCAATTCCTCGGCGTGGTTTTGCCTAAATCTAAAGCCTTGTTGTCCCATGAAACAAAACGAAGCGGACCTTTCGGCCCGCTTCGCATTAAATGAGAATTCTTCGTTTAACAATCTTCGTCGACGATATCGACAACCTTCACCCAATAGACGATGTCTTTGCCCGCCAACGGGTGGTTGAAGTCAAGAGTGGCAACTTGGTTCACGATTTCGACGACTTTGACGGGAATTGGCTCGATGTTCCGTGGCGAAGTCCAACCAATATATTGCCCGACGGGCATGTTGGCTCCGTTGGGAATCTTGAACGTGGGCACATGCTGGAGTGCATCGGGGTCGTACTCGCCGTAAGCGTCCTTGGCGGCAAGTTCAACCGTGCGCTCCTCGCCGATCTCCATCTCTGCAAGGACATCTTCGAGGGCTTTCATGACTTGACCGCGTCCCACCACAACTTGCATAGGCGCATTCTCGTGGTCATCGAACACTTCGCCATCAGGAAAGCTGCCGCGATACGCAAACGTGATAGTCCGCTTGTTCCCAGTCATGGAATCCTCCTTGTTTTCGGCATAGGAACGAGGCGGGGCAGCCCCGCCTCGCGAGCCTCAGTCACTTGTTTTTGTGCGGTTGCCTAGTGCCAGCGCTGGCTGGTGAAGA
>JAFRGA010000038.1 GCA_017434045.1 Eggerthellaceae bacterium
AAGAGTTCTCATTTGATGCGGAGCGGGCCGAAAGGTCCGCTTCGTTTTGTGTTGCGGCACAAGAAGGCTTTGAATTTAGGCAAAACACGCCGAGAGATTGCTCTGCGTAATTATTTCCCGTTTTTTGGCAGAAAATGACGTCTGCGCATGTCCAGCTGACCCGCTTTTAGCCCTTTTTAGGGCAAAAGGTTCTTTATTGTTCACGTTGAATTAGAAAAAGACCAGGTCGCATCTTTTTAATTGAGGATGAATGGTTTGGGAAGACATGCACAAACGTCATTTTCTGCCAAAAAACGGGAAATAATTACGTACGTTCTTCCTGGCTTGGCTTTCAAGCCGTATCACCCGGACGAAACGCGTCTTTCATAGCCTCTAGATGAAAGACCTCATGACTGTCATCACGCCTTCGTCGAAGAAGACCTCTGCCCTGGCTTGGCGAAAGAAAATCCGCAGTTCGGACACACGGACTCGCCAACGGGAATCATCGTACGACATGAGAGACAGCGTATCTCGCGTTGGGGCATGTCACCTTTAACCTTGCCACAACGTCCGCACTGTATGCATACATAGCCACACATCTTCGCGCAGACCTCTATGCGACGGAATCCAACGCGCTGTCGACTTCGCCCGTCTCACCAACTGCGTCGACGCAAATCTCTTCAACCGATTCGGCAACGGACTCACCGGCTGTCTCGGCGACAGGCTCATCGGCTGTTTCAACAGTAGATCCATCAGCTGTTTCGTCAACGAGCGGTATCATAACTTGCTTGCCGCAACCAAGGCACTTGCCGCTCATCTCGTCGACATCGCCTCCGCAGTCGAGGCATTTGACCACAACCTTGGGAACAAACAAGGGACTTCCAGGGTTCAACTTGCCACAGCCGTTGCACATCGTGCATGGATAGCACATGGTCACTCCCCTACTTCAAATCGACGAGCTCGATCCAGTATTCAAGGTCTTTGCCCGCGAACGGGTGGTTAAAGTCAATTTTAACGCCATCTTCTGTGGCAGCAATAACACGCACGAGCTTCTTCAGCCCGTTCTGCGGATCGGTATAGGGAAGGAAGTCACCGACCTTCATCTCGTACCCGTGCGGAATGAGCGTGCGCGGATACCATTGGGCATCCTTTTCGATGTACACGCCGAAACCGAGCTCACTGGGAATCTGGATGACACGCTGCTCGCCGACCTCCATATCGAACAGGGCATTCTCGATTCCCTTCGGCACTCGGTGGGCACCAAGTGTCACGGGAACGGGATTCCCGGTCGAATGGTCCTCGAAGAGCTCATCATCGCCTGGTACCCCACCTTTGTAGCGGATGTAGGCAACCCTGCCCATGCGGTCTTTGACCTTTTCGTCCATACGAAAGCTCCGTTCAGCGTGTCGCCTGGCATAACCAGACAGCACGTCTCTGAAAACCCGTGAAGGTGGCGCCCGCCAAGCGGGCACCACCCTTCAATAACCAAAACCTTACGAAATGCGCGACAAAACGCCGGGCGTTACGCCTGTTCGTCCTCGATCGTTGCGCCTTCGCTCGTGTACTCGCCCACGCGGCCGTCGTGGCGATGGGCACCGAATTCGGCAGTACCCGTACCAGACACCTCGAGATGTGCGGCAACGTGATCGTCGGTCTTGTTGTGCTTGTGCACGAACTCGCCGTATGCTGTGCGCGGCTTGTAGGTCGGAACGACCAACATCTGCTTGCCCTTCTTCTTCAGAAGCTCGGCAAGTTCGTCAATCGGACCGTACGTGATGACGTTTGCCAGGCAGTGGTGCACGCAAATCGGCTCGCGGCCAGCTGCAGTGCGGTCTGCGCACATATCGCACAGGTCGGTCGGCAGGGCGTACCAGTTGTAGTTCCAATATTCCTCGTCGACCTTCCACGGGCCATCACCGAACATCGTGATGCCGTTCTGGCCATTCGGCAGGTTGTGCTCGACCTTGCAGGAAGCTACG
>JAFRGA010000009.1 GCA_017434045.1 Eggerthellaceae bacterium
ATATCCACCGAGGCGAGGGACCAGCAGCCAGCAAACGCCGCCTCCCCGATCCGCGCCACGCCCTCGGGGATGGAGACGGAGGCGAGGGCGTGACAGCACCGGAACGCCTCATCTCCGATTTCCGTCACGTTGCCCGGGATGTCCACCGAGGCGAGGGCCTCGCAGCCCTCGAACGCCGACTCCCCTATTCGCGTCACGCCCTCGGGGATGACGACGTGCGCCTCGTCGCCGCGGTACCTCCGCAGGATCCCGCCCTCGATCTCGAACGATTCAAGCATGCGGCGCCTCCTCTCAGACTCAGGCCGGCGGACCCGGGCTCCGAAGGCTTCCGGGCCGACCGCCGGCATAATGCCCATTGTAAGACATCCGGCTTCGGGCGCATCCCGAGGCCGTCATCGGAAGGAGATGACCCGGCCGAATCACGGCTCGGTGAGTTTGTACATCTCGGAGAGCACCTTCTCGCCCAGCTTCCGCGACGAGTCGCTTATGACGCAGAACGTCACCTCAGGAGCACGCTCCCCGAGCTGCTCGAGCTTATCCCGGCAGGCGCCTATCGCCACGCGCCACGCCTCCTCCTTCGGGTAGTTGTATATTCCCGACGATATCAGCGGGAAGGCAATCGTCTTGCAGCCGTTCTCGACAGCCAGCTCGATCGCCCTCGCGTAGCAGCTCGCAAGCAGCTCCTCCTCGCCGCATCCCCCACCGCGCCAGCGGGGCCCGACGGCATGGATGACGTGGCGGGCCTTGAGCGCGAAGCCGGGCGTGATGACGGCGTCGCCCGTGTCGCAATGCCCAATCTCGTCGCAGGCGGCCTGCATGTCGCGGTGGCCCGCCTCCTTGAATATTGCCCCGCAGACGCCCGAGCCCGCTCTCAGGCCCTCGTTCGCGGCGTTCACGATGGCGTCGGCATCGGCCTCGGTGATGCCTATTTGCTGAATCGTTATCTTGGCCATGCAAGCATCCCACCTTACTCATGGGGGCTACTCGGGAAACCGGATCGGCGTCTCGGACGCCCTCCCGCGCGCATCGACGGCGCAGGCTCGACACTTCCGCGGCCTACCCTTCCCCAACTTTATATCGACGCTATCAGTCTACCCAAACGGAAGAACAGCGGAGTACACGAAACGGGACATCGAGGCTGATTGCAGCCGCAACGGCTGCGCCCCTTGCCGCATACCGAAAGCGCCGCGCAACGGCCCTGCACATGTCCCCTGCAGGGGGACAAACCCTCAGGCGGCATCTGCTACCATCATGCTGCAGCCAAACGGCGAGACTCAGAAGAAAGGACCGGGCATCATGGGCGCGAGACGGGATGACGGCAGGGAGGCCGGCGTGGTGGAAACGGCCGATTACGAGACGAGATCCCTCGGATTCCGTGAGGCACTTGAGCTTGCACGGTCGGCGTGGGACGAGGAAGTCTACGGCGGCGAAATCGACTACTGTTGCGAGACGGACGATGCCTTCCTGTTCAGAAGAAGAGACTACATGTCCTTCGGCGGGCCGGGGCCGATCCTGGTCTGGAAGTCTGGCAGCGGTTTCGGGAATTACGCGGTGTACAACCTCGAGGGCGGCTTCGAGATCGTGCGCGAGGGCTATCTGGCGGAATTCGATGAATGACGGCGCCGGCTCAGGCGGCCTAGCGACAACCGAAGCTGACAAGGTCGAAGACGATTCCAATCAAGCAGATCCGTAATCGGCTGAAGCTTTACAGCATGTGAAAGCCCCGCCTTCCCGGCGAGGCTTTTTCTGATACTGGCCATTACAACGATGGCCAAAGCACAGCCTCTACGCGCTGCAGCTGTGCAGCAACAACGAGAGCCCGCCGCCGACAACCACGAAGTACAAGGCGACCATGAGCGCGGCCACCCCAAGACACCCGATTGCACTTGCCAGCGAATCCGAGCCGGAGACGACGGCTAGGACGAACGCGACGGGAAGCGCTATGACAACTGTGATCACGAACAAGCCGCCCATCTTCGGCACTCCTCCCCTGAATCAAGCTCATCTTCCCGTTAGCATCTGCCCGGACAGGCGGTTGCAAGCCACGTGCCAGGCCTTCGTCGAATCCGTTTTCCATCATCGGCATCATACTCCCACAGAGCGTGCTCAGGTGTACCGACGATGGTGCTCCCAGCCACCTTTCCAAATGGAATAATGAGACCATCGCGAGAGAAAAGCATCGATACAGATGGAGAACCTACTCAACAGAGTGGTGGCGTTTGCCGCGCAGAAGCACGACTGGGACTACTCCACTATCGCCGAAGCTCTGCACGCGGAACTCGGCGGCGTCTGGAACAAGTGCACTGCCTATCGACGAGTGGCTCACTGAGATCCAGCTCCCCGTGAAGTAGGGACCGCCATTAAGGGAGCCTACGCGCAAGTGCATGAACGGAACCAGCAAAAGGAAATATGAGATGAGAGGTTGCACGCCCCTCATCTCAATCGGCGTACCGTGGAATGAGATATCGGTGAGGCGTGGTACGCTTAGTGACGCAACGTGGAATAGCTATCGCTTAAGCTTGCTGTACGCAATTGAAGTGAGAGAGCATGAGAATTAGGCTGTATGAGTTACTCGAGGGTGATTCTAAAACCTCGCAGATTTACGGAAAGATAATGACAGCGATTATCCTTGCGTCGCTCGTACCTCTTTGTTTCTGGGAGGATAAACTGGTATTTACCGTTTTAGAGTACTTCTGCACAGCAATTTTCATCGCGGATTACGCAGCTAGATGGCTAACCGCTGACTTCAAGCTCAACAAGGGTGCAGCATCATTTGCTCTCTATCCTTTCACTCCAATGGCAATTGTGGACCTCGTGACAATCCTGCCAACGTTTATCGCACTTAACCCTGCGTGGCGTACAATGCGTATCTTGCGTCTTTTACGTGCGTTAAGGGCCTTCCGCCTTCTCCGGTACAGCAAAAGTATGTCTGCTATTTCAAACGCCTTCAAAAAACAGCGCGGCAAATTTTGCGTTGTTATTGCTCTAGCTGCCACTTACGTTCTTGTGTGCGCGATGGTGATTTTCAACGTGGAGCACGACACATTTACATCTTTCTTCGACGCCGTTTATTGGTCAGTAGTTAGCCTTACCACCGTCGGTTATGGTGACCTGTACCCGACAACTGAAATTGGCAGAATCATAGCCATGCTCTCCTCGTTTGTCGGAATAGCAATAGTGGCATTACCAGCAGGAATTATTACCGCTGGTTTAATGGACGAGCTAGACAATGACTGAAGCGCTTGAACGCATACTCCTTTTTGGCCTCAGGCTACGTAGTTTCCCATTACCATGTATCTATTCATTAGCTGGCGGCTAATGAATTCAGCAACTTGATTGCATACGCTGAAATGGGATCCGAAGAAAGGAACTATCATGGCAAACGAGCTTGTTAAATTCGCGGAATGGACCTTCTTCCAAGAAGTGCAACCCACTCAAGACGTCATGGCTATGCTCATACAGGGCGAGCAAGCTTATGCCGCGTTCAAGACAATCCGCGACATCGCGGTGTTCACGTCACACCGGCTGATCGTGCGCGACTCGCAGGGGCTTACCGGTCAAAAAATCGAGACCTACTCGCTACCGTGGAAATCGGTCGACATGTGGTCAATCGAGAACGCGGGGATGCTCGACTTCAACTCCGAGGTCGAGTTGTGGACGCGTGCAGGCCACGTTAAGATCAACCTCAAGAAGGGTGCAGACGTCAACCGGATCAACGGACTCCTTTCAGCATTCATCCTTACATGTAGGTAAACTCAGGCTTCGGGGAGATAGCTGGCTAAACGATTCTCTTGGCAAACACCTTCGTATTATCCCTATAATCATCCATGAATCGCGACTTCGGCGGAACCCTCGAGGTGTTCGAAAGCGACGCCGACTGCATCGAGCGTCAAAACTTCATGAAATTCGGTGAAAGGACAGCCCATGAAAGCCCAATCGACGAAGACCAGCATCTCGATACTCCGAATCATTGCCGTGATCGCAATTGCTTTTGGCGTTCTCTTCGCGTTGTCTTCATGCGGACAGTCCGGCAATGCCCAAAACTCAGCTAGTGAGGCGTCGACGGAATCCCAATCATCCGAATCTGCCGACTCGGACAACGGCAAACTCAAACAATCCCTCCTCAACACCGCTAAGGGCACAAGCGAAAAGGCCGAGGAGAAAGCCGCCGAAACAACAGATGCTGCAGACAAGGCAAAAGAAGAGGCAGATCGCAAAGCCGAAGAAGAAAAGAAACAGCAAGAAGAAGCAAAAGCTCGCACCGCAGAAGAGCTTGAGAAAGCCGAGCTGACGCAGAAGACCGAGCAGCTCGAATACTCAAACAAGAAAGCAAAACCCCTCAGCCTCGTGGAGTGCTCGGACCCCAAGGTGGAGGTGACATCCGAGGGCAAGGCCGACCTTGCAGAGGTCGGTAGCCAGAAGGTGACCTACATGCTTTCCCTCGGCGGCCAAAGCCTGAAGCGCGAGATGAGCTTCAAGGTCCTCGACACAAAGTCGCCCCAGATCGACTTTGTTGACAAGGCGCCGAAAATCGACGCGGGCACCGATTACAGCCCCACCCAGAACATCAATTTCGTGAAGGACCCCGTTGACGGGGAGCTGGAGCTCGTCGAATCGGCACCCGAGGCGAAGGGCTCCAAGGCAGGCGAGGAGGTTTTTTACGACAAGGGCTGGTACACGGTCGAAGGCAGCGTTGACACATCAGTCGCCGGAGTATACTCCATCGACGTCAACGCAGCCGACATCCATGGCAACACTGCGCATCGGACCTTCGATGTGACGGTTGTCGCACCTGAACAAGAGGCGACTCAAGCAGCCGACGTCCACTCCTACGTCTTGAACACGAACTCTCGAAAATTCCACCACCCTGGATGCCGGGCAGTCAAGCAGATGAAAGACGCCAACCGCCAGGATGTCGAGATGTCCCGCGACGAGGTTATAGCCATGGGTTACGAACCCTGCGGCATCTGCACTCCGTAGCGCATAGCAAACCGCCTCATGCAACAAGGCGTTTGAGCTGACATCGACGGAGGGAAGATGCAGAAGCTAGTTTGCCCGAATTGCCAAGCAGCCTTATCCGTCGGTGACGGTCTGGAAGAGTACATGTGAAAGCCCGCCTTTTCGACGAGAATCGCCCTTCCTCACAGGTCCCCCGATAGCGCCTCCAAGACGAACTCCTCGAACAGGGGGATCTTCTTGTCGTCGCGCTCGGTGTTGCGCTTGACCAGCTCGTCGACGAGCTCCTGCGCTGTGTAGGGGCAGCGGGGCTCGAGGTACTCGACGAGCGCCTCGGTCCACCCCTTCGTCGAGGCGACCCTCGCCTCCACCAACTGCGTCGCGTAGGGCTCCTGCAGCTCGAAACTCCCATCGTCGTTGAGCGTCCACATACCGTCGGCCATCGGCACCACTTCCCTTCCCGCTATAATCCCGCCCGGGCAGGCGGTTGCAAGCCACGTGCCAGGCCTTCGTCGAATCCGTTTTCCATCATCGGCATCATACTCCCCCAGAGCGTGCCCAGGTGTACCGACGATGGTGCTCCCAGCCACCTTTCCAAATGGAATAATGAGACCATCGCGAGAGAAAGGCATCGATGCGGATGGAGAACCTACTCAACAGAGCGGTGGCGTTCGCCGCACAAAAGCACGCGGGGCAGCTGCGCAAGGGAACAAACCTGCCCTACATCATCCACCCGATGGAGGCGGCCGTCATATGCGCCAGCATCACCGACGACGAGGAAGTGCTCGCGGCGGCCGTCCTCCACGACGTCGTCGAGGACGCCGGGGTGACCGCAGACGAGGTCAAGTCACTGTTCGGCAAGCGCGTCGCCGAGATAGTGGCCGGCGATTCCGAGGACAAGCGCGAGGGGCTGCCGCCCGCCGATACGTGGAAGGTCCGCAAGGTGGAGAACATCGAGCACATGACAAGCGCGTCCGACCCGGGCGTGCGCATCGTTTGTCTGGGCGACAAGCTCTCCAACATCCGCTCGATCCAGCGGGACCTCGAGGCGCTCGGCGACGGGCTCTGGCAGCGCTTCAACCAGAAGGACCCCGCCGAGCACGCCTGGTACTACTCCACGATCGCAGAAACGCTGCGAGCGGAACTTGGCGGCACCGGTGCCTGGCGGGAATACCGCGAGCACGTGAACGCCGTGTTCTCGGGATACTTGGAGCAATAGCCGCCCTGCATGCCCTCGGCTAGCCCCGTGATCACACCCCGCCGTTCAAACCGCCGCCCATCTCGGAGAGCGCCTTCTCGCCCAGCTTCCGCGACGAGTCGCTTATGACGCAGAACGTCACCTCGGGAGCGCGCTCGCCAAGCTGCACGAGCTTTTCTTGGCAGGCGCCTACCGTCACGCACCGCAGTCCTCCGCATGTCCCCTGCAGGGGGACAAACCTCAGGCGGCATTTGCTACCATCATGCTGCAACCAAACGACGAGACTCAGAAGAAAGGACCGGGCATCATGGGCATGAGGCGGGATGACGGCAGAAAGACTGGCATGCTGGAAACGGCCGATTACGAGACGAGATCCCTCGGATTCCGGGAGGCGCTGGAGCTTGCGCGGTCGGCGTGGGACGATGAAGTCTACGGCGGCGAGATCGACTACTGCTGCGAGACGGACGACGCCTTCCTGTTCAGAAGGAGAGACTACATGTCCTTCGACGGGCCGGGGCCTATCCTGGTCTGGAAGTCTGGCGGCGGTTTCGGGAACTACGTGGCGTACAACCTCGAGGGCGGCTTCGAGATTGTACGCGATGGCTATCTGGCGGAGTTCGGGGAATGATGGCGCCGATTCAGCTGGACTGGCGACTACTGCTGCAGAAATCCGCAACGCGCTCCAAAAAGTCAGGGGCCTCCTCGTAGAGGCCGTGGCCCAAGCCCTCGTACAGGTAAAGCTCGCTGCCGGCTATCTTTTCAGCTATCTCTTCCGACGCCCGTCCCGTGACGATCCTGTCGTCCGCACCGCCGATCACCAGCGTCGGGCAGGAGATGCCGGGAAGCTGCCCGTAGGCGTCGTGCGTCACGCACGATTCGGCCTGCGTCAGGAACCGCGCGAAGCTCTTCGGCTTCCCGAAGCTCCCGAGCGCCTTGTACTGGATGCGGGCCGCTTTCAGCCGCTTTTCCGAATAGGACCGCTCGGCCGTGTCGAGCATGATTCCCCGGTAATCTTCGCGCTCGGCCATGCCGACCCAGCGCGCGACCACGTCCTCTATCGTCGCGTTGGGGCGGCCGGTCGTCACCACCAACACGAGCCTCCCCACCTTCTCGGGATGGTCGATCGCGAGCCACTGGGCGATCATCCCGCCCTGCGAGACGCCGACGACGGCCGATCCCGCAAGCCCCAGCGCCTCCATTGCCTCGTCCAGGTCCGCGGCCATCTCCCGCGTCGTCGTGTGCTCGGGCAGCTCCCTGCGGCGGCTGAACACGTAGATCGTGAAGTCCTTTGCCAGAGAGCGGTACATCATGGCGAAGGGAATCGCCATCCCCTTTACGGTCTTCAGCCCGTCCCCCACGCCGGGAAGCATGACCATCACCCGCTCTCCGCCGCCAAAGCGGATGTAGTCCATCACGCCCGACGTCAGCGTCAGACACCCGTTGATTGCGTTCAAGCCCATTTACGCTCCTCAGTTTGGCGGGCGCCCGAAGCTCGACACTCACCTCAAGCCGCATGCTGTTTGGTGAAATCATATCAACAGGCAGGCGCTTTGGTAGCTGGAACGCAGAAACAAGCCTTGTTGGGCTGGAATGGGGATCTTCCACACCGCTGGGCTCTGGTGCCATTGTGGCGAGCATGCGCGTGCTTTTCTACGAATGACTCGCTGAGCTGCGAGAAACCATCATCAATCCCGGCCGCAGACCGCCCAACTTCACAGAATATACCTTCTAAGAATTGGAGAGTAACAAGGAAGGCAGCTGGATTAACGAGATCCTAGATGGGAATGACCTCAGCATAGATGCCGCTATGTACGCGATTATGAATGATATGCTGAGGGGTCAAAAGCACCGATTTCCGTTCTTTTGGCTTCTCTTATTGTGGTTGGGCTTCCTTTAAAGCCTCGTTTGCCTTCTCATGCCACTCGGCGGCTTTTTTCGCATGGTTAGAGGCAGTACTAAGGTATTCGTTCGCCCGCTCCAGTGACCCTTCTTTGGTTTCGTTAACGGCTTTGAAATAGTATTGGCAGGCCGCACGCGACGATTCCGCATATTCCTTGAACAGTTCATGAGTCCAGACGGCTGATTCGGGCGGTTCGATATCTACTATATTCTGGTATAGCTCACGTGCTTCACTATATCGGTCGTGGCTCTCACTCCACTTTCTTGATTTTGCGGCTTCGAAGCTGCCTTCCAAGCATATTTCCATCTGCCCGATTAGCGGGTTCATTGCTTGCAGGTACTCATCCATCGTCATTTCTCGCACAGCTGCCGAGGAAGCTTCGTCGACATCAGAGGCCGAGGGCTGTACAGATTCGACGCAGCCGCACAAAGCCAGAGCTAAGCAGAATGCCATAATGACAGGAAACGATTGTCTGGAATTAGTCATGAGGCTGCTTGCGTCCCCCAGGTTGGATGCAGAATAGCGAGCCGATTTTACTACAAGTAAACGCTTGTTACTCGTTTGGATACCGTATGCGTTTTCACTTTCACCTTGAATCGAGATGAGTGATCATGAGTAAAGAACTCGAGGTCGACTACTGGGTGCCAGAGCACATGCGCGAGTATTTGAGATTGCGGGACTTTATCTTTCCCTGGAGACGATGGATGGATGCATCCGCATGTGGCACGAGTGGATGAATTATGTCGGTAGCTTCTATGAATACAGAGATACTGACAAGTAGGGACGCGTTTACGAGGTGCATAGGCGCTCCATCCATCCGACGATGCGCGTGTGCCAGGAGTGGGGGTCGCTTTTGCTGAACGACAAAACGCAGGTGGTGTGCGAGTCTCAGGAGTGCACGGAGTGGCTCGCGGACTTCTTCAGCAAGACCGGGTTCATGCCTCAGGCGCAGAACACCGTCGTGAGGGCGTTCGGCATGGGTACCGGAGCATGGGCGCTCTAGGCGGACGCCGATGCGCGGAAGGTTCGCATACGGCATTACGATGCGCGGATGGTCTTGCCGCTGACCTGGGATGAGGAGGGCGTTTCAGAATGCGCTTTCGTCACGCGGGCCTTCTATCGCGGAAAGGCCGTGGACCAGCTTCAGATGCACCTTCGCGGTCCTCTTCCCAATGATGGGGACGGCTTGCATGCAGAAGCTTCACTTTCCCATGGAAAACAGGAGGTGTTTTTCCAACCTTCGCCTTCCGAATCTTTGCCTTCCCATGGAGATGAGGAGACGTACAGGATCGTCACCGTGTGTTTCGACGATGCGGGGAACGTCATCGAGCCCGTGGGCGTGTGCGCGGAGTACGACACGGGCAGTGCTTTTCCCACCTTCGCCATCGTGAAGCCAGCCGTGGACAACACGCGCGTGGACATGTCGCCCTATGGGCAATCGGTGTTCGCAGATGCCGTCGATGCCGTCCAGGCAGTGGACCTGGCCTTCGACGCGCTTATCAACGAGATCGACGTGAGCAAGATGAGGGTCTTCCTATCAGACGTTCTCTTCGACAAGGAGTCGAGCGGGAATGGCAAACGCGTCAGTATCCCATTCGGTAAGCAGGACTGCACCGTTTTCCGCAAGGTGATGAGCACCGAGGACATGATCCAGGAGTTCGCGCCGGCGCTCCGAACCAACGCGCAGGCGGAGGCTTTCCGCATCGCTCTCCAGATGCTGGGCGACCTCACGGGCTTCGGCATCGGCTACTTCGACCTGGACGAGTCGCGCGGCTTCATCAAGACGGCGACGGAGGTGAGTTCTGACAACTCCGCTCTCATGAGGAACATTGCCAGGCACGAGCACGCCTTGGAGGTCTCGCTTGCGGGCATCAGCCATGTGGTGCTGCACTGCGCACGCGCATTCGGGGAAAACCTGCCCGACGAGGGCGTCATCACGTGCTCGTTCGACGACAGCATCATCACCGACGTTGCAGCCGAGAAAGCTCAGGACATGGTCGAGGTGGGAATCACCCTCGCGCCCTGGGAGTATCGCGCCCGCTGGTACGGCGAGGACGAGGCGACCGCTCGCAGGCTTGCTGCTGAAATCGGCATGGAAAACGGGCGCCCGGGTACGCGGGGGTGATATACTTCGCGCACAGGGAATGAGGCTCTCCCGAGGACGAACCTGAACCGCGCATAGGGCGCTGATGGCTTCTGCACAGACGACGTGCGGGGGCCATTTTCATATCCCCTGCGGGAAGGAGGGCACATGTTCCTCAACTGCATCGCCGTGGGCTGCGGCGGCTTCATCGGATCCGTCTTGCTCTACCTGGTCGGAAATGCCGTCTCGGCGTCATCGTTTCCCTGGGCGACGCTCGCCGTGAACGTGGTCGGGTCGTTCGTGCTGGCTGCCATAGCGGCCCTCGTGCTACGCGGGGTCGTATCCGACGGAGAGCTATCGCTGATGCTGCGCGTGGGGCTCTGCGGCGGGTTCACGACGTTCTCGACGTTCAGCCTGGAGGTGGCCGACCTGGCGTCCCGCGGGGCCGTCTTGGGTGCTGTGGGATACGCCGTGCTAACGTGCTGCCTGTGCGTCGCTGCGGCTATCGCGGGCGGGATGGTTACGAAGGCGTAAATGCCGCATAACGCTATGGGGGCTTGCAATCGAGTGCTCGTTGCTGGTGCGTGGCGGTTTCGAGCCCTCGTGTGCTCTGCCCATGCCAGCCGCTGCCACCCGAAGCGGACAGGCGCGGCTACCCGAGATAACGCAGCGCCCCGCATGCACGCCGCCGAGGGAGGGCGAGCCGCATGCCGCCCAAGGCGCAAAGTTGGTCAACGCTGCCATAGCCCACGCAGGGCATAGGCGCGCGGCTGAACCCGACCTGCGGAGCAAGACACGCGCCAATAACGCTTCCTATAAGCCGATAACCTTCTGCGCGTGGCTTGCGCAGCCGTGGTGAAGACGCGCGCCTATGCCCTGCGTGGGCGTCCCAGGGGCCTTCCATGCGCCTTGGGCGGCATGCGGCTTGACCGACCCGGCGTGCATGCGGGGCGCGGACGAGCGAGGTAACGTTAGCGCCTGGCCGATTCGGGCGGCTGGCATGGGCAGATAAAATTGAGCATGTCGCCAGCGAGATAACCATGATGTTCATAGGCGTCGATGATAGAATTTACAGCGTATTGCAACTCGCAATCAAAGGAGCAGGAATTGAGCTACACCGAGCTTCTCAAGCGAAGAGCAGATGCAACTGATATTCAGGAGTATCTGATTGGCGGCGACACCGTGGCCGTGACCATTCGAATCCCGAGGAACCTTCGCGATTCCGCGAAAGAGGCCGCTGCACTACGCGGAACGACTTTCAGCGCGCTTATCAGGGAGAGCGTTATCAACGATCTATCGAAGGACAGGTAAACATGAAGAGTTTCGATTTCACTCCGGATCCCAAGGTTCTCCTCGCATTAACCCACACGCCCATGAAGCCGTTGGATGCACTCTGTGAGCTAATAGACAACGGCATTGACTCCTTCGCAAGCGCGAAGCTTCAAGGCATCGTTGTCGACCACCCCTCTGTGACTATCGAGCTTCCGAGCAATAGCAACATCAGCAATGGCAGTGGACGTCTCCGAGTGGCAGACAACGGACCCGGCATGACCGACGAGGAAGCGGAGAAGGCAATCAAGGCTGGATTTTCTGGCAACAACCCCTACGACACGCTCGGGCTCTTCGGCATGGGCTTCAACATTTCCACAGGCAAGCTTGGCAATCGGACAACCTTGATGACTGCGAAGGCGGATTCCGACTATTTCATTCGCGTCGTCATTGACCTTAACAACATCAACAACACGAAGAACTACACCCTTCCCGTCTACACGGAGAGGAAAGGCCCCAATGCCGTGTTCAAGGAAGGGCAATGCGGGACGATAATCGAGGTTGACGACTGGTGGCCCAAGGGCAATTCGAACTACGGCTTCGTTTCCAAGCTCATAGGCTACGGCAGGCCTACGATTCGTGCCCAGATCGGGCGTCGGTACGCGACCATTCTTCGCGATTCCGAGATTGCCATCACGATCGATGGGCAGATGTGCGAGCCATTCGAGCACTGCGCATGGGGTTCGAACCGCTACGTGACGAGGAACGGAGAGCAGATCGAAGCGCGTATCGACATCGACAAGGTGCTCGGATCGACGCGTCGCTGCTCGCATTGCACCTCCATCGTCGCTTCCGGAGAGGAAACGTGTCCTTCGTGCGGCAGCAGAGAGTTTAGGACCATCCAGGAGAAGGTAACCGGGTGGGTCGGCATCCAGCGTTTCGACAGCACCACGGATTTCGGAATCGACCTCATTCGCAACGGGCGCGCCATCAGGATCGGCGAGAAGGACGCGTTCTTCACCTTCTACGATGAGCTTCAGCAACAGGTGAAGGACTACCCGATTGACTCACCTTACGGGCGCATCATCGGCGAGATTCACATCGATTCTGTTCCCGTCGACTTCATGAAGACCGACTTCCAGAGGAGCAGCGCCGAGTGGCAGCATGCAATCGAGTATCTGCGCGGAACGACTTCGCTTCAACCCGGCAAGATGGGCCCCGAGAAGAACACGTCGCCGATTGCGCGGCTCTTCCACGGGTACCGCAAGGTCCGCAACGTCGGGCGTGGCGACATGTACATGGGAACCTGGGACGCAGCGGCGGGCAAGGCGAAACGCATCAGCCGCGAGGTCGAGCAAGAATACTATGCGAAGTTCAAGGCGAAGATCAAGGGCTTCTACGACGACGAAGAGTGGTGGCGACTCGTGGAGACGGCCGACCAGCCGCCCATGCCGACGGTCATCACCTGCCCCGAATGCGACAACCAGATTTCCGAGAACGACGAGGTCTGCGGAATCTGCGGGTACGTGCTGCTCGGGAAAACATGCGTTAACGAGGAATGCGGACAAAAGATTGCGCTTTCGGCTTTCACGTGCCCGCATTGCGGGGCCGACCAGAACCCGAAGATTCTCGAGCCGTGGAACTGCGACGTGTGCGGAACGCGGAACAACGCCAACGACGAGACATGCATCGTATGCGGGTACGGGAAGAATAAGATGAACCCGCTCGCTCCAGACGTGCTGCTAAAGAACTCCAGCAGAGATGACGACCTGTCGGACAAGTCGCTGACCATCGTGTTTCCCGACGACACGAGAAGCGAGCCGATCGACCTGGAGGTCTTCGCCGTCACCAACCCGATGCAAGATTTCCTTACGAAGAAAACGACGCCCGTCATCCTGGACAAGGGGATCGGCAGCATCCGCATCTTTGTCGACAAGTCGCATCCGATTTTCGCATCGTGCGGCATCCCCGTCGAGGAGGTTATCGCGGCCGAGGTCGCCAAGTATCTTTACGACGAGCGTTCGAAGGACACGGGAAAGCCGCTTCACACGATATCGAACCTGACCTGGTCGGTGCTCGACTCCAAATGGGCGGATAGTCTAAACAAGGACAAGGTGTCCACCACTGAAGCCGCAAAGGCGTTGCTGGCAGAAATCCAGGATAAGCTTCAGGATGCCCTTGGAACGAAGCTCGCGGATTACGCCGAGTCTATGGAGAACGATCAGAAGAAGGCGATGACCTCGAAGATGGTCGACGCGCACGTTCCGCTCGAGAACACGGGCAACCTCATCTCTTCGGGCGCATACATCAAGTTCGCACCTTACGATTTCCTGCTGACCATTTTCACGATCGACCCCGACGCGTTCTTCGGCGGGAGCGTCTGGCAAGATGCGATGTCGGCTGGAGCAGCGAGCGGGTTCATCGACCCGTCCGTGATTAGCGAGGCCAACGAGAAGTCGAGGCGTCGGTATAGGACTTGCCTTGAGAACGTCGTGTACATGCTCACCGACCAGGTGGACGACCGAGACTACCTGGAGATAGTGCAGGCGTCCATAAGCTATCTGCAGAAGGGCATGGCGCAGTAATGTTCGAATCGGAGCTCGTCATAGC
>JAFRGA010000039.1 GCA_017434045.1 Eggerthellaceae bacterium
CCTGTCCTACGAGCGCGGCGCCACCAAGCGCTGCGAGGGTCTGGGTCTGGGCCTGAAGAAGTTCGTCCTGGCTGCCGATTGCACGCAGGAAGAGCTCATGGCCGCCATCAACGAGGTCAACACCGACCCGAACATCCACGGTTGCCTGATGTTCCGTCCGCTTCCCAAGCACCTGGACGAGGCCGCTGCCTGCGCAGCGCTGGATCCGGCGAAGGACTCCGACGGCATCACCCAGGGTTCGCTGTACGGCGTTTTCGCAAATCGTCCCGTCGGCTTCCCGCCCTGCACCGCCGATGCCTGCATGGAAGTCCTGAAGTTCTACGGCGTGGAGCTCTCCGGCGCCAACGTATCCGTTCTGGGTCGCTCGCTCGTCATCGGCAAGCCTGTCTCCATGATGCTGCAGGCCGCTAATGCCACTGTGACGATGTGCCATACCCGCACGAAGGACCTGGCAGCCAAGTGCGCCGCCGCCGACGTGCTCGTCGTGGCTGTCGGCCGTGCCCGCACCGTGGGCGCTGACTCGGTCCGCGAGGGCCAGGTCGTCATCGACGTGGGCATCAACTGGGACGAAGAGGCCCAGAAGCTCTGCGGCGACACGGATTTCGACGCCATCGAGCCCATCGTTGGCGCTATCACGCCCGTTCCCGGTGGCGTGGGAAGCGTTACCACCGCGATTCTCGCCAAGCATGTGGTCGAGGCTGCGGAGCGTACGCTCGCATAGAACCGGATTCAAGCTGGTTACAGCAAGGTTGATATGCTTAAGCCGGCTGATTCATTAATGGTCAGCCGGCTTGTTGACAAAGGAAGAGCGGTACAGGAGGTAACGAAGATGCCGATTCGAAACCGGTGCCGATCCGAAGGTGAATCGCGGGGACGTTCCACTGCCTCATTCCGCTCTCGCAAGTAGTAGAAGAACAGGGGGCTGCACATGCCAGGAACTGAATACGGAAAGCTCGACATGCCTCGTGCAGAGGCCGCTATCCGTGAGTTTCTCTTCGCGATTGGGGAAGATCCCGATCGCGAGGGTCTGCAGGAAACACCGTCACGTGTGGCGAGGGCTTGTTCGGAGATTTTCGCTGGCCTGCAGGAAGACCCTTCTGAGTACCTGTTGAAGCAGTTTCATGAGGTAGACCACGAAGAGATGGTCATTGTGCGTGACATACCGTTCACGTCGATGTGCGAACACCATCTTCTGCCGTTCACGGGAAAGGCACACGTTGCCTACATCCCGCGAAAAGGGCGAATTACCGGCCTATCGAAACTTGCCCGCTGCGTAGAAGGCTTTGCACGTCGTCCTCAAGTGCAGGAACGCATGACGTCTCAGGTTGCCGACGCCATCATGCAAGCTCTTGACCCGCTCGGCGTTATCGTCGTAGTAGAGGCGGAGCATATGTGCATGACGGCGCGGGGAATTCGCAAGCCGGGTTCCTTGACGGTGACGAGTGCAGTCCGCGGCGCCTTCAAAGAGGACGAGAAAACGCGCGCCGAGGCTTTGTCGCTGTTCAAGGCATAAGCTCAGGTTAGGTTTTACCTGGAGGAGCGGCTATTCGAAATCCGTAGGCGATCAAGGGGAGGTGGTCGCCTGCAAGAACGATCGAGAGTAGCATGGCTGTGCGCTTCGAATTGGGCAAGCTAAAAGTTTGCCGTGTATAATAATGTGCCGCTATTTGTAAGCGGTACTGAAAAAGGAGGATAAGGATGACGGAGATCACTCCGGAGGATATTGCTGCGACTAAACCAGATTGTCGTGGAGGCGCTGCAATCCTCACGCAAGCTATGAACGTTGCAATCGGCAAGGCCAAGTTGCCCGCAGGACGCGCGTTTATGCTCGGCATCATGGCTGGCATGCTCATCGCCACGGGTGCGACGTTCATGCTGCTCACCAAAGGCGATACCACGCTGACGTGGGCGCCGTCCCAAGTGCTCGGCGGCGTGGCCTTCTCGCTGGGCCTGTTGTGCGTCATCGTGGCTGGCGCCGAGCTCTTCACCGGTAACTGCCTGATGGTGTGCGCTGCCGCTGATGGCAAGATCAGCTGGGTTGACGTACTGAAGAACTGGGTCGTTGTCTACCTTGGCAACCTCGTCGGTTCGCTTATCATCGTCGCGATTCTGGTCGGCGGTAATTTCGCCGGAATGAATGGCGGGGCGGTCGGAAACGCGATGATCAACGTCGCGTATGGCAAGATCTCGCTGTCGCCTGCGGTTATCTTCTTCCGCGGCATTATGTGCAACTGGCTTGTTTGCCTGGCAGTGTGGATGGGCTTTGCGGGCCGTACCGTTATCGACAAGGTGTTCACGTCGATGTTCCCGGTCATCGCCTTCGTCGCCTGTGGTTTCGAGCACTGCGTTGCCAATATGTTCTTCCTGCCCATGGGCGTTGCTGCGCTGAACACCTACGGGTACGTCGGAGACATCGACCCGGCCAAGCTCGAGGCCATCACCCAGACGGTGACCGCTGGTGGTTGTGCTTACAACATCGCCTTCGCCACGCTTGGCAACATCGTCGGTGGCGCCATCATGGTCGGCATGGTCTACTGGATTTCCTACCGTAAGAAGAACGCCTAATTAGATTTCGCTCATAGGCTTCATGTGATGCGGTATGCGGCATGGGTTTCACCCTGCCGCATACCGCATTTACGTTGCAGTGATGAAACGGGCCGTTGTCTGAAGGAGGGCGTCCTGTAATCTCGACACCTCATCCCACGAACGAAGGGGATGGGGTGTTTGTTCATGTTGGCCAGCGGCCTTTACACGCTGCCCCAAGGTCCGAGGTCTTTCGACATTTACCCATATATATGCGGATTTCATCCAAAAAGGCATACGTTTGGCATGGGGTGCCGGCGAAGAGGGCGGCAAGGCCATAGAGTATTTCTATTAGCCAGTTCTATAGGAATTAGATATTATAATCATGATAAGTTTCGGATAGCGTGCGAAGCAGAGTTGCCGCTCTACTCCGCACAAAAGTCTATCCGGGGCTTCGAAAGCCCGATGCGAGAACCATATGAACCAGGGGTACCTTGCCGTTTTGAGGCATGTAGGACCATGCGTTTCATATGGTATTAAGGAGTATATCATTATGAGATAGCGACAGGCGTTTCACTCCAGGCCGTCGATTAGGGTTTACATGACTAGTTCTCTGGCTGCCTAAAAAAATCATAGTTTTTAACTGCATAGTGAATGAGAGATGTTCCTTAGAGAGAGGGGGACACAATGAGCCTGCTTTCTATCGGCTCGTATGCCAAGGACGCCGAACGCGTGAAGGCGTTCTTGGACCCATTCATGCGGCGTGTGGAGTCAATGCCGCCCGGTACATGCCCGATAGCGGTGCAGCAGTCGCTTCTGCAGACCTGCGCAGCACAGACATGCGGAAAATGCACGCCATGTCGTGAGGGCATTCCGAAAATCCTTGCTGACCTCGAGGCGGTCCTGAGCTTCCAGGCCAGCGAGGACACTGTGAGCGATATCCGCAAACGAGCACAGTTGCTTTGCGATACCGCCGATTGCGCCATCGGATATCATGCAGGTGAACTCGTGCTCCAGGGGCTCGATACGTTCAAGGGCGAATTCGAAAGCCATGTGCAGCGTGGCATATGCGCCGACGGGATCGAGCAGACCGTTCCATGTGTCACGTTATGCCCAGCTCACGTAAACGTTCCCGCCTATATTGCGCTCGCCCAGGAGGGTGACTGCGCTGGTGCCATCAAGATGATCCGCAAGGACAATCCGTTCCCGACGGCCTGTGCGCTTGTATGCGAGCATCCATGCGAGGAGCGTTGCCGTAGAACGCTTGTCGATGCGCCTCTCAACATTCGGGGCATAAAGACATACGCCGTCGATACCATCGCGGCCGACCAGGTTCCCGTACCTGAACGAGCAGAATCCACCGGAAAGCGTATCGCCATCATCGGTGGTGGTCCCTCTGGTATGACTTGTGCTTATTTCTGCGCTCTTATGGGCCACGACGTGACGGTGTTCGAAGGCCGCAAACAGCTTGGCGGCATGATGCGCTACGGCATCCCCGCTTATCGCTTCCCGCGCGAGCGGCTCGACGAGGACATTCGGGCGATTTTAAGCGTGGGTGGCATCGAGGTGCAAATGGAGCACAACATTGACGATACCGAGATGAAGCACATTGCGGGCGAGTACGATGCCGTATACGTAGCCGTGGGAGCACAGGGTGGCAAGAGCCTCAACATCGACGGAGTCGACCTTCCGGGCGTAATGAGCGCAGTAGAGCTGCTCGAAAAGGCCGGCGATGGCGAAGTGCCCGATTTCACGGGCAAGAACGTCGTGGTTATCGGCGGTGGCAACGTTGCCATGGACTGTGCGCGCACGAGCGTGCGCGCAGGCGCAAACGAGGTCGTTGTGGCGTATCGTCGTAGGCTCGAAGACATGACGGCGCTTGAAGAGGAAGTCCATGCGGCATTGGCTGAAGGGGTCGAGATGGTCGTCCTCCAAGCGCCCGTGCGCATAGAGCCCAACGAAGAGGGTTCGGTTGGCGCGCTCATCTGCCAGCCCCAGCGCATTGGCGCCGTCAAGGGCGGGCGTCCGGCACCGGTCGATGCGAACAAGCCCGAAGTGAGCATCGATGCCGATATCGTGCTCATTGCCGTCGGACAGGATATCAAGAGCGCTCCATTCGAGGAATTCGGCATGAAGGCTGAGCGGACGCGTTTCGTTGCAGACGATTATCTGCGGGCAGATGGTTTCGACAACGTCTTCGTCGGTGGAGACTGCCAATGGGGCCCCAAGACCGTCATTATGGCAATTGCAGCTGGCAAGACCGCTGCACGCAACATCGACGAGTACCTCGGTTTCAGCCATGAACTCGACTGTGGCGCGGACGTGCCTCCCGCACGTCCAAACGACCGTACGGCATACGGGCGCGTCGCGGTGCCCGAGCGTCCCATCCAGCGTCGCAAGAATGACTTCGGGCACGTCGAGTTGCCCATGACAAAGGAAGAAGCCGTTCAAGAGTGTGGACGCTGTCTACGTTGTGATGCGTTCGGCATTGGCGCATTGACCGGAAGGGGGCTGGAGCAATGGTAAACCTGATCATCGACGGCAAGGAAATCCAAGCCAGTGAGGGCATGACGCTGCTCGATGCTTGCGGTTTGGCAGGGGTCGACATCCCGACCCTGTGCTGGATGAAAGACCTTAACGACATTGCCTCATGCCGTGTTTGCCTGGTTGATTGCGATGGCGAGCTCGTGGCATCCTGCAATACGCAGGTACGCGAGGGCATGGTGGTGAAAACGGCAACGCCATGTGTCGTCGCCGCTCGTCGTGCCAACGTTCAGACGCTCATGGAAGGTCACCGCTACGAATGCGGTGCGTGCCTGCGTCAGGAAACCTGCGCGCTGCGTGCGCTCGCAAGCGACTTCAATGTAGAAGAGTCGGAATGGTACCTACCCGAGAAGGCTGTGTGGGATGAGAGCTTCCCGCTGATTCGCGATGCTTCTAAATGCATCAAGTGCATGCGCTGCGTGGCCGAATGCGCCAAGGTGCAGTATTGCTCGGTGTGGGAGCATTCCGGCGCCGGTCCGAACATGAACGTCATGGTCAAGGAAGGCTTGCCCATCAATGCCGCCGGTTGTGCTCTGTGCGGCCAGTGCATCACGCACTGCCCGACCGGCGCCCTCACGGCCCGCGATGACACGGCTAAAGTCATGGACGCCCTCCTCGACCCTGCAGTTATGACCGTCGTGCAGGTGGCCCCTGCCGTCCGTGCCGCATGGGGTGAAGGCGTGGGAGTTGCCCGCGAAGACGCAACCCCCGGACGCATGGCCTCGGCGTTGCGCGCACTCGGTTTCGACAAGGTGTTCGACACCGACTTCGCTGCCGACCTCACCATCATGGAAGAGGGAAGCGAGTTCGTCGAGTTCATGTCGTCAGACAAGCCGCGGCCTATGTTCACGAGCTGCTGCCCCGGCTGGGTCCGTTTCGCCAAACTGCATTACCCGCAATTCGTCGGCCGGCTGTCAAGCGCTAAATCGCCACATCAGATGGAAGGTGCAGTTGTCAAGAACACCCTGGCAGCCGAGGCCAAGGAAGCCGGCAAGCGCATATTCGTCGTTTCCGTCATGCCGTGCGTTGCCAAGAAGTACGAATGCAGCGTTCCGCAATTGGCTACAGAGCAGGGTTCCGACGTCGATGCCGTGCTCACGGTGCGCGAGTTCGACCGTATGCTAAAGATGTTCCGCATTGACTGCAATGCGCTCGAAGAGACCGACTGGGATAGCCCGCTTGGCCTGTCCACTGGCGCAGCGACGATCTTCGGTCGTACGGGCGGCGTCATGGAAGCCGCTTTGCGTTCGGCGGTGTTCCTGATCACAGGATCCAATCCTGATTTTTCGGCATGCGATACGGCGGAGTCGACCCCCGAGAAACCTTGGATCACCAAGGAGCTCGACGTGGCCGGCACGCCCGTGCGCATCGCCGTTGCCAGCGGCTTGGGCAACACGGCTAAACTGCTCGACGCCATCGAAGCGGGCGAGGTCGATCTCGATTTCGTAGAAATCATGGCATGTCCTGGCGGATGCGTTGGCGGCGGCGGCCAGCCCATCGAGTTCAACAAGGAACTTGCAAAAGAGCGTGCCGCCAACCTGAACGCGCTCGACGAGGCGGACACGCTGCGCTACTCGCATGAGAATCCGGACATTCTCAAGCTGTACGAGGGTTGGCTCGAGAAGCCCTTGTCCCACACTTCCCACGAGTGGCTCCATACCGATCAGGAAACCTGGGATATTTAACCTGCATGAGCCGCCGAGCTGGTTTCGGCGGCTCAGTTCGAAACTATGAAACACGAGCTGCTCATAGATCAATTGGAACAGAGGCGCAGTCTTTCGCCCGAGGGCTATGAGCAGCTCATTTCACGTCGTACACCCGAGCTGGCTGCAGAGCTTGCACGTAGGGCCCGGGCTGAGTGCGAGCGTGTGTACGGTGATGCCGTGTACACGCGCGGGCTCATCGAATTCACCAACTATTGCAAGAACGACTGCCTGTACTGCGGTATTCGCAGGGGAAATGCGAGTTGTCGTCGTTATCGCCTAGCGTACGGGCAGATCATGGATTGCGTAGAGGAGGGCTACGATCTGGGTTTCAGGACGTTCGTCTTGCAGGGAGGAGAGGATCCGGAAACGACTGACGAGTGGCTATGCGGCATGATCGACGCCATTAAAGAAGCACATCCCGATTGCGCGGTCACGTTGTCGGTCGGGGAACGCTCGACGGAAAGCTACCGCAAGCTTCGCAAAGCGGGAGCGGACCGCTACCTCTTGCGGCACGAGACGGCAAATCGCGAGCACTACCGCAAGCTGCATCCGCGCTCGATGTCGTATGAGAACCGCATGCGATGCCTGCGCGATTTGCGCGACGCAGGCTTCACGGTTGGCATCGGCTTCATGGTGGGTTCGCCTTTCCAGACGCCAGCTGACCTTGCGGCGGACTTGAAGTTCATCGAGGGTTTCAGTCCCGAGATGTGCGGAATCGGCCCGTATGTACCGCATCACGCCACGCCTTTCGCGCAGTTCCCGGGCGGCACGGTCGAGTTGACATGTTTCTTGCTTTCGCTGATACGCCTGATTAAGCCCACCATTTTGCTTCCCGCGACCACTGCGCTCGGTACGATTGACGCGGCAGGGCGAGAGAAGGGGATACTGGCAGGCGCGAATGTGGTCATGCCGAACCTTTCCCCGCCAGACGTGCGAGATGACTACGAACTGTACGACAACAAAGTGTTCGCAGGGGATATTGCGGCCGAGTGCAAGGAAGACCTCGAAGCTCGCATGGAATCTATAGGCCGTCGGCTCGTCGTCGATCGCGGCGACCCGAAATGACCTATGCCGAATCGGAGGGAAGCCTCCTTCGGGACAGTTTAAGGAAGAGGAGCGTACTATGGCGATATACGATGTGAAATCGCCGCATGCCGACGAGTTCATTAACCACCAGGAGATTTTGGACACGTTAGAGTTTGCCGAAGCCCACAAGGACGACCTGGAGCTGTGCCGCTCGATTCTCTCCAAAGCTCATCCTAACGTTGCCCCGAAGGAAGAGCACTGCACCTGTATTACTCACCGTGAGGCGGCAGTGTTACTCATGTGCGACGATCCGCAAATCAACGCTGAAATCAAGCAACTTGCCCGTCAGATAAAGCTGGCCTATTACGGCAACCGTATCGTGCTGTTTGCTCCGCTCTATCTTTCAAACTACTGCGTGAACGGCTGTTTGTACTGCCCTTACCATGCGAAGAATCGCGAAATTCCCCGTCGCAAGTTAACGCAAGATGAAATTCGCGAAGAGGTTATCGCCTTGCAGGATATGGGCCACAAGCGCCTTGCCATCGAGGCGGGCGAGGACCCGAAGCATAACCCGATCGAGTATATCCTGGAGTCGATGAAGACCATTTACTCCATCAAGCACAGGAACGGCGCTATTCGCCGCGTGAACGTGAACATTGCCGCGACGACGATTGACGAGTACCGTATGCTCAAGGAAGCGGAGATCGGCACGTACATCCTGTTCCAGGAGACGTACAATCGCGCCCGTTACGAAGAGCTCCATCCCACCGGTCCCAAATCCGATTACTGTTGGCATACCGAGGCGCATGACCGCGCCATGCAAGCCGGTATCGACGATGTCGGGCTGGGAGTGCTCTTCGGGTTGGAGGGTTACGAATACGAGCTGGTAGGTCTGCTCATGCATGCCGAGCATCTCGAAGCCGCATACGGGGTCGGCCCGCATACCATAAGCGTGCCGCGTGTGAAGCCGGCTATGGATATCGATCCGGAGGTATTCGACAACGGCTTTCCCGATGAGATGTTCGAGAAGATCATCGCGCTCATTCGGGTTGCCGTGCCGTATACGGGCATGATCATTTCGACACGCGAATCCGAAGCCGTGCGCGCCGCCGCGCTCCAGTACGGAATCTCCCAGATTTCCGGCGGATCGCGCACGAGCGTGGGCGGTTATATCGAAGAGGAACGTCCGCACGATACCGAGCAGTTCGACGTGAGCGATCAGCGCACGCTTGACGAGGTCATCGGGTGGCTCATGGACAATGGGCATATACCGAGCTTCTGCACTGCATGCTATCGCGCTGGGCGTACGGGCGATCGCTTCATGAGCTTTTGCAAGTCGGGCGAAATACTAAACTACTGCCATCCCAATGCTCTCATGACGCTGTCGGAGTACCTGGTGGATTATGCATCGGTCGAGACGGCGGAAAAGGGTTGGCTCATGATCGCCCAAGAGCTCGAGAAGATTCCCGACGAGCATCGTCGCACGCTGTGCAAAGCGAACATCGAATCGATAGAAAACGGAAATGCACGGGATTTCCGGTTCTAGTCCTGAGACGGGCCGTCTCGTCGTCGGAAGCGTCATTGGAATGGTGAGGTCAAAGTGGCAGGGTTAAACGAAACGCCTTCGGGGGAACGGCTGCACGTTGGTTTTTTCGGTGTGCGCAATGCGGGGAAGTCCAGCCTCGTCAATGCGGTGACGGGGCAGGATCTAGCTGTCGTTTCGGACGTGGCGGGCACGACGACCGACCCGGTGCGAAAGGCCATGGAGCTTTTGCCCGTGGGGCCGGTGTTGATAATCGATACGCCAGGTCTTGATGATGAGGGAGAGCTAGGCGAATTGCGCGTCAAGAAGGCCTTGCGCGCCCTCGACTCCACCGACGTTGCCGTGCTCGTCGTCGATGCGGGCAAGGGCATGGGAGCGGTTGATGAAAAACTCGTCGAAACGTTCCGCAAGCGAAACGTGCCCTATGTCATCGCGTGGAACAAAGCCGACCTTGTTCCCGAAGGAGCGGTAGCGGAAACTCCCGCGGCCTCCGATGAAGAAGGTTGCCGTTTTGCGAATGTAGCCACGTCATCGACGAGAGGCGTGGGAGTCGACGCGCTGAAGGAGACCATAGCCGCGCTCGGTGAAAAAGCGCTCGAGAAGAAGAAGCTCGTTTCGGACCTCGTCGGTTTCGGGGATGTGCTTGTGCTTGTCGTGCCGATAGATTCCGCTGCGCCTAAGGGCCGCATCATATTGCCGCAGCAGCAAGTGATTCGCGATTGCATCGAATCGGGAGCGCTTGCCTGCGTCACTTCGGTTGAGGGTTTGCCGGCGATGCTCAAATCGCTCAAGGAACCGCCAAAGCTTGTCGTGACAGATTCCCAGGCGTTCGACAAAGTGGTCGCAATCGTGCCAGAAGATATGCCGCTTACGTCTTTTTCCATACTGATGGCGCGTTACAAGGGAACACTTAAAACGCAAATGCAAGCAGTTGATGCGCTCGACAACCTGACCGACGAAGATGTCGTGCTCATTTCTGAAGGATGCACCCACCATCGCCAATGCGAAGACATCGGAACGGTGAAGCTTCCCGCTCTCATTCGGCGCCTGAGCGGGTCGAATCCCACATTCAAGTTTACTGCGGGCAGGGAGTTCCCTTCGGATGTAGGTGCCTTCAGGGTTGTGGTCCATTGCGGAGGATGCATGCTGAACGACCGCGAGATGCAATACCGTGCAGAAGCTTGTGCAGCTCAGGGTGTGCCGTTTACAAACTACGGCATAGCCATTGCCAAAGCCAACGGCATACTGGAGCGTTCGCTCTCTCCGATTCCGAAGTAATAACGGCAGATGTACGAGAAGCTGCTTCCCTTTATGGCATGCTATCTGCTGAGCAGAAACGATAACCGCAGGTACGAACGCTCATACGGGTCGTCCAAGTTGATGTCCGCAATCTCCTGTATACGACGCACACGGTACTGGAGCGAATTGCGGTGCAGGTAAAGGAGGTTCGCGCAACGCTGAGCGTTCCTGTCGTGTTCGAGATACACTTTCAACGTGTGCAGCAGGTTGGATTGGTTAACCTGATCGTAGCGTGCCAGTTTCACTATTGCGGGATGGAGCAAGTCTTCCGTATCGATGGAGGACGTAATCTTCGATGTGAGGAATGCGAGGGCGCTGTCTTTGGCGTCAAACACCCCAGCATCTTTTTTTGAGTCGAGGCAGAAACAAAGCAACTCATATTGAAGCGGGATGGCCTCAAGCGAGGTAAAGGGAAGCGAGAATGTCACTTGGATCGTGCTGGCCTTCCCTTTCTCGGTGACAGCCTCGATGAAACGATGCAAGTCCTCATACGAGAGCAATGCCACGATGGAGTCTTGCATGTTTGCGTAGCAGATATGCAGGTTATCGGCAACATTGATAATGTCCTGCAAACGAATGGCCGAGCGCTGGGGCGCGGTTCTGAACATGATGAGAGCGTAGGGGCTAGCGCAGATTTGAGCGAGGGCGTGTAAGCTCTCCGCGCTTGTTTGGACGCCCGTTAGGTAGGAAACTAGCGTTTGGTAAGGTGAAATAGCGGGCTGTTCGCTCGGGTTATCTGGTTTTTGAGCGACAGTAACCCTCTCGGCGTTCTGCTCCAAGATGTCCCCCTGCGTACGACTCAAGCATTCTCTATCATCATTTGCGTGTAGTACCGTAAACGAAGCTCGGTACTAGGATATAAAAAATTTTTATATTGCGAGTTCAATGCAGGTAGAGTGTAGCCTGAAACCACTTTGTTGTGTACTCTAATCGTT
The DNA here is from genome assembly GCA_017434045.1 of Eggerthellaceae bacterium. Taxonomy (GTDB): domain Bacteria; phylum Actinomycetota; class Coriobacteriia; order Coriobacteriales; family Eggerthellaceae; genus UBA9715. The sequence goes on from JAFRGA010000039.1 coordinate 11,577, forward strand.
GGGCGATTTGACCAAAAAGATGAAAGCGATTAGTAAAAGAAAAAGAAATCAATATAGAACGAAAACGACGAAGGATTATAATCTATACGTTTACTTGAAAACTGTATTGTATTCGGCAGACGCTGTATCGCTCAAGCGATTGCGTTGGGGGAATCGGGTGAGAATCCCGAGCAAGGGCCATTACTGTGAGGCGCAAGCCAAGTCAGGATACCCATACTGCCAGTTGAGCTGCGAGCTATGAACCCTGGCCGCCGCTCTTCGCCGGGAATCGGCATTAGGCAGCTTTGCTCGGCCTGTTAAATTCCTACTCAACGCATATATTCCTGCGGCATGCCACGTCGTAGAACTCGAGCGTTCTGCCATGTTGGTCTAGGTGGATGATATGAAAAGATTTGCGTTATTGGTTGTTATGACGCTTGCGGTTGCTGTTTGCGTCGTCTTCTTTGGCTGCGCCTCGTCCTCATCGTCCCAAAGTGCGGTATCGGACTCGTCCAGCGCTGCAAGTGCAAGCGCGGCATCAGATTCGTCCGGCGAAGCTGCCAGTACAAGCGAAGCAGCAAGCGGCTCCTCCAACAGCGCGAAAGCGACGGGCACGCAGCCCGCTCTCGAAGATGGCGAATACATCGCCGATGTGACAACCGACAGCTCGATGTTCCACCTGAACGAGACATGTGACGGGAAGTGCTCGTTGACGGTATCGGACGGTCAGATGACCGTTCATATGATCCTCACATCCAAGAAGATCACAATGCTCTACCCTGGTACGGTTGAGCAGGCCAAAGCCGATGAGGCAGGCTGGATTCACCCTACAAATGACGAGGTAACCTATAGTGATGGAGAGAAGAAGGAGGTGTATGGTTTCGACGTACCCGTGCCTGCCCTTGACGAGCCGTTCGCGGTGGCGATTCTCGGCTCGAAGAGCAACTGGTACGATCACGAGGTTACCGTATCAAATCCTGTATCCAAGTAAACTACCATTCACGTGGGAAGGAAAACGATGAAACTGGTTAAATCTGTTGCTGCAATTGCCGTTGCAGCATGCCTGGCCGTCGTGTGCGCTGGCTGCGCATCTTCGGGCAGCGCTTCTTCGGCTAGCGCCAGCGCTAGCTCCGCAAGCGCCAGCGCCGCCTCTTCTGAGGCGAGCGCTTCCGCTTCTTCTGAGGCCGCATCTTCTTCCGCTGCCTCTTCCGAAGCTGCATCCTCCGAGGCTGCTTCCTCCGAGGCCGCATCTTCGTCCGCCGCTTCCTCCGAGGCCGCTTCCTCGTCCGCTGCTGCCTCCGACGCCGACCAGGCTGCTGCAGCCGCTGTTGACGAGCTGATCGCCGCCATCCAGGTTCAGGAGCGCACCGATACGACCGATGCCGACTGCAAGGCTGCCAAGGCTGCCTGGGATGCCCTGACCGACGCCCAGAAGGAACTGGTCGAGGAGGGCGGTTACTTCGCTGATGATACCGGCGATGCGTCCAAGGACGATCCGCTCGCTGCTGCTCCCGATAAGGAGAACGAGATTCTGGTCGTGAGCTTCGGCACGTCGTTCAACGACAACCGCGTTGCCACGATCGGCGCTGTCGAGAAGGCCATCCAGGCTGCGAACCCTGATTGGGCTGTCCGCCGCGCCTTCACTGCTCAGATCATCATCAACCATGTTGCCGCCCGTGATGGCGAGCAGATCAACACGGTTGCCCAGGCGCTCGATCTTGCCAAGGAATCTGGCGTGAAGAACCTCATCGTCGCTCCGACGCACCTGATGCATGGTGCTGAGTACGACGAGCTCGTCGCTGCTCTCAAGCCTTACGAGGCCGACATGAAGATCGTCATCTCCGAGCCGCTGCTGGGCGAAGTAGGCGCCGATCCTTCCGTCATCAATGACGACAAGAAGGCCGTTGCCGAGGCTGTCGTCGCCGCCACCGTCAAGGATGCTGGTCTTGACAGCATCGAAGCTGCAGACGCCGACAAGGTCGCCTTCGTGTTCATGGGCCATGGCACCTCGCACGAAGCCAATGTGACTTACAATCAGATGCAAGCTCAGATGAACGAGCTCGGCTACAAGAACGTCTTCATTGGCACCGTCGAGGGCGAGCCTGAAGACACCGCATGCGACGTTGTCATCGGCAAGGTCAAGGATGCCGGTTACACCAAGGTTATCCTCCGCCCGCTGATGGTCGTTGCTGGTGACCATGCCAACAACGACATGGCCGATCCTGAGGATCCCGAGTCCTGGTTCAGCCAGTTCACCGCTTCTGGTGCTTTCGAGTCCGTTGATTGCCAGATCAAGGGTCTGGGCGAGATCCTCGCCGTTCAGGATCTGTACGTCAAGCATGTTGCCGACGCAATGGCTCAGGCTCAGTAGTGCTTCTGAGTAGCTTTCGGTAAGCGAAATGCGGGGCACTCTAAGCGGGTGCCCCGCGTCTTGCGCTTGTGTCCTTTTGTAAAATAACCCTCAAGGGCATTTTTCATTCGCGCCCGCTTTCTGCAGGAAACAGGAAATTGCCCTTGAGGAGTATTTCGAGCATTGGAAGCGAGGGTGTACTGTGAGAAAGCTGACCAATACGTTTTTCATTGCCGTTGCGACGTGCATGTTGCTTGCATGTGCGGGATGCGCATCTCAAAATGCCGCCTCCTCTGCATCGGCGAGCGCATCTGCCGAATCGACTGCGACGACAAGCCAGGCTTCGTCTGCAAATTCAGCCGAAACTTCTGCGGGGGCAGGTGCCGCTGTGGATCCGTCGAACATGACGGATGGAGAGTACTCAGTTGAGGTCTCGTTGCAGGGCGGCTCCGGCAAAGCTACGGTCGAGAGCCCCACCAAGCTTATTGTCGAAGGCGGCAAGATGAAGGCCGTCATCGTGTGGTCGAGCCCCAACTACGATTTGATGGTAGTCGATGGAACCGAGTACCATCCGGTTCCTCGTCCGGGTAATTCGACGTTCGAAATCCCCATCGCCGGGTTCGATCAGGATTTGCCGATTCAGGCAGAAACTACGGCCATGAGCGAGCCCCACATGATCGACTACACGCTCAACTTCAGCTCGGCGAGCCTGAAGGTTTGGGAAAGCTAAATCGGGGCACATGCGGTAACGTGCAGCGGGTGTTGAACGACCAAGGAGAATCACGGTGGTAAAACGGGTAATGGTTGCTACGGCGCTCTTGATGTGCCTCTTGATGAGCGTGGCTACGATGACGGCATGCTCGTCGTCTTCCGCTTCCACGAGCTCTTCCCAGGGAAGCGCATCGCAGGCTTCCTCGGAAGCTGTCTCGAGCGAATCCGATGGGCCTACGACGCAGCAGGTCGCCGACTTCCACAACGTCGACCTGGGCAATGGCTGGAGCCCTACAAGCTCTTTGGAGCTTAAGTACGCCAAATGCTTCACGGTTGACTACTACGATGGCGGCTACAAGCTCTTCTGCCTTTCGGATGGCTCCCGGTATCTGACCGTCCCTGAAAAAGCCGAAGTGCCAACTGGCATCAGCGATGACATAACCGTCATCCAGCAACCTGTCGGGGATGTGTATCTGGTGGCTTCCGACACCATGTGCCTCATCGACGCGCTCGACGCGCTCGACAGGATCACGGTTTCAGGCATCTCGCAAGACAATTGGTACATCCCCTCCGCAAAGGCCGCCATGGAGTCGGGCGCGATGGCGTACGGCGGCAAGTACAACGCTCCTGACTATGAGCTCCTGCTGGGCAAGAACGTGCGGCTCGCCATAGAGTCCACGATGATCAACCACACCCCCGACGTACGCGAGAAGCTTATCGAGCTCGGCATCTCCGTGTTCACGGAGATGTCGAGTTACGAGTCCGAGCCTCTTGGCCGGACGGAGTGGGTGAAGTGCTACGGGGCCATGTTCGACATGGAGGACAAAGCCGAAGCGCTCTTCGACGAGCAGATAGCCCAGGTCGAGGCAATCGACAGCACCTCGACCGGCAAGACGGTCGCCTTCTTCTACATCAACTCCAACGGTTCGGCAATCGTGCGCAAGCCCGGCGATTACGTTACGAAGATGATTGACCAGGCCGGCGGCGATTACATCTTCAACACGCTCGAAGAGGGCGAAGGGTCCACCTCGAGCGTCACCCTCGAGATGGAGCGCTTCTACGCAATCGCCAAGGAGGCCGACGTCATCATCTACAACGCCTCGATCGACGGCAGCGTCGACAGCGTCGATGCCCTCATACGGAAAAACGAACTGTTGAAGGATTTCAAGGCTGTCCAGAACGGCGAAGTATGGGCGACTGAGCAGAACATGTATCAGCAGATGATGCAGACCGGTCGCATTATCGCGGACTTCAACGCGGCGATAACCGGATCGGGCGCAGAGACGAAATACGTAGAGAAGCTGAGCTAGGAAGAGGGCATGCAGAAACAAAGCGACATAGACGTTGGGTTCGGGCGCAGCGTGCGCCGGCGTCGCGTGACGATCGTCTTCGCGGCGTTGGCCGTCCTGCTCGTCGTCCTGGCCACGTTGAACCTGTGCATCGGCAGCCTCAACGTGCCCATACCCGATTTGCTCGCCATCCTGAGCGGGCAAGACACCACAAGCACCAACTACCAGGTAATTTGGAGCATCCGATTGCCCCGCCTGATAGCGGCGGCGCTGCTGGGCGGAGCGCTTGCACTTGCGGGCTTCCTGCTCCAGACGTTTTTCAACAATCCCATCGCGGGCCCCTTCATCTTGGGCATCAGCTCGGGCGCCAAGCTCGTCGTGGCGCTCATGATGATCGTCGTCGTGGGCAGCTCGGGCGTGATGACGAACGGCATGATGATCATCTCCGCCTTCGTGGGGTCGCTGATCGCCATGGTGTTCGTGCTCTTGGTGTCGCGGCGCATCAACAGCATGTCGATGCTCATCGTGGCCGGCGTCATGATCGGCTACATCTGCTCCGCAGCCACCGACTTCCTCATCACGTTCGCCTCCGACGCGAACATCGTCAACCTCAAGAACTGGTCGCTCGGCAGCTTCTCGGGTATCAACTGGGGTGATATCGGCATCATGACGGTGGTCGTCATACTAAGCAGCTTGGCCGTCTTCTTCCTGTCGAAGCCCATTAGCGCGTTTCAGCTGGGCGAGCAGTACGCGAAGTCCATGGGCGTCAACATCCGCGTGTTCCGCGTGGCGCTCATCTTGCTCTCGAGTCTCCTGGCTGCCACCGTCACGGCGTTCGCCGGCCCGATCAGCTTCGTGGGTATCGCGGTTCCGCACGTCATCAAGAGGGCGCTCGGCACTTCCAAGCCGCTCGTCGTCATACCGGGCGCATTTTTCGGAGGGGCGATATTCTGCCTGTTCTGCGATCTGATCGCGCGTTCTGTGTTCGCGCCGACCGAGGTCTCCATTTCAGCGGTGACTGCAATATTCGGCGCGCCGATCGTCATCAGCATCCTGCTGAAGCGCGAGAAGGCGAGGCGCTGATGGATGAGACGCGTGTAGGTGGTACCGCGCTGGGCGGAGCCTCCGAGAGGCCGATATACCTCGAGACGAAGGACCTCGTCGTCGGTTACGATGGCGTTCCCCTCATCAGCGGCGTGAACATCCAGCTTCATGCCGGGGAAATCCTTACGCTCATAGGCCCTAACGGCGCGGGCAAGTCCACGATCCTCAAGAGCATCGTGGGGTATCTGGAATCGCTTGACGGTGCTGTGTACATTTCGGGACGACCCGTCAACGAGCTGTCGGCCCATGACCTGTCGCTGGAGCTCTCGGTCATGTTGACGGAGCGCATGAGAACCGAGCTTCTCACTTGCGCTGATATTGTCGAGACGGGTCGCTATCCCTATACGGGCCGGTTGGGTATCCTCACCGACGAGGATAGGGACAAAGTGCGCGAGGCCATGAACATGGTGCATGTCTGGGATCTTCGGGACCGCGACTTCATGCAGATTTCCGATGGCCAGCGGCAACGCATCATGCTCGCGCGCGCAATCGCGCAAGAGCCGCATATCATCATGCTCGACGAGCCGACGAACTACCTCGACATCCATTACCAGATCGAACTGCTGAACGTGTTGAGGCGTCTCGTGCGCACGCGTGACGTCGCGGTCATCATGTCGCTGCACGAGCTTCCGCTTGCGCGCAAGGTCAGCGATTACGTGATGTGCATCAAGGGCGACGGCGTCGTTGCGGCCGGTCCTCCCGAGGGAATCTTCACTCCCGAGGTGATCAACGAGCTCTACGACCTTGAGCCCGGCGTTTTCGATCCCATCACCGGAAATATCCAGCTCGAGGAAATCTAACAGGGCGTTATGGGGGCAGGCCGCCCCCATCCTGCCGATGCAGGCGGCATACGCCTTTGCCCTGACGTTCGAAGCACCGCTACGGCAAGTACGCGCTTAGTTCGATGCCGCCGAGGGGCGGCAGGTGAGAGGTCGTTTCTTTCCGCCCGTCAGTCCGGTGGGACTATTGCGTTTGCGTTTCGTCTGCGTTAAAGCCAAGTTTCGCCGCTCGCTATGAAATCTATCTGCAACGTATCCAACTGAGACTCACAGCATCTGCAATAAGGCAGGCGCAAGGTTAGGGGGATGACGTGTACGATACGGGTTCGACGGCGTTCATGCTCGTGTGCACGATGCTCGTGCTGCTCATGACGCCGGGTCTTGCGTTCTTCTACGGGGGGCTGTCACGACGCAAGAACGTCATCAACACGATGATCATGGTCATGAGCGTTATCGGCATTGCAGGTGTCATCTGGGTGGCATGTGGATGGTCGTTTGCTTACGGAGGCGACGGGTCGCTTCCGTTCTTCGGGGGGTTTGACCAGATTGGATGCTTCTCGGCGGCCGATGACATGATAAAGCAGGCGGCTAACGTGCCCGAAGGCGCTGTATACCCCGCTATCATCGACATCGGGTTTCAGATGGCGTTCTGCATGATCACGTGCGCCATCATCACGGGTGCTGTGGCCGGCCGCATGAAGTACGGGTCGATAGCGCTGTTCATCGCACTGTGGATACCTATCGTGTATGCGCCGCTGGCACATATGGTCTGGGGCGGTGAGGGATCGCTCATCGGCGATATGATCGGCGCGCTCGACTTTGCGGGAGGCGATGTCGTGCACATCAGCTCGGGGGTCACCGGTTTGGTGCTGTGCCTGCTGCTTGGCGGTCGCCGCGGTTTCGGGCTGGTGAGCTACCGACCGCACAACGTTCCCTTCGTGGCGCTCGGGGCTGCTCTTCTGTGGTTCGGTTGGTTCGGCTTCAACGCGGGCTCGCAATTCGCAGCTGACGGCACTGCAGCGCTCGCGCTGCTCAACACCGTCGCATCCTCTGCAGCGGGCATGCTTTCATGGATACTCGTCGAGCGGGTGCGGGTGCGCAAGCCCACGCTCGTCGGCGCTTGCACGGGGCTTGTGGCGGGCTTGGTGGGGATAACGCCGGCTGCGGGATTCGTGGAACCATGGGCCGCCATCGTCATCGGTTTTGTCACGGCGCCCTGCTGTTTCTTCGCCATCGGTTATGCCAAGAGCAAGATCGGCTACGACGACGCTCTCGACGCTTTCGGTTGCCATTCGGTCGGCGGTGTCGTGGGAGGCTTGCTCACCGGCCTCTTCTGCGTTCCCGAGCTGTCGTGGACCGATTTCGGCGGGCTTCTGTATACGGGTAACCCGTCGCTGCTCGTGAGCCAGTTTCTGGGAATTGTGGTGACGCTTGCGCTCGTGGTCGTCGGCGGGCTCGTCATCGGGGTGGTCGTGAGGGCCGTTTACGATGGCACCCTGCGCGTGAGCGAAGCGGACGAGGCGCGCGGTTTGGACGTCGCGGCGCATGGCGAGAGCGCATATCCCGCCTATCTGGGTTTGGATTAAAAATGAGTCAGAGGAACGTCCTGCGACTCACGCTGGTCGGGAGAGGAGCGAGCTGCATGAAGAGGATAACCGCGATTGTGAGGCCCGAGAAACTCGAGCCGCTCAAGCAAGCCTTATTTGCTGCCGACGTATCGGGGATGACCATCACGCAGGTGATGGGCTGTGGTCATCAGCATGGATGGTCAGAGTATTACCGTGGCACCGAAGTGCTGTTGAACATGATACCCAAGGTAAAGTTCGAGCTGGTCGTACCCGGTTCCGAGACGCAGCGGCTGGTGGACCTCATCTGCGAGACGGCATCGACTGGCGAGGTCGGCGACGGGAAGATCTTCATCAGCCCCGTAGAGGAAGTCGTGCGCATCCGCACCCGCGAGCGCGGGGACGCCGCAGTGTAGAGCGAGCCTGAACGCACTTCTTAAGCTTCAAGTGTTACGGAAAGCCCATGAACCTTAAACAAGATATCGCCCAAGTCGTTGGAGCTGCATCGACGTGGGCGCTCAAGGACATCCTGCACCGGCCGGCTGCAAACTTTCCCGGCAAAGTCGGCCTTTACGTGGATCCGGAGCTGCTATCCGACCTGCGGCCACGTTTGCGCGAAGGGTCGGTCGTGATCGTGGGGACAAACGGAAAGACTACCGTCACGAACCTGCTCGCCGATGCGCTCGAAGCTTCGGGCAAGGCGGTCGTGTGCAACAGGACGGGCGCCAACTTGGATTCGGGTGTGGCGACGGCGCTTCTGCAGACCGAGCAGGCCGATTGGGGCGTGTTCGAGAGCGACGAGTTGTGGCTTGCTAAGATCGCGCCGCAGCTGCAGCCCGATTTCGTCGTGCTTCTGAACCTGTTTCGCGACCAGCTCGACCGCATGGGGGAGATCGACCGCATCCAGGAGGCAATTGCAGGCGCGCTTGAGGCCTCGCCCTCGACGACGCTCATCTACAATGCCGACGATCCTTTCTGCCAGGCTATCGCCGAGAAGACGTGCAACAGCTGCATACCGTTCGGCTTCGAAGAGGATCTCGGCTTAGCGCAGAACACCGTCGCCGATGCGAGCATGTGCCAGCGATGCGATTCGCTGCTGGCTTACGAGTGGCGTCAGTATGGCCAGCTCGGATCCTACTCGTGCCCCAATTGTGGCTTCAAGCGCGAAGACCCCGTTTACGCTGCACTGGACGCAACTCCGACGGCGGACGGGGCCGCTTTCACCCTGCGGTATCCCTCGGGCTCCGTTCGCGTCAGCGTTCCGTTTTCGGGGACGTACATGTTGTACAACGCGCTTGCCGTCTACGTCGCTGCCGACCAATGCGGCGCGGCCCTTTCCGGCATAGGCGCGGTCATTCAATCGTTTGACCCTCACAACGGCCGGTTGCAGCGCTACGACATCGGCGGCCGGTGCGTCCTGCTTAACCTTGCGAAGAACCCGACGGGCTTCAACCAGAACCTGAGGATAGTCTTAGACGTGCCGGGCCCTAAGGCCGTCGCGTTCTTCATCAACGACAAGGAAGCCGACGGCCACGATGTGTCGTGGCTGTGGGATGTCGACTTCCAAGAACTTGCCGGGGCCGATGACATCGTTGCATTTGCGGGTGGCATACGGCGCAACGACATGCAGGTGCGCCTGAAATACGCCGGTGTCGCCTCGCAGCTTGTCGACGGCGCCGGGGATTTCCTCGAGAAGGCCTGGAAGGCCGCACCGAGTGCCAACTGCTTCCTCATCGCGAACTATACGGCGCTCCCCAACGTGAAAGCCGAGCTCGACCATTTGGCCCGGGATGAGTCGCAGGGCGTTCCTCCGGCTCATTTTCGCAGAGAGGAGTCCGGCTTCTATCATTATTCCGAAAATGAGCCGGAGGAACGCCCTGCGACTCATCCCGGGCCAAGCCCAGCCCAGCTCGGCGAGAAGCTCACCATCGTCCACCTGTATCCCGAGCTTTTGAACCTGTACGGCGATGGCGGCAACGTGACCGTTTTGGCCGAACGTGCACGAAAGCGCGGCGTCGAGGTTGAGGTCGTGCGCGTGGAGCATGGGCGGGAAATCGACCTCGACTCGGCGGATATCGTGTTCCTCGGCGGTGGCCCCGATCGCGAGCAACGGTTGGCGTCCCATGATTTGCTCGCGCAAGCGCAACGCCTTCGCTCCTATGTGGAGGACGATGGCGTGCTGCTCGCCATTTGCGGTGGCTACCAGATACTCGGCCACGAGTGGCTGCTCGGGGACGGGAGCGTTCCAGGGCTGGGAATCTGCGGCATCGTGACGAGGCGCGCACAAGGCGGTTCCCATAACCGCCTCGTTGGAAACATCGCGTTGGAAAGCCCGTTAGCGCAGATGCCCGTCATCGGCTACGAGAACCACGCAGGCCGCACGTTCCTCGAGCCCGGCTGCAAGGCGTTCGGGTACGTGAAAGGGAAGCATGGGAAGGGCAACAACGATGCCGATGGAGTTGACGGCGTTCGCTACCGCAACGTCGTGGGCACCTATCTGCATGGCCCGCTCCTCTCCAAGAACCCCGAAGTTGCCGACTGGCTTATCCAGCGCGCATTGGAGCGCCGCGCGGCCAAGGGAGGCCGACCAGCTTACATGCTACAGCCCCTCGACGATTCGGAAGAGCGCGCAGCCAACGAGTTCATGTGCGCCAAGTTGGGATTGTAAAGCGCTCTGAGGGATGAGTCGGAGGACAGTCCTGCGACTCATCCCACTGTCTCATCCGCTGGCGTTCGCCTTACTCCACCGTAACCGATTTCGCGAGATTGCGGGGCTGGTCGACATCGCAGCCGCGCATGACGGCAATCGAGCGTGCAAGCAGCTGAAGCGGTACGCTTGCCGTGATGGGCGAGAGCGCGTCGCGCACCTTGGGAATGTAGATGACATGATCGGCATGCTTGACGATTTCCTCATCCCCTTCGGTGGCTATGGCAACGATGAGGGCGCCACGCGCTTTGGCTTCCTGCAAGTTCGAGACGACCTTCTCGTAAACGGCGCTCTGCGTGGCAATGGCGATGACGGGGAAGCCTTCGTCAATGAGCGCGATAGGGCCGTGCTTCATCTCGCCGGCCGCGTAGGCCTCGGCATGCAGGTAGCTGATCTCCTTGAGCTTGAGCGCTCCCTCCCGCGCGATGGCGGCCCCCATGCCGCGTCCGACGAACAGCGCGCTTGCAGCGTTGACGCATGCGCGGGCGGCTTCCTCGATGGCTGACTGATTGGTGAGGATACGCTCGACTTGCTCGGCCGTGTCGGCGAGTTCGCGGAAGATGAGCCGTATCTGGTTCATGCGCATCTTTCCCTTGGACTGTGCGAGAAGCAGCGCCAGCAAGGTGAGGCTCACCAGCTGCCCAAGGAACGATTTAGTGGAAGCGACGGCAATCTCCTTGTTGGCCTTCGTGTATATGACGCCATCGGACTCGCGGGCCACGGGGCTTCCCAGGACGTTTGTGATGCCGAACACGCGCGCTCCCTTGATGCGTGCGTCGCGTATGGCCGCCAACGTATCGGCAGTCTCGCCGGACTGCGATACCGCCACGACGAGTGTCGTGGGCGTGATGATGGGGTTGCGGTAGCGGAACTCGCTTGCCACCTCGACTTCGGTGGGTATGCGTGCCCAGCACTCGATCATCTCCTTTGCGATGAGCCCTGCGTGGTAGCTCGTGCCGCAGGCGATGACGTATACGCGGTCGATCAGGTTCAGCTCCTCGGAGGTCATGTCGAGCTCGTCGATCTCCAGATGTCCTCCAATAAGGCGGCCAGCCAGCGTGTCGCGGATGACGCGCGGTTGCTCGTGGATCTCCTTCAACATGAAATCGGGGTATCCGCCCTTTTCGGCGACGTCCATATCCCAGGAGATATGGGTGGTTTGAGGGATGAAAGCCCTCCCATGCCCGTCGAAGTACTCGACTCCCTCGGGAGAGAGGCGTGCGAGCTGCCCGTCCTCGAGGTAGACGACATCGCGCGTAGCGCGCAAGACGGCTATGGCATCCGAGGCGACGTAGGAGCCGTCGGGCGCCCTGCCCACGATGATGGGCATGTCGCGACGCGTCGTGATGATGATGTCCGGTTCCCGTGCGCTTGTCACTGCGAGGCCGTACGAGCCCACAAGGCGCATGCTGGCGATGCGGACGGCTTCCGCCAGCCCCGATGTCTCTGAAGTGCCCGAAGGGGCAATTTCCAAGGCCTCTTCGATCAGGTGGGCGATAACCTCGGTGTCGGTTTCGCTGCGAAGCGTATGGCCGCGTTGCGCGAGTTCTTCGCGCAAATCGGCGAAGTTCTCGATAATGCCGTTGTGCACGACCGCGATGTCACCCGCGCATGACGAATGGGGATGGGCGTTGGCCTCGGATGGACGGCCGTGGGTGGCCCATCTGGTGTGTCCGATGCCGCACGTTCCCGTCAAGGCGAAATGGCCCACCGTATGGGCGAGCTCCGCCACCTTGCCGCGTCGGCGCACGACCTGCAACGCGTCACCTTCCATTACGGCGATACCAGCGGAATCGTAACCGCGGTATTCGAGCTTGGCGAGGCCGTCGAGTAGTATGGGGGCTGCTTCGTTTGTTCCCGTGTATCCGACTATTCCACACATGACCTTCGATCCTTTCTGTTAATTGTTCGCAAAAGGGGTTTCTCCAATGGCATTCGGCTGCGGAGGCGGGGCGGCGGGGGATGAGCGATTCTGCAGGCACCATCTTCATGTTTTTCATAGGTGTAGCCGAAGCCAAGCGAATACCCCGCCGCCCCG
>JAFRGA010000010.1 GCA_017434045.1 Eggerthellaceae bacterium
CAAATGTGACCAGACGGGAGTATCCCCTCTGGTCACATTTGCAAGTTGGCGGCACCCGCCGCATCCCGTCCGCTATAATGGACGAGGCGGGCAGCTAGTCGGGCTTATTCCCTTTTTAAGCCTTTCACGCTTTTCAGTCTGGCGATAACGCCCGCCATTTCTCTTGCGTTTAAGGAACGTTTAAGGGGGAGCCATGCAAACGATCTTCGAAGACTACCTGTTCTCTCAAGGCTATTTTGTGGCCAAACCCGAGATCGAAGAGGAGAGGCTCTCGCTGCAGAGGGCGGCGGAATCGAAGCTGTGGTCCCGCGAACAGGCCATCGAGGCGCTCCGCGGTATGGAGCATGCTCTCGAGGCGATCGTCGCGCTGGTGCATTTCGCGCGGATACGCATCACGGCGAATCCCGAGCTCGCGAGCATCGAGATGCTCGATGTGGCCAAGCGCAACCTCGGGTTCGACGTGCCATTGCCGTTCTACCGGGGATATCCCGATTCCGTACGTGAGCTGGGGCCGTTCGAGCGCCTCGTTGACCAGCTGTTGCATTACTTCCGCACGTACGGGCTGGGCGATTTCACGGAAGCGGGGCGTTCGCTGCTCGAGGAGTACGGCGAGCGCGATGCCTTCGACGAGGACGTCGAGCCGAAAGAGTTCGCCATCATCACATCCGACGAAGCCGAAGCGGCGCTCGCCCGCATGGCCGAGGGTTTCCTGGCAAGCACGCGACCGCTCAACGACGCGGACTACAATCTGCTCAAAACGTACCTCCGCGAGCACCCCTCGTTCACCGCCGAGGCCATTGCCGGCAAGGACACCGTTGCACGCCTCATCATCGACATGCGAAACCCCCAGCTCGGCAGCCTCATGAAGCTGTCTGATGTAATCCGTTTGGTGGAGTGGCTGCTCGAGATCTACTACGGCGGCGCAAGCATCCGCAAGCTCAACTTGAAGAACCGCGATCGCAAGCTGCTCTCCGCAATCCTCGATCTCCAGTTCGAGCGCGGCAACGTCGACACGCTAACCTGCCTCGAGAAGAAGCGGATATGGAACGGCCTGCTGCATCATCTGCATTACAAGCCAAAATGTGCTGAGGCCGAGGCTTTCTGCCTGGCCATGCGTACCAAGGACCAGCGTTCCACTTATTCCATGATGGAAAAGCGCCTCGCTGCGGGCGACATGCGCGGTGCCGTCGACGTGTTGTGCGAGCATAAGGGGCCGGGCGCGGTTCTCCGTCATCTCGATTACCTGTTCAGCTACTGCGATGCCGAGAACTATGACGAGGATGTCTCCTATGTGCTCGACGCCTGCAAGACGAACAACAAGATCATGCTCGTCCAACTCCTGTTGAAATACGGGGGCTTTGCATACTACAAGGAGGGCAATGCCACGCGGACGTTCTTGTTCGTTCGGCTCGGCAAGCTGCGCGTCCATCGCGAAACGGAGGAGGAATCCGCGCGTCGCAGAGCTGGTTCGACGCGCGAAATCGGGGAACGCATGACGGTATGGCTGCTCGAGCAGCTCGAGAAATCTTGCCGCGGCACGCTCGGCAAGGTCTACGTCGACGAGGGAATGCGCAATTCCGCCCTGCCCTTGCAGCAAGGCGCTTCAATGGGCGGTTTCGGCACATTGCCCCGTGGGACGCGCATCCCGATTCCAGGGGGCAAGAAAATCCGCGCATTCACGTATTGGGAGAGGGTTGACGATATAGACCTGTCCTGCATCGCGCTCGCAGATGATGATGACGCGATGGAGTTCTCTTGGCGGACAAACGCCTGGGCCGAGGGCCTTGACTTTTCGGGTGACCAGACGAGCGGCTATCATGGTGGGTCCGAGTACTACGACGTCAATCCCTCCGAGTTCTTGGAGGCGAATGGGGATTGTTGGCACTATCTGGTGTTCTGCGACAACGTTTACAGTGGCGATATGGAGATTGACGACGAATGGGTTCCTTGCATCTTCAGCAACTGCATCTGCCGTGCCGGGTACATGCTGCGTGACGTCGTCGACTCCGGCGAGGTGTTCGAGCCTGCAACCGTGCAGACCTCGTTTGTCATAAACTGCTCCAGTCGCTCTGCCTACCTGTTCGCCCTCGACTTGCAGGATCCGGCTATCATCTGGCTGAACCTCGGTGAGAACAGCATGCGCAACGTCGCCGGCGAGGGAGACGTCTCGTTCTTGAAGGGCTACTTGCACACGGTCGACATCATCAACTTGCGCGATTTCGCGCAGATGCTGGCAACCGAGGTGGTTGATGATCCTGCCGAGGCCGACGTCGTGTTTTCGGACGAGCCGCCATCCGCGCTCGATCTGCGCGACGACCAGGAACTCATTCGCAGCAGCGATACTGCGCGCATCTTCGAGCTGTTGAACTAGCTCGCCGGTCACGGCGCAATGTTCCTGGCAAGGGTTGCACTGCCATCTGAAGGTTATTCTCCCGTGGTCACGAGAGTCCTGTATTTCCATCCGAAGACCTCGATGCACGAAGGATCGAGGATGGTAGTGCCATCGTGGCCATAGTAAATGTTGGAGAGTTCTTCGGCGGTAAGATACTCTATGGTGGAGCTGGAATCGATGATCCAGAATCCGAGGACGCTGCCATCTGCGGCCCGGTCGGCGCAGTGCACGACAATCCAATGGGAGCCGTAGACGTCGCCTTCGCCGGTATGCCCGCCCTCGCGCATCATTTCGCCATAGACGCTCACATTCAAAATGATGCCTTTGTCGAGCAGGTTGGCCATCGCGGTGATTGTCGGGGCATCTTCCCAGGCGCTTACGTGCGCAGCCATGGAATTGCGCGGCAGGAGCTGTTTGTAGACGGCCAACATGTCGTCCATCGTCATGCCCCCGGACGTCGGATCGCATAACTTCCGTTGCGTTACGTAGTCGACGATATCAGCTTCTGTGTATGCCGAGTCGGTGACGAGGTTGAGCGTGTTCGCGATTACGCATTCCCCGCAGGTGCCCCAGAGCCCCGCCTTGCCCTGTTCGCCCACGATGTAGGATGAGCTTACGTCCCAGGAGAGCGGAACAATCATCTTGTAGCGTTCGATGGCGGTCTTGTCCTCTGAGCTTGCCGATTGGGACGAATCCGCCTCGTCTGCCGTATGAGGTGCGCTCGTCGAGCATCCCGCCAAGGTCAAAGCAAGGCACAGAAGGAGCGCGACGGTCATTCCCGTCATCGGCAATGCTCTCGAAAGGGTCTCTTGCGTCATCTCGTCGCTTTCCCAAGCTCGGCGAACTCGCTGATGCAGCCATCTTACATGAGTTTGCAAACGAGTTGCTGGCTAAGACCGGCCGAGTGATCCCTGCCAATTTTGAGCAAAAGGACCGTTCTTCTCTGAATGCGACTCGCGCAAGATCAACAGGTTGCTGGATAAGCTGCAGGTTGAATGGGGCGGTAGCGGTCAAGCCCTTTCTTGTGCTTCTTTCGTATTGCTTATTGATAATCTTTCTCAATAAGAGTATAAAGGATGTGCGGGCAAACGGGAGAGGGCCATGGCGTCGCGCAACACGGTACAACAAAGGATTATAGCCGAGCAGCTCCAGCAGCTGGGCAGTCATCCGACTGCTGACGACGTGTATCGCGCGGTCAGGCAGCAGCTTCCATCCGTGAGCAAGGCGACGGTCTACCGCACGCTCAACAAGTTGGTGGCTGTGGGCGAAGCGACATGCGTCGTTGCAGGCACTGGTGCCGAGCGTTTCGACTATCGTACCGACGAACACAGCCATGTGATGTGCATCAAATGCGGCAAGGTCGAGGATGTGTGCGATGGCATGTTCGAGGACGGGGTCGATCGCGATGCGGCGGCCAAAGCTTGCGGATATGAGATTATCGGTCACGATCTGGTCTTCGAAGGCATCTGTCCCGCATGCCAGCAAGCCTGACGAGAGAGGAGCTCTATGGCTGATACTATCGACAATAAAGCGTTTCACCAGTTCAGTTATGGGTTGTTTCTTCTGACTTCGCAAGTGGGCGGTCGCGATAACGGCTGCATCATCAACACGGCGATCCAGTCGGCTTCTGAGCCGCGTCAGATTAGCTTGTCTTGCGTGAAGGGCTCATGTACCCAGGAGATGATCGACGAGGCGGGCGTTTTCTGCGTTTCGGTTCTCACCGAAGGCACACCCAACGCCTTCTTCAAGCACTTCGGCATGCAGAGCGGCCACGACGTGGACAAGTTCGAGGAGAGCGCCTGTGCCCAGATCCTCGGGGGCGAAATCGCCCGATGCGAAAGCGGGCTCGTGTACGAGAAGACGGCCAACGCGTTCTTCAGCTGCAAGGTGACCGTACGCGAGGACCTGGGAAGCCACGTGATGTACAACGCGGAGGTCGTCGAGGCGAAGCGTTTGAGCGACGAGCCTTCGATCACCTACGATTACTACCGTCGCGTGACGAAAAAACAGGATGCTCCTGCTGAAGGTAAGCCCAAAGGCGCAATCGTCGCATGGAAGTGCAGCGTGTGCGGCTACATTTACGAAGGGGTCGATCTCCCGGCGGACTTCATCTGCCCGCTGTGCAAGCATGGTGCGGAGGATTTCGAGCCCGTATACGAACAAGTTGAGGCTGCCGCCGCGGAAGCGGCTACGGTGGACGTTGCGGCATTGGCGGCTGACGCTGCAGAAGCAGTTGCAGCATTGGCGGCCGGTGCTGCGGGAGTCGTCGCGACTCAGGTTGCGACATTGGCGGCCAACGCCGCGGAAACCGTCGCGGCTCAAGTTGCAACAATGGTAACAAGTGCCGTCGAGAGAGAGGACGGCACTGAGGAACAAGGAGGTTCTGGTATGGACAAGTGGGTATGCACGGTTTGCGGTTACATCTACGAGGGCGAACAGCCTCCTGAGGCATGCCCGGTCTGCAAGGCACCGGCAAGCGCTTTCAAGAAGGTCGAGGGTGAGCTGAAGCTCGCTGCCGAGCACGAGTTCGGCATCTACGCGAAGACGGTCAAGGATAACCCCGCCATCTCCGACGAGGACAAGGCATACATCTTCGAGCAGCTGAAGGCCAACTTCACCGGCGAGTGCTCCGAAGTGGGCATGTACCTGTGCATGGCGCGCATCGCTCATCGCGAGGGATACCCCGAGGTCGGCCTGTACTGGGAGAAGGCCGCTTACGAAGAGGCCGAGCATGCGGCGAAGTTCGCCGAGCTTCTGGGCGAGGACCTCGAGCCCAACATGAAGGCCGACACGAAGGCCAACCTGGCCTGGCGTGTCGACTGCGAGTTCGGCGCTACGCAGGGCAAGTTCGACCTGGCCGCTTGCGCCAAGAAGAACAACCTCGACGCCATCCACGACACCGTTCACGAGATGGCTCGTGATGAGGCCCGCCACGGCAAGGCGCTGCAGGGCCTGCTTGAGCGTTACTTCAAGTAAGAGTTGTAATTGATGTCGATGAGGCCCCGCCGCGTTCACGCGGTGGGGCCGTTTGCGGTTTACCCGAATGTGACGGGGAATGCGATGGGGCAGGAACAGGGTTGGGCGTGTTAAAGGACCGGGTTGTGTGACACGCCTGG
>JAFRGA010000040.1 GCA_017434045.1 Eggerthellaceae bacterium
GGTGCCAAAGTATCCGGACCTATCCCGCTGCCCACCGAGCGCAACCTGTATTGCGTCGTTCGCGGGCCGCACGTCGACAAGGATTCGCGCGAGCAGTTCGAGATGCGCACGCATAAGCGCCTCATCGACATCCTCGAGCCTACGCCCAATACCGTGGACTCGCTCATGCGCTTGGATCTGCCGGCTGGCGTCGACATCGAGATCAAACTGTAAAGGGGGAACGTCGATGATTAACGCAATCTACGGCAAGAAAGTCGGCATGACCCAGATGTTCAATGACAAGGACGAGGTCATGGCGATCACCGTAATCCAGGCGGAGCCCAACACCGTCTGCCAGGTCAAGACGACCGACAACGATGGCTACGAGGCCGTTCAGCTTGGATTCGGCACCATCAAGGAAAAGCATCTCACCAACCCGATGCGCGGTCATTTCGACAAGCTGGGCGTGGAGCCCTGCCGTCATCTGCGCGAAGTCCGCATGGACGACGCTTCCGGCTACAAGCCCGGCGACAAGATGACCGTGGCCGAGTTCGCCGAGGTCAAGAAGGTCGACGTGACCGGCACCTCGAAGGGCAAGGGCTATGCGGGCGTCATGAAGCGTCATGGCTTCGGCGGCGGCCCCGGCGGGCATGGTGCGCACTTCCACCGTGCGCCGGGTTCCATCGGCCAGTGCGCGACTCCGTCCCGCGTCCTGAAGGGCGTTCGCCTTCCGGGTCACATGGGTTGCGAGCGCGTGACCGTGCGCAACCTGGAAGTCGTGCGCGTTGACGAAGAGCTGAACCTCATCCTGGTAAAGGGAGCTGTGCCTGGCGGAAAGAACGGCATTGTCCGCGTCCGCATGGCCGGCGAAGGCAAGAGCTGGTAAGGAGCACCATACATGGCAACTATCGATATCAAAACCGCGGAGGGCAAGACGGCAAGCACTGCCGAGCTCGCCGATTCCGTGTTCGGCATCGAGCCGAACGTCCCGGTGATGCACCAGGTCGTGCGCATGCAGCGTGCTTCTTGGCGTGCCGGCACCCACAATACCCGTACGCGTGGCCAGGTTCGTGGCGGCGGCCGCAAGCCGTGGCGTCAGAAGGGCACCGGCCGTGCTCGTCAGGGCACCATCCGTGCGCCTCATTGGCGTGGTGGCGGCGTGGTCTTCGGACCGCATCCCCGCGACTACTCCTTCAAGGTCAACAAGAAGGAGATCAAGCTGGCCATCCGCTCGGCGCTTTCCGCCAAGCTGGCCGACGAGCAGCTGATCGTGGTCGACAAGCTCGAGTTCGAGAAGCCCCGCACCAAGGACGCCATTGCCGTTCTGGCCGCGCTGGGCGTCGAGGGCCGCTGCACGATCGTCGTCAACGACGAGAACGTGAACGCCTTCCTCTCGTTCCGCAACATCCCGACGGTCGACATCGTCCCGTCCGGCTACGAGAACGTCTACGAGCTGCTCGACAACAAGTTCCTCATCTTCGAAGAAGAGGCGCTGCGTAAACTCGAGGAGGCGATGGCGTAATGAAGGACGCACGCGATATCATCATCCGCCCGATCATCACCGAGCATAGCTACGATTTGATCGAGAAGAACAAGTACACCTTCGAGGTGGCCCGCGATGCGAACAAGATCGAGATCGCCAAGGCCGTCGAGGAGCTCTTCGACGTGAAGGTCACGAAGGTGAACACCCTGAACGTGAAGCCGAAGATGAAGCGTGTCCGCTACATCGCCGGTCTCACCCGCCGCTGGAAGAAGGCCATCGTCACCATCCAGGATGGTCAGACGATCGAGATCTTCGCCTCGTAACGAGCGGTTACATCGGATTTTTCGGGACGGTCCCTTCGGGGGCCGTCTCTTTTTGAACGAGGTGGCAACAAAGGCGCAGGAGTTGGTCAGTTCTGCTAAAGTGAACATGTCGTGGTTTTCGGAGTAGGGTGTGCTGTGCAGAAGTGGAGACGGGTCGTCGCGTTCGACGCGGCAATGATTATCCTCGTAATTCTGTTGTTCTCGCCGTCGTTTGTGGGCCTGAGTCCGTTTAGCCCGCAGATCTCGAACATGATACTCAGCGTCATAAGCGCGGCCATAATCGGCTACGAGACCGTCAAGGTCAACGGGCGCGCCATCAGGGCCGCCCTTGCAACCAAACGCATAACCGAAGGCGAAGGCGAGGTTCCAGTCGACGATATCAAGCGCATGCTGGGCGAGTTCGAGAAGACGTCGGTCGTGGGCACGTATGCCAAGCACGGAATCGCCGAGCTCGAGAGCGCGGAGCGCAAGCGCGAGAAGCTCTACGCCGAAATCGGCAAGAAGTTCTCGGAGGGCAGCCTGACCTGGATGAAATACGTCGAGGTCGTCGATGCCGCCACGAATGCCATCGCCCATAACACGGCGCTTCTGGCCCGGCGCATCCAGGCGTTCGACGTCGAGGACTATAACCGCACCTCGCGTAACACCATTACCGGCCTGTTCAACCGCAACACGCTTCCCGACGATATCAAGCAGGAAAAGCGGCAGGTGTACGAATTGAGCCTCAACGACATGCGCGGTATAGTCGCGGCGAACGAGCGACTGCTTGTCGAGCTCGAGAAATTCGGCATCGAGATGGGCCAGCTCGAGACAAGCGCGAGCGCCGAGGTCAACAACCGCCTGCTCGAAGAGGTAACCACCCTCGTGGAGGAGACGAAGTACTACCAGTAAGCGGAGATGGGCTTCGATGGGGGATGCGGTTCCAGTCTCCCGGTTGCTGTGCCTGCTTCCTGAATAGTTGGGTAACAATTGGCGTGACGTGCGCCGATGGATGAAAGGAAACTTCTATGGCATTCGATTTGAGCATTCCCGATCCCGAGAAAACCAAGCAGGAAGTCCAGGCGCAGCTCGCCGTGCCGGAGGAGCAGGCGAAAGCCATCGACGAGAAGGCCGTTACCCGTGGTCAGGAGATCATGACGGTCGACATGGGTTCACTAGAGGCGAAGCGTGAAATCACCCAGGCAATCGACAATCTGGGTGCCGATATCGCCACCAAATCTGCGACTAAGAACGAGATGCTCGCCCGCCGCATCGGAACGTTGAGCAAGCAGGGCGGCGAGACGGGCGAAGTGGCCAAGAGCCTGGAAGACCTCGCCATCAAGATGCGCGACCTTGATCCGAAGGGCATTGATTTCGCAAGCGGCAAGGGCGGCAGGTTCTTCAATCCCGTCCGTCGCTACTTCGAGCGCTACAAGTCGGCGGATGCGGAAATAGCCGATATCGTGCAATCTCTCGAGGCGGGCAAGGTCACCCTCAAGAACGACAACGTCACGCTCGAGCTCGAGGAAATGGCGATGCGCGATCTGACGCAGCAGCTCAACCAGCAGATCGAAATCGCCCTGGACTTGGACGCCTACCTCACCAACGCCATCGAGGAGGCCCGCGCAACCGAGGGTGCCGACCTCGAGCGCATCAAGTTCGTGGAGGAGGAGGTCCTCTTCCCGCTGCGTCAGAAGATCATCGACTTCCAGCAGCTGCAGATCGTCAACCAGCAGGGCATCATCTCGATGAACGTGCTGCGCCGCAACAATGCCGAGCTCGTGCGAGCGGTCGATCGCGCCGAGAACGTGACCGTCTCGGCCCTGCGTGTTGCCGTGACCGTTGCTGGTGCGCTGTACAACCAGAAGATCGTGCTCGACAAGGTCACGGCTCTGAACGAGACCACGAACGCCATGATCGCATCGACGTCGGCCATGCTCAAGGACCAGGGTGCCGAGATTCAGCAGAAGGCGACCGAGGCGTCCATTTCCGTCGAGACGCTGCAGAAGTCCTTCGAGGACACCATTCAGGCACTTGACGACATCAGCAAGTACAAGCAGGAGGCCCTGCCGCGCATCCGCAAGACCATCGACGATTTCTATGCGCTCGCCGAGGCAGGCGAAGAGCATCTGCGCCGTATCGAGGGAGCTACAAGCTAAGGCTTATCGCCCCTGCCCAAATGGGCTGGTAAAGCATGAAGTCGTCAAAGCCGCGGCAGGTGTGCTCGATGCGCTGCCGATAGCTGTTCATTGCTTGGATATCGGGATGACGTGATAGTAAAGGCGGGTGATTGGGTTGGCGTATTGCATTCAATGCGGTCATGAACTCGAAGAGGGCTCGTTGTTCTGCGCGAAATGCGGGGCACGTGTCGTCCCTTCGGTGCAGTCCTCCGCTGTTCCGGCTGCACGAGATGCCACGATTCCCATGGCCGCTGGCGTTGGGAGCGCACCTCCACGAACCTATGCGCAGCAGGCGCAGCAAACCCATTCGGATGCGGCTTCCCTTCCGCCTTCGGGCTACTATGGGCAACCCGGCAGCGCGGCCCCGCAATACAGCGGTTCTCCCGATGGGGGAGGAGCGGGCAAGAAAAGCATCGTCCCTCTGATCATCACCTTGGGGGCGGTGCTCATCATAGCTGCCCTCATAGCGGGTTTCGTGCTCGTGCGGGGAGGTGCCGAGGCTCAAGAACTCGTAGTGACGTTCGATACCGACGGCGGGTCGGCCGTGCCCGCCCAACATGTTCAGAAAGGCGCATCGGTTTCGTATCCGATCGTCCCGACAAAGGGCGGATACGAGTTCGCAGGATGGTATGAGGATAAGGCTTGTACTCAGGAAGCCCATTTCCCTCAGGCAATCGACTCCGAAACGACCTTCTACGCCAAATGGGAGGAGAGCGCCAGTGCGGGTGGCTCTGCCGATGAGCCGAAGCCATCAGCGCAATCCGCCTCACCTGAGGATGTGTCCAGCGGCGCCACCTCGACGGGGCTTCCAAGTGCGGGCGGAGCACTTCCCAGGCCGAATTCCTCCGGAAGCGAGAGCGCCACGTACGATGTGGTGACGATACGATTCGAGTTCAACGATGGGACTGGTAGCGATCAGGACATCCGGCGCGTAGGAACAACCGAGCGCGTGATCCCCGACTCGAACACGCGCAAGCTCGATGCAAGTGATATCAAAGGCCTCTCGGATGCCGAGCTTTGCGTCGCTTACAACGAGATCATCGCTTCTAGCAACGGCTATCTTTTCAAAAACACCGGCTTGAACACGTATTTCACCAGCTATTGCCACAGTTGGTATAGGGCGAACGCCTCTGCCGAGGCAGGTGGGAACCTGCAGTCTCCTGCAGCCGAGAACGTCGAGTTCTTGAAGGCGCATACAGATTCGAGGTACTTCGATCTCAAGGCGTACTGATGCTCGCAGGATAAAAGCGAAAGACAAGCCATTCGCGAAGCCGGGACGCCCGAGGGTGTCCCGGCCGGTTTTAGCCGATGGGTATCGGGCTGGCTTTCGCGCTTCGTTCGCGGCAAAGCTACGAGCGGCTTGCGGGCCGACTTTCGGTTATCATGGGCATGAACGGTTTGCTTTTCCAGAGGTGATGATCATGGCGTTCGTCGAGTTTCGCGATGTGTGCAAGATATACCAGATGGGCGAGGTTGAAGTCGCTGCGGTGTCGGGCATGTCCTTCGAGATCGAGCAGGGGGAGTTCGTCGTGGTCGTGGGCCCGTCCGGGGCGGGCAAGACGACGCTTCTGAACATGCTCGGCGGCATGGACTCGTGCACATCGGGCACGATCACCCTTGACGGCAGGCAGGTCAGCTCGTTTTCCGAAAAGGAGCTGACGTATTACCGTCGCTACGACATAGGGTTCGTATTCCAGTTCTATAACTTGGTCCAGAACTTGACGGCGAAGGAGAACGTCGAGCTCGCAAGCCAGATTTGCAAGGAACCCCTCGATGCCGCCAGCGTGCTCGAGCAAGTGGGCCTCGGGCATCGCCTGGACAATTTCCCGGCACAGCTCTCCGGCGGCGAGCAACAGCGTGTCGCCATCGCGCGCGCTCTGGCGAAGAATCCCAAGTTGCTGCTCTGCGACGAGCCCACCGGCGCCCTCGATTTCAGGACGGGCAAGGCCATTCTCCGGCTTCTGCAGACGACCTGCGCCGATACGGGGAAGACGGTTGTCCTCATAACGCACAACACGGCATTCACGTCGATTGCCGACCGCGTCATACGCGTACGCGAAGGGCGCGCCGACGAGGTCTACGTGAACGAGAACCCCGTTTCCGCCGAGACGCTGGAATGGTAGCGCCGGCAAGTTACAGGGCAACTCTGCGGCGCCTTTTCTCCCTCGTGGGGGCCGGTGTCGTCCAGCTGGATGTTGGTGGAGAGCTGTAACCCGATGAGCGCTTTCAGCAAAGAGCTTTTCCGCGCGATCGCGCTCAAGCCGGGGCGCTTTCTCGCGCTGCTCGCAATCGTCGCGCTCGGGGCGGGGTTCTACGCGGGATTGCGCACGACGGCCCCCGATATGAAACTCGCGCTCGATGCGTATCTCGATGGCGCTTTTGTCTACGATGTTCGGGTGGTATCGACCATGGGCCTCGACCAGGCCGATATCGATGCGCTTTCCGAGCTTGAGGGCGTCGAGGCGGCTATGGGCGCCCGCCAGGCGGACGTGCTCTCGAACATCGCCGGTACGACGTACACGACACGTGTCCACTCGCTTCCAGGCGGGGCGCGGGAATCGCTCGCGGATTCGGAAGGGGGCGCGACCGTCCTCGATGGGGAGGGCGCATCCGCCGATGGCGCATATCTCAACCGGCTCGAGCTTGTGGAGGGGCGGTGGCCGCAAGAGGCGGGGGAGTGCCTCGTCTCAGCCGACCGCGTGCTCAGCCAGGGAATCGAGCTCGGGCAGGAACTGTCGTTCATGCAGGGAACGGCAAGGCTCCGCGACACGTTCACGACACTGAAGTACACGGTTGTCGGCAAGGTGCACATGCCCTACTACGTGTCGTCGGCGGCGATTGACTCCAGCTCGCTTGGTTCAGGTGTCGTCCAGCAAGTGCTCTACGTCGCACCCGAGAGCTTCGTAGATGACCTACCGTATACGGATGCTTATCTGACCGTCGAGGGCGCGCGCGAGGTGCCGTACGGCACCAGCTCGTACGATGAGCTGATCGAAGCGGGGAAGGAGACGGTAGAGTCGATAGCCGAAGAGCGCTGCCAAGCCCGTCTAGATGCGCTGACCGACCAGCTCTACGACCATGCCGCCACGTACGGCGGCTTGCTCGACCTCATGGAATACCGCCTCGAGCACACCAAAGCCGAAATGGACGATCCTGAGCCGCCGACATGGCTCGTCATGGGACGCGATAAGAATGCCGGCATGTCCTCGTTCGTCTCGGACGCAGACCGCGTCGATCACATCGCGAGCATCTTCCCGCTCATATTCTTCCTCGTGGCCGCCCTTGTGGCCCTCACGACCATGACGAGGATGGTTGACGAGGAGCGCCAAGTCATTGGGACCCACAAGGCGCTCGGGTATACGCGGGGACGTATCACGTGGAAGTATGCGGCGTACGTGCTCGCCGCAGGGCTGACAGGCGCGGCCGTGGGCATTGCGGTGCTCACGAAGGTGCTGCCGGGCGTCATCATGAACGCCTATGCCATCATGTACTACGTGCCGACCAGCAGCCTTCCCGTCGATTGGCCGATCGCCATCATGTCGGCAGGCCTTGCCATCGGCATAGTCCTGCTCGCCACCTGGGCTGCTTGCGCATCGACGCTCCGCGAGAAACCGGCGTCTCTCATGTTGCCGCGCGCTCCCAAGTCCGGGAAGCGCATCCTGCTCGAGCGGGTGTCTCCGTTGTGGAGCCGCCTGTCCTTCACTTGGAAAGTGACGTGCAGAAATCTCTTCCGCTACAAGAAGCGCCTGATCATGACCATCATTGGGATTGCAGGTTGTACAGCGTTGCTGCTCACGGGCCTGGGTCTGCACAACGCCATCAACGACATCATCGACATCCAATACGGCGAGATCATCCGCCATAATGCCCTCATCGTGCTCGAGGACAAGCTCGACGACTCCTCCCGTGCGCGCGTCGATAAGCTTCTAGCGGAATCAGGTGCCATCGAGTCGTCGACGAAGGCCTACACCGAGACGATGCTCGCCTCGGGACCGCGCGCCTCGGACAAGCGCATCGACTTGGTCGTGCCCGAGAACCCCGATGAATTCGCGGAGATGAAGGTTGTGCGCACCCGCGAGCGTCACGACCCAGTTCCCATCGAGGGGACGACGGTGCTGCTCAACGAGAAGATGGCGCAGGAACTCGGCGTGGGGGTAGGCGATACCATCACGGTGAGCGCGCAAGACGCCATGGGAAACCCGACGCAGGACACGGTGGAGTTCACCGTCGGCGCGCTGTACGAGAACTACATCTACAACTACCTGTACATGACCGAAGAAGCTTACGAGCTTGCGACGGGCAAGAAGCCGGTCATGAACGCCGTATACGCCAAGGTGACGCCCGATGCGGAAGTGCGGGCGCAATTCGACGAGCTCATCAGGAACGACGGGGCGGTGAAGACTCTGACCTACAACGACGAGGTCGTCGACACGTACCGCACGATGCTCAGGAGCGTTGACCTGATCGTGGTCGTGCTCGTCGTCTCCGCCGCCGCGTTGGCGTTCATCGTGTTGTACAACCTCACGAACATCAACATCGAGGAGCGCATCAGGGAGATCGCCACCCTCAAGGTCCTCGGGTTCACGAGGCGCGAGACAAACGCCTACATCTTCCGCGAAATCGTCCTGCTCGCCATCATCGGCGCCGCGATAGGCTTGATTTTGGGAATCTACCTTGAAAGCTTCGTCGTCATCACCGCCGAGGTCGACCAGGTGATGTTCGGCCGCTCCATCCATCCCCCCAGCTTCGTCGCCGCATTCGTGTTGACCCTCGTGTTCTCCGGCATGTCGATGTTGCTCATGCTGCCAAAGCTCGCCCACGTGAACATGGTCGAATCGCTGAAATCGAACGAGTAGCAAGATACGCCGTTCGCGCAACTCGAGAATCGTTTTCGGGAGGGCGCGCCGGTTTCTGGGCCTTCGCAGGCTGCGACAAACGCAGGCGCGGCAGGAGCGAGGTCTGTCAGCTCGTTCCACGTGCGTTCAAGATTTAATCGGCAATTCTAACGAAAGCGGCGAACCATACGCTACAATTAACCGTTGCGTCAACAAACCCAAAAGGGAGGACATACATCATGAAGGTTGTGAAGAAGAAGACGGACAACGGCCACGTGCTGCTTGATGTGACGGCGTCGACCGCCGAGGTGAGCCAGGCCCTCAACCAGGCATCCGAGCAGTTCTGCGTGCAGATGAACATTCAGCCGGTCAGGGGCAAGACGCCCGCCGAGATCGTCTCGGAGCGCTTGGGGATCAAGGATCTCGACACCGTCGTGTCCGAGCAGGCTGCTCAGATGCTCGTGCCGCCCGCTCTCGACAAGCACAACCTCATCCCGGCTTTCCAGCCGCAGCCGAAGGCCGCTATGCCCCTGAGGCGGGGCCGCGCCTTCCAATACACCCTGGATGTCTTGCCGAAACCGTCGTTCGAGCTGGACGATTACAGCCCGGTGAAATTCACGGCTCAGCCGTTCACGTCCGACGAGGAGGAAGTCGACCGCCAGATCAGCCAGTTGGCGCAGCAGTACATCACGTTCGCCGCCACCGAGCCGCATCCTGTCCAGAAGGGCGACAGCATCCTCATCTCGATGCGCACCACGAAAGACGGTGTCGAGATCCCCGGCCTCACGACCAACTCCCGTAGCTACACGACAGGCCTCGACCTCATGCCCGTGGGATTCGACGACAACCTGTTCGGCATGGAAGTGGGCGAGACGCGCACGTTCACGTTCGAGGGGCCCGGCCTCGACGAGAACATGAACGAGATCATGGAAGAGTACGAGACCACCATCACGCTGAAGGAAGTCCAGAAAGAGATCGTGCCCATCATCAATGACGAGTGGGTTTCCAAGAACATGCCCATGTACTCCTCATATGAAGAGTTGCGTGCGAAGATTAGCGAGCGCGTCGACAAGGAACGCATGAACTACTACGAGGACTACAAGCGGAATCTCGCTGCGAGCGAGCTCGCCAAGCGCTTCACAGGCTCCATTCCCGACGAAATCTACGAGGGAAGCATGGCCGAGGAGCAGCGGCAACTGCGCCAACAGGTTGCAAGCTCCGGTAAGTCCTGGGAGCAGTTCTGCAATGAGCAGGGCGGTGAGCAGCAGGTGGGGATGATGCTCATGGTCGCGATGCGCCAGAAGCTCGTCCAGGGTTTCTGCCTCGACGCATATTACCGCCATTATGGCCTTTCCTACACCGAGCAGGATCTCGACGATGCGTGTTTCCAGCTCAATCCGCGTAACCCCCACGGTGTACGCGTTCAGATGGAGCGCAACGGCCTCGGCTTCGCCCTGCGCGAGGCGGCCGAGCGCCTGCGTGCCTGCAAGCATCTCGTAGAGCATGCCGATATCAAGATCGCCGAAACGTCAGGTGACTCTGGTCAGCCCACCGTCGTCGCAGGCTCGTAAGCCGTTAAAAAGACTTGCATATTTGCTTGGAGTGCCCGTTTTCACGGGCACTTTTTTCACATGCCTCAGTAAGGGCGGTGGGGGTATGACTACTCAGCGTGTGTGTAGGTTGTGAACGGGAAAACCCTATTCTTGCTGATAGGGAGGCGTATCCGTATAATGTTTCTTTGCGTCTGCGTGTACATGGATACACCCGGGCGCGTGGATTGCGGAGTCAGGGCGTTTGCCTCCTCAGACGCCAGCTGGCCATCGTGGTCCACGAAGATAAGGGGCTTTTGGTGTACGACGAGGCGTGCGAACAAAAGCCCGAAGATGAGGGATCGCCACCGCTGGGCGGTTCCGATTAGTAGGAAGAAGTGAAGATGGGAGTCAAGCAGTATAAGCCGACTAGCCCCGGACGCCGCTTCATGATGGTTTCCGATTTCGCGGAAATCACGCGCAGCAAACCGGAGAAGTCGCTCGTTGCGCCGCTGAAGAAGCATGCAGGGCGCAACAACAAGGGTCGCATCACCACCCGCCATCAGGGCGGCGGCCACAAGCGTCGTTACCGCATCATCGATTTCAAGCGCAACAAGGACGGCGTACCCGCCAAGGTTGCCACGATCGAGTACGATCCTAACCGTACCGCGCGCATCGCGCTGCTGCACTACGTCGACGGCGAGAAGCGCTACATCCTGCATCCGAAGGGCCTGCATGTAGGCGATATGGTCGTCTCCGGCCCCGAGGCCGACATCAAGCCCGGCAATGCTCTGCCGCTGGCCAACATCCCGGTTGGTACGCTCGTGCATGCCGTCGAGCTCCAGCCTGGCAAGGGCGCGGCTCTGGCCCGCTCCGCCGGCACCAGCATCCAGCTGATGGGCAAGGAGGGCAAGTACGCCATCCTGCGCATGCCGTCCTCCGAGATGCGTCGCGTTCTTTTGACCTGCCGTGCGACGGTTGGCGAAGTCGGCAACGCCGAGCATGCCAACATCAAGATCGGCAAGGCCGGCCGCAACCGTTGGAAGGGCATCCGCCCGACCGTCCGCGGTACCGTCATGAACCCGATCGACCATCCGCATGGTGGTGGCGAGGGCAAGAACAAGTCCTCGGGTCGTCATCCGGTCACCCCGTGGGGCATCCCCACCAAGGGCCATCGCACCCGCAATCCGAAGAAGGCTTCGAGCCGCCTGATCATCCGCAGGCGCAAGAAGTAAGCGGCGAAACGTTAAGGAGAAACAGTGAGCAGAAGTTTGAAGAAAGGGCCTTTCGTCGAGCCGCGCCTTCTCGGCCGAATTGCGGCTATGAACGCTGCTGGCGAAAAGAACGTCGTGAAGACCTGGTCGCGCGCATCCACCATCTTCCCCGAGATGGTCGGCCACACCATCGCCGTTCACGATGGCCGCAAGCATGTCCCCGTATACATCACCGAGTCGATGGTTGGCCACAAGCTGGGCGAGTTCGCTCCGACCCGCACCTTCCGTGGCCATGCAGCCGACAAGAAGAAGAGATAGGAGGGGTGAAGAATGGAAGCAAGAGCAATTGCCCGTTACGTCCGCGTTTCGCCCCGTAAGGCACGCATCGTCGTGGACCTGGTCCGCGGCAAGTCGGTGCCGGCCGCCCGCGAGATCCTGGCTTTCACGAACCGCGGTATCGCCGAGACCGTCGAGAAGTGCCTGAACTCGGCCGTTGCCAACGCCGAGAACCTGTACCACGTGGATCCGGATTCGCTGTACGTGAAGACCTGCTACGTCGACGAGGGTCCGACGCTGAAGCGCATTCGCCCGCGTGCGAAGGGTAGCGCCTCGCGCATCCGCAAGCGCTCCAGCCACATCACGATTATCGTCGCAACGCGAGAGGAGGCATAAAGCCTTATGGGTCAGAAAGTCAGCCCCACCGGTTTCCGTCTGGGCATCACCGAGGATTGGCGCAGTCGCTGGTTTGCGGACAAGGATTATGCCGCCAACCTTGAGAACGACCTGGCTATCCGCAAGTTCCTGGAGAAGGAGCTCGCCCGCGCCGCCGTCGCTCGCGTCGAGATCGAGCGCGCCGGCGACAAGACCAAGGTCATCATCACGACCGCCCGTCCGGGTGTCGTCATCGGCAAGAAGGGCGCCGAAATTGACGCTCTCCGCAAGAAGCTTCAGAAGATCGCAACCGGCACCGTGTCGGTCGAGGTCATCGAGGTGAAGCGTCCTGAGCTCGACGCAACTCTGGTCGCAGAGTCCGTTGCCGAGCAGCTCGAGGGCCGCGTGGCATTCCGTCGCGCCATGCGCAAGGCCGTCCAGTCCGCTCGCAAATCGGGCGCCAAGGGCATCCGCATCCAGTGCTCCGGCCGTCTGGGCGGTGCCGAGATGTGCCGTCGCGAGTGGTACGGCGAAGGCCGCATCCCGCGTCACACCATCCGTGCGAAGATCGACTTCGGTTTCGCGACTGCAGCCACCACGATGGGCTCCATCGGCGTTCAGGTTTGGATTTATCACGGCGAGGTTCTGCCGGGCACCAAGGCTCCCCAGCCGCAGCTCGAAGGTTCTTCGCGTCCGTCCCGTCCGCGTCGCGATCGTCGCGACCGCACAGAGCGCAACGAAAGGGGGGCGAAGTAAATGTTAGCACCTAAGCGTGTAAAGCACCGTAAGGTGCAGCGCGGCTCCATGAAGGGCAAGGCGAAGGGTGGTACCAGGCTCAACAACGGCGAGTGGGGCATCCAGGCGCTCGAGGCCGCATGGATCACCAACCGTCAGATCGAGGCTGCCCGTGTTGCCATGACTCGTCAGATGAAGCGTGGCGGCAAGGTTTGGATCACGATCTTCCCGGACAAGCCGATTACCAAGAAGCCTGCTGAGACCCGCATGGGCTCGGGCAAGGGCAATCCCGAAGCTTGGGTGGCCGTCGTCAAGCCCGGCCGCATCATGTTCGAGATCGCCGGCGTCGATGACGAAGTCGCCAAAGAGGCACTTCGTCTCGCCGTGAACAAGTTGCCCATCAAGTGCAAGATCGTCAACCGTGAAAGCGAGGGGCAGCAGTAATGAAACCAGCAGAGATTCGTGAGCTTTCCGCCGACGATTTGCAGGCGAAGCTCAAGGACGCGCGCCAGGAGCTGTTCAACCTGCGCTTCCAGATGGCGACGAGCCAGCTCGACAACACCGCCCGCGTCCGTCAGGTCAAGAAGGACATCGCCCGCATCCAGACCGAGATGCGCGCACGCGAGCTTCGTGCTCTGAACTAGGGCGGGGAGGTAGTAGAACATGACTGAAGAAGTAAAGCGCAATTCCCGCAAGGTCCGTCAGGGCGTCGTCGTGAGCGATGTCAACGACAAGACCATCGTGGTCCAGATCAAGGAGCGCAAGGCTCATCCGATCTACAAGAAGATGATGACCACCACCAAGAAGTTCCATGCTCATGACGAGAACAACGAAGCGCACATCGGCGACACCGTCCGCATCATGGAGACGCGTCCGCTGTCGAAGATGAAGCGCTGGCGTTTGCTCGAAATCGTCGAGCGTGCCAAGTAGTGCGGCGACGGAAGAAAGTAAGGTACAGCAATGATTCAGATGCAATCCATGCTCGCAGTTGCCGATAACTCCGGCGCCCGCAAGGTGCAGTGCATCAAGGTCCTGGGCGGCACCGGCCGCCGTTACGCGGGCCTCGGTGACGTGATCATCTGCTCGGTGAAGGAAGCTATCCCCAACGCGGGCGTAAAGAAGGGCGACGTCGTCCGTTGCGTCATCGTGCGCGTGAAGAAGGAAGTGCGCCGCAACGATGGCAGCTACATCAAGTTCGACCAGAA
>JAFRGA010000041.1 GCA_017434045.1 Eggerthellaceae bacterium
ACCCGCCCGCATCCCGCAGAAGCGCCGCACCCCGCGCGGTCGCTCGCGGCACAGACGGCCGCGTCGCTCGCCCATCGGGCCACTTCGCCACACCAGAACGCTTCTAACCCGCCCTCACCCTTCCGAAGCGCTGGCATGCTCGCGGCACAGAAGGCCGCGTCGCTCGCCCATCGGGCCACTTCGCCACGCCAGAACGCCGCTAACCCGCCCGCATCCCGCAGAAGCGCCGCACCCCTCGCGGTCGCTCGCGGCACAGAAGGCCGCGTCACCCGAACATAACCATAACTTGATCTGGCGGCTGAAATCCGAAACCTCGTATACGGGGTTCATCTGCATTACAATTGGGAAAACCGAGAAGGGGGATCCCATGAAACCAAACGAGCAGACCCGTCAGGTGATGGTAGGCAAGGTAGCACTCGGCGGAGGTGCGCCTTTGGTGGTGCAGTCGATGCTCAACGCCAAGGCCGACGATATAGATGCCAACCTGCGTCAAATCGAGGCGCTTGCTGAGGCGGGGTGCGAGGTTGCGCGCATGGCCATTCCCCGGCGCGACTGCCTTGACGCCTTCGAGGGCGTATGCGCGCGTTCACCCCTGCCCGTAGTGGCGGACATTCATTTCGATCCGGAAATCGCGATACAGGCCGCCAAGCGGGGAGCAGCCAAGCTGCGCATCAACCCGGGCAACATAGGCGGTCTGGATGCCACCGTACCTGTGCTCGACGCGGCGCGCGAAGCCGGCATCCCGATTCGCATAGGCGTTAACGCCGGCTCGCTCGACCAGGAGCTTGCCGGCAGGGAAGACCTGTCGTTACCTCAGAAGCTCGCCGCCTCGGCTGTGCAGTACGCGAGGTTCTGCGAGGAATGCGGCTTCAAGGACCTGGTCGTTTCCGCAAAGGCGCACGACGTGATGACGACCATCGCAACGTACCGGCAGCTTGCGAACGACCTGCCGCAGGTCCCGCTGCATATCGGCGTGACCGAGGCGGGCACGCAGTTCCAGGGCATCATCAAATCAGCTTGCGGTCTGGGGGTCCTTTTGGAAGAGGGCATCGGCGACACGATGCGCATCTCCCTCACCGACGATCCCGTTAACGAAGTGCGTGCCTGCTGGACCTTGCTCGCCGCGCTCGACTTGCGCCGTCGCGGGCCCGAGCTCGTGAGCTGCCCAACTTGCGGGCGCTGCCAGGTCGACCTCATCAGCATCGCGAAGGAGGTAGAGGAGCGCTTGAAGGGCGTGAAGGCGCCCGTCAAGGTTGCGGTCATGGGTTGCGTCGTAAACGGCCCTGGGGAAGCGCGCGACGCTGACATCGGCGTGGCCTGCGGCAAAGGGTCCGCCGCGCTTTTCGAGAAGGGCGAGATTGTGCGCAAGGTCCCTGAAGACCAGATCGTCGAGGCGCTTATGGAGGGCATTGCGGCCATGCAATGACGCGGGTGCAGGCCAACCTGCTCCCTTAACCGAGCTTGCCAGAAAAAACCGCGATGAGCGAGACGAGCGCGACTAGGGCGAATAGGGCGGCAATGATGCTGAAGCCTTGCGTGATGATGACGTAAACGTCCACTACCAAGGCAAATGCCAGTAAAAGTATCGTCGCCAGTTTGTACGTAGGCATGTACCGCACCTCCATGGATTCCCGGTTTCGCGCACCCGCCCAAATCGAGCCCTTGCATTCCATGGCGCTCACGCAAAAGAGAATGTGCTGTGTCCAGATAACTCCTTGCAAACGCGATTATATAGCTTGAAGTCATGATAATGGTGATGGATTTGCTTTTATAACGAGGCGAATCTCCGTTTTTGAGCGATCTGGCAAGTCGCGATAACCCGAAAACACGTCCACAGCAACCGTCGCCGTCATCGAGGAACTGCAATTTGGGCGATAGCGGAATATCGGATTATATTTGTTCATGCTTCATGTCGTTGCATTAGCGGATACAATACATGATTAGCGTTTTTCTGGAAGAGTAAGGATAATCATGAACACTGTTATGCGTATGAGCAGGATGTATGCGCCTACGTTGAGGGAAGACCCGTCCGACGCCGAGCTGGCGAGCCATCGCCTGCTCCTGCGTGCCGGCATGATGCGCAAGAACGCCGCAGGTCTGTACACGTTCTTGCCCCTTGGCATGCGCGTGCTGAACAAGGTCGAGGCCATCGTGAACGGCGAGATGGACGCAATCGGCTCCGAGCAGATCCTCATGCCGTTCGTCCAGCCGGCTGACCTTTGGCATGAGTCCGGGCGTTGGGATGACTACGGTCCCGAGCTGGCGCGTCTGAAGGACCGCCATGGCGTCGAGTATTGCCTCGGACCCACCCACGAAGAGCTCATCACGTCCGTCGTCAGAAATGAGCTGCGCAGCTACAAGCAGCTTCCCGTCTGCCTGTACCAGACGCAGGTCAAGTTCAGGGACGAGATCCGTCCGCGCTTCGGCCTCATGCGCGGCCGCGAGTTCCTTATGAAGGACGCCTACAGCTTCCACGCGACGCAGGAATCCCTTCAGGAGACCTATGACGACATGAGCGGGGCCTACGGGCGAATCTGCGACCGTCTGGGCCTGGAATGGCGCCCCGTCGAGGCTGACTCCGGCCAAATCGGCGGCAAGGTGACCACGGAGTTCATGGCGCTCGCCGAGTACGGCGAGGCGGAGATCGTGCACTGCGAATGCGGTTACGCCGCCGATGCCGAGGCGGGCGAGTGCATCTGCGCCCCCAGCATGAACGAATGCGAATCCATGCAGAAGATCTCGACTCCGGGCGTGCATACGATCGAGGAGCTCGCAACGTTCCTGAACATCCCGGAATCTGCCTGCATGAAGGCGCTTTCGGGCAAGGACGCCGAGGGAAGGCTCATCGTCTTCTTCGTTCCCGGCGACCACGAGCTCAACGACATCAAGGCAAACCGCGAAGCCCCCGGCTTCGAGCTGCTCACCGACGAGGAGATGGAAAGCTACGGTTTGCCGAAGGGCTCCATGGGCCCCGTCGGCCTGCCTGATATCGCCTTCGTCATGGCCGACCGCAGCCTGAAGGACATTCCCCAGTGGACCGTTGGCGCCAACGAGGACGGGTATCATCTCGTCGGCGCGCGCCTGGGCGTTGACTTCAAGGTCGACGCATGGGCCGACTTGTGCACGGTCAAGCCGGGTGACGCATGCCCGAAGTGCGGCAAGACGCTCATGGGCGCACGCGGCATCGAGGTAAGCCAGGTGTTCCAGCTCGGCACGAAGTACTCCGAGTCCATGGGCGCGACGTTCATGGACGAGGATGGCACCGAGAAGCCGTTCATCATGGGCTGCTACGGTGTCGGCGTCTCGCGTTCCATGGCTTCCGTCGTCGAGCAGCGACATGACGATGCGGGCATCATGTGGCCTGCGACTGTCGCGCCGGCGCATGTGTGCGTCATTCCGCTGACCGTCGGGGACGACCTCGTGCAGCCCGCTGCAGAGGAAATCGCCGCCGCTTTGGCGGAGCTCGGCCTTGAAGTGGTCATAGACGACCGCAACGAGCGCGCTGGCGTCAAGTTCGCCGACGCCGACCTCATCGGCTGGCCGCTGCAGGTCGTCGTGGGAAAGCGTGGCTTGGCGGACGGCAAGGTAGAGCTAAAGCTCCGCAAGACCGGTGTAAAGCGCGATGCCGAACGCGCATCGATCGTAGAGGTGATAGCGCCTGCCGCCGAGGACCTGTTGGCTGGTGCAGTCGATCCGTTCGACAGGTTGTTCGATCTTTAGGAAACGCGCTTGCTTTTGGTGTAAACGGATGGGTTGGTTTTGCAGGAGGATGCATTTCCGACGCATCGGAGATCAACGAGGCCGCTTCGTCGTTCCGAGCGTAAGCGAAGAATCACCGCGAAGCGGCCTTTCGGGTGAACGCAATGCTCGATTAGAAAGGGAAGGCCTGAAGGCATGGCAGATTACGTAGAGGGAAAGCGGCCAGTCATCGAGGCGATGCGCACCGATGTCCCGTTGAAGAAGATTCTGCTCGCTGATAACGCGAAGCGCGAGCCCATGATCGAGGACATCCTGCGCAAGGCGCGTCAGCGCGACATCCCGGTGGTGCGCGTGCCGCGCGATGAACTTGACCAGAAGTCGGCGCGTGGAAGCCATCAGGGAGTCATCGCCGAGACGAAGCCGTTTCCCTACGTGGGGGTCGGCGATATCGTGGGCAATGCCAATGCTTATGCCGAAGGCCATGGCGGGCGCGCGCTCGTCATCGTGTGCGACCATATAACCGATGCCGGAAACCTGGGCGCCATCATCCGCTCGGCCGAGGCGGTCGGGGCATCGGGTCTCATCATCCCGAACAAGCGCAGCGGACGCGTGGAAGCGTCGACTTACAAGAGCTCGGCTGGTGCTGTAGCCCATCTTCCCATAGCCCAGGCGTCGAACGTCGCAAGCACGCTCGACCGCCTGAAGAAAGAGGGGTTCTGGGCCTGCGCTGCAACCGAGCACAGCCAAAACGAGCTTTGGGACGTGAACATGAAGGGCAAGATCGCTCTCGTGCTCGGAAACGAGCACGACGGGGTGTCCCACCTGGTGCTCGAGCACTGCGATATGGCGGGTCGACTTCCGATGATGGGCAAGGTGGGGTCCCTCAACGTGGCCCAAGCCGCGACCGCCTTCATGTACGAGTGGCTCCGTCAGAACTGGTAGTGCCCAAATGCCGATGAATCGAAAGCGCGTCTTGATCGTCGACGGCTTCAACGTGCTGCGGTCGGGCAGCCGTTACAAGAACATATCGCTTAACATGCCCGACTACGATCATGATTGGTTCAACCGAGCACGCGAGATGCTCATAAACGACGTCGTGCACTACGCGGGGCGCGAATGGCGCGCCACGATCGTCTTCGACGGGGGCGGGAACGCCGAATCGACGGGCGAGGCCCAGAAAGTCGGCGGCGTTCGGATCATGTTCTCGCCGGCTGGAAGCAGCGCGGACAAGGTAATCGAGAAGCTGGCTTTCGAAAGCCGCGAGAACGGCTACGAGGTTCTCGTCGTGACGAGCGACGCCACGATCCAAGACACCGTCTTCGGGTTGGGGGTAGACCGTATGAGCGCCGAGGGTTTCAGCCTCGAGATTGACCGATACCACGATGAAGCCCGCCTCGACGAGGCGCCCAAGACTGCCCAGAAGCGCACCGTGGCCGACCGCATAGATGCAAGCACCCTCGCGAAGCTCATGGCGCTTCGCGATGGGACCTCATAGCGGATGCCGTGCGGCATCATGGCACCAGCTTCCCTCAACGTCGTTATACGCGGCGAGTTTCCGTCATCCCGTGTGCAAACTGTAAGGGAATTGTGCATTGCGGATTCGGGCCGTTACGTTCATCATGGTTCTGGATAGTAATGCGCGCTGGCTTCTCAGGGCGTAAGAACCGAGGGTAGGAGGCAAACATGTCGAGCATCGGCGATGGGTTCAAGAACATTTTCCTGGCAGGTCTCGGGGCGATAGCCTACACGGGCGAGAAGGGCAAAGAGGTAATCGACCAACTCGTCGAGAAGGGCGAGATCACCCTCGACCAAGGTCGCGAGCTTAACGAAGAGCTTCGCCGCAAGGCCGACGATGCGACGAAGGACGTGCGCGAAGGTGCGCTCGAAGCCGCCATGAAGGCCATGACCCCCGAAGAGCGCGACGCGTTCGTCGCCAAGGCAGCTGAGTTCGCGCGGATTCAAAACGAGGAAGCTGCCCAGGCAGCAGCTGCGACCGAAGCAGCCGCCGCAGAAGTCGAGGCCGAGGTCGAAGAGGTCGAGGCTGCCGTTGTCGAGGCTGTCGAGGACGTTGCAGAGGCGGTCGAGGACGCAGCCGCCGGGGTTGCTGACGAAAAATAGGAACCTCGCCAGCAAAACTTGCTGAGCGAACATAGCATTACAAGGATGGCGCTATAATTGCCCATGCACGCGAACTGCGCGCATGGGCATTAGGCGTATTGAGGACAAGGGTGGATTAGAGCACCTGAAGGCGGATTTCCGATCATGCCAAGCAACACGTTGCTCAAACATTTCTTCGGTCACGGGTTGGTAGCCGATCCGGAGGACAAGTTTGACCTCAACCGCAAGTCGCGGTCGAAACGTTTGCGCGAAATCATGAGGATCCTCAACAAGCACCATGCAGCGCGCGGGTTCACGCCCGTGGAGTTCCGCCTGCGTCTCGAGGACCTCGGTCCGACGTTCGTCAAGATCGGGCAGACGCTCGCGAACCGTTCCGAGATTCTCCCAAAATCGTATTGCGAGGAGTTGGCGAAGCTCCAGACCTCATGCGACCCGCTTCCTTTCCATAAGATCAAGGATGCGCTGGTCGACATTTACGGTGACCAGTTCGACGTCCTGTTCGGCTACATCGACCCGAAACCGCTCGGCAGCGCCTCGCTTGCCCAGGTTCACAAGGGTTGGCTTAAAAGCGGCGACCTCGTCGCCATCAAGGTGCAACGTCCAGGCGTGCAAGCCACCATGGCGCAGGACATCGACATCATACGTTCGGTGGTTCACAGGTTCTCCCGTTTCTTGCCCGAAAACCGGGTGCTTGATTTCTCCGATGTCGTCGAGGAGTTGTGGAACACGTTCATCGAGGAGACCGACTTCGAATGTGAGGCCGAAAACCTCAGGATGTTCAAGGAGTTCAACAAGAATGTCGCCTTCATAGACTGCCCCCGGGTGTATCCAGAGCTATGCAGCGAATACTGCCTCGTCATGGAATACATCGACGGCACTCCCATATACGACAAAGATGCCCTGATCGAGCAAGGCTACGATTTGGCCGAGATTGGCGAGAAGATGCTAGACAACTACGCCACGCAGATTCTCGAGCATGGTTTTTTCCACGCCGACCCCCATCCGGGCAACATCATCATCCGCGATGGCAAGATCGTCTACATCGATTTGGGCATGACGGGTCGCTTGGATCCCATCCAACGTGGTGGATTCGGCAAGATCATCGAAGCCGTGGGACTCGAAGACACCGCCATGCTCAAGGAGGCCTTGCTCTCGTTCGCCGAATCCAAAGACGTCAGCAGCATCGACCATGCGCGTTTCCTTGCCGACCTCGACCTCCTCGTCGCCAACTACGCAACCTGTGATGTAGCCGATCTCGATATCGGCCAGATGCTCGCCGACATCATGGCGCTCACGCGCATGAGCAAGGTGACGCTGCCCTCGGCTATCACGAACGTGTCTAAGGGAATTGTCACCATCGAGGGAACCATCCAAGATTTCATTCCGAACGATTCCATTATCAACATCATCAACGCCCATATCATCAAGTCGAGCAATCCCATCGAGAAAACTAAGGAGGAGCTGCGGGATATGGCGGTAGACGCCCGCAAAGCCTCAGATGGGGCTGCTAAGGCTGCCGCTTACTCGGGCGAGGTGCTGCGCATGCTGACCCGCGGCCAGTTGAAAATCAACATGGACATGCTCGGCTCAGAACACCTTATGGCGTCTATGTCCAAGATCATCAACAGGCTCACCGTCGCTATCGTCGTCGCCGGCCTGTTCATAGGTTCGAGCATGTATGCGCAGGCCACAGGCGAAGGACCGTATCTGGGCGTTTCGTTCATCCCGTTCTTCGGCTTCCTCGGCTCATTCGTGCTCTCGGTTTGGATCATGTTCGACATTTGGCGACGAAAATAAAGCATCAAAGGGCGTGATGAAGTGTCGGGCAGCTTGACACGCGCTGATGCATCAGGTGTGTCAAACAGCCCGGCACTTCATCACGCGCATACAATATATAGTGCCCCGTTGAACTTGGAAGATTCAACGGGGCACCGTTCGCGTCTGCCAGGAACGGTTGGCAGTATTGGGACCTTTATTTCGCTGCGCTTGCGCTGGAGCTGGAGCCGTCAGCTGCGCCGTCCTCTACGAAGGCGATGGAGTAGACGAACTCTGCAGGCTTGTAGAAATCAACGGGCTGGCCGTCGACCTCGGCATACGGATAACCGAAGTCATTGAGCTCAGCGCCATCTTGGGCGGGGGAGAGCGTGAGGTCGCGACCATGCGAATACTCAACGCGCTTCTCGTCCCACTGTCCCCAGTAGTATTCCTTCTTATCAAGAGCCTCGGCTGAGGTCTTGTCGAGCTTGTCGTTCAGGACGGCCTTCAGGACGTCTGCCGGGTCGGCAGGCACCCAACCGGTGCCGGGAACGTAGAACTCGCACCAGCAGTGCTGGTTGCCCGTGATGTCGTCAGCATTCATGCGGATACCGAACATCTCAGTGGCGGGGACGCCAGCTGCACGGCAAAGCGCCACGAACACGGAGTTGATGTCAGTGCATTTGCCGGCGCGCTGATCTTCGCTGATCAAGCGGCAGACATCGCCGTCACCGCAGCCGACGACATCGTTGTCGCGCTCCATGTTCTCATAGATCCAGTCATAGATGGCGCGGGCTCTGCCCTCGTACGTGGTCTGGTCCTTGGTGATCTCTTGGGCAAGGGCGACGACTGCGGGGTCGTCAGCGGCTACCATCTTGGAGCTGCCGAGGTACGTTTTCGCGATATCAGCGGGAACGTCGCCGCTTTCGGTGATCGTCGGGCGCAGGGCTTCTTGCCTAACGGCGTGGAACGAAACATCAGCCTTGCGGACAGACGGGTCGACGGTGGCGTCCCACTCGATATAGGCCATCTTGTTGCCGAGGCCGTCTTCGGTCATCTCGGCCTTAGTGGCGCCATCTGCCACGATGGCTTCATCGGAGATGGTCTGGAAGTCGCCGTTGGTCGGGACGGGGACCCAAGCGCGAACGACCTTGCCCTGGTCGTACTTCGTCATGTCGAGCGACGTGGTGACGGTGCCGCTCTGGGTTTTCGCGGTTGCAGCTTCTGCGCTGGCGGAAGCGCTCGACGCGCTGGCAGACTCGCTTGCCGCGCTTGCGGAAGCGCTCGACGCGCTGGTAGATGCGCTCGACGCGCTTGCAGAGGCGCTCGATGCTGAAGCGCTCGACGAGGCGGCAGATGAGGAGCTCGAGCTACCGCAGGCCGCAAGGGCGAGCATTGACAACGCCAGGGCGAAAGCGCATGCAATCGCTAGAAGGCGTGTCCGGCTCATAATGGTTTTATTCATAGCAATAATCCCTCCCTAATCTATGACTGGTGGGGTAGGCCGAAAACTGCAGCATTCTCCGTTCTGTGCGAACAACGTCGAAGCTTTTCGGAGGCCCCAAGACGTCTCAAACTTTCGTTATTGGTCTGTTGTGGAAATACGTTCATTGCGAAAGGACATATTCCCACCTAATAAATGCGTCAGCAGTAAAGAGCTTGCAGAAAGGGGTTGAGCCGACACTACCATACGCGTTGCGGTTAGCAAGGTCTGGGTTGCAGAATCGACGATGCAAAGCGAAAGGCGCTTCACCGCAATCGATGGCGTTTTTGCCGTCCGGCTGAAGCAGAATGAGCGCGGACGTTTGACTGGCATAAGAGCGCAGAATTGCATGCCATCCCTAATATATAGCACAAAGCGCGCGTGACTATGAACAGTTTGGAATGAGCGATTCTCCGATTCGAAACTGGCTTCCTATCTCATAGGATTAATTCAGCAATGGAGCGCGATGCGAGCGTGGCCTTCAGGGTGAAGTGCGCCTCAATCGCTTAATCATATGGCTTGTCGATTCTGCATAGACTCCCAATGATGACCATGTTAAAATAAATCAGTCATCATATAGAGTTTCTGCAATTCTCTCTCAGATGATGGCGATTCTTCTTGCTGCAGTCTGCGCGCGGCATCAATCAGCTAGGTATACGCATCATTTCGTCTGCAAGCATGCGCGTGCTGGCTGGACTCATTTCAAAATAGAATAATGAGAGGGGGAACTGTGAGTAAGCAGTTTTCTGAAGGGATGAGTCGTCGTTCCTTCGTCTCCGCAGTCGCATGTGCCGGCGCGCTTGCCTCGCTTGGCATGTCCGGCTGTGGTGCGTCGTTTTACGAGAAATCAGGATCTAGCGGCGATTCTAAGCAGGCTTCATCAGAAGAGAAGATAACCTGGGCACATTGCTCGCCTAACTGCTATGGTCGCTGCGCCCTGCGCGTTGTGACGAAAGATGACGAGGTCATTCGTGTGGAGACCGACAATACGGGAAACGACGAGTTCGGCGACCATCAGATTCGCGCCTGTCAGCGCGGTCGCTCCATGCGTCGTTGGATCAACCATCCAGATCGTCTCAAGTACCCGATGAAGCGTACGGGCAAGCGCGGAAGCGGCGAGTTCGAGCGCATCAGCTGGGAAGAGGCGATTGACCTGATTGCAAACAAGTACCAGAGCGTGCTCGACCAGTACGGCCCTGAGGCGGTTCTGATCGCGCCCGCCAGTGGCGTCAAGGCCCAGAACATCTCTGACTTCCTGGGGCGTTTCTGCAACTGCCTTGGTGGTTACGTCAATCAGTCGGGTGGATACAGCATGGCCCAAGCGCGCGATGCCGTGCCCTATATGTACGGAGACCGCAAGAACAACTCGACGGCTGACTTGGCAAATGCGAAGCTGTGCGTCATGTTCGGCGACAACCACGTATCCAATAAGCTCGGCGGTGCCGGAGACTGCTACCAGATCACGAATGCGCTCGAAAAAGGTGGGGCGAAAGTCATCGTCATCGACCCTCGGTTCTCGGCGACTGCGGGCATCCGTGCCGACCAGTGGATCCCCATCCGCCCGGGCACCGATGCGGCACTTGCCCAAGCCATCGCATACGTGCTCATCAAGGAGAACAAGGTTGACCAGAAGTTCCTGGACGACTATTGCATCGGCTATGACGAGAAGACCCTGCCCGTAACCGCTCCTGCCAAGAGCGACTACAAGAGCCATATCCTGGGCGAAGGCCCAGATGGCACTGCGAAGACGCCCGAGTGGGCAAGCCCGATCACGGGCATCCCGGTAAAGGTTATCGAGGATCTGGCGCACGAAATCGCCGATACCGCCCCTTGCTTCATCATGCAAGGCCTTGGGCCCCAGCGCCAGCAAAACGGCGAGCAAACCGTACGCGCCATCTGCATGCTTTCGGTGTTGCTTGGAGGCCCTGGCAAGAGCGGAGTGGGCACGGGCTTCATGTTCGGCGCCGATACGATCAAGGGCGTGTCGGTTCCCAAGGGCACGAACGGGGTTCCGTTCACGGTTCCCACGTTCATGTACATCGACGCTATCGAAGACTTCACCAAGATCACGAAGAAGACGGCTAACCTCAAGGGCGGCGACAAGCTGCTCCAACCGATCAAGCTCCTATTCAGCCATGGTGGTAACAGCCTTACGAATCAGCATGGCAACATCAATCGCAGCCATAAGATCCTGGGCGATGAGAGCCTGTGCGAGATGATCGTCGTATGGGAGACCATGATGACGGATTCTGCCAAATACGCTGACATTCTCCTTCCTGACCTCATGCCCTCCGAGCAGCCGAGCTTCGCAGTCGGCGAGTATTGCGGCAACATGGGCTATGCCATACTCGGCACCGCATGCACCGAGCCGAAGTTCGAGCGCATGTCGCTGTACCAAAGCCTCAAGCTCCTCGCGCAGAAGATGGGCGTGGAAGAAGACTTCACGCAAGGTCTCGACGAAGAAGGATGGCTCAAGAAAATCTACGAAACCGCGCGCGAAAGCGACGCCAAGCTGCCCGAGTGGGAAGAGATGAAGGAAATGGGCGTGTACCGCCGCCTGCACAAGGACGGTGGCTCGATCGCCTACAAAGATTGGCGCGAAGATCCCGAAGGCCATCCGCTTGGCACGCCGTCGGGAAAGATCGAGGTCTACAGCCAGAAACTGGCCAATCTCAGCGAATCCTGGGTACTTGGGGAAGGCGACGTCATAAGCCCGATTCC
The DNA here is from genome assembly GCA_017434045.1 of Eggerthellaceae bacterium. Taxonomy (GTDB): domain Bacteria; phylum Actinomycetota; class Coriobacteriia; order Coriobacteriales; family Eggerthellaceae; genus UBA9715. The sequence continues at coordinate 11,777 of JAFRGA010000041.1, forward strand.
CATTTACGTTCCCGAATCGGAGTGGGGCTACAGCGATCCCCGTCGCAAGGATTACCCGCTGCAAATGGTGGGCTTCCACGAGCGTGGCCATGCCCACTCGTCTTTTGTCGCCATCGACGTTCTTCAGAAGGCCAACATGAAGCGCTTCTGGATCAACACCGAAGACGCCAAGGAACGCGGCATCAAAAACGACGACACGGTTCAGGTGTTCAACGAGTTCGGTCGCATGGAAGTGCAAGCCAAGGTCACAGACCGCATCATGCCCGGCGTTACCGCCATGGGGCAGGGCTATTGGTTCGAGGACAACGGAAAAGGCGTTGACGTCGGCTCGTGCATCAACACGCTGACGAATTCACATCCGTCGCCTCTGGCCAAGGCGATTCCGGCCCATACCAATCTGGTCCAAGTCGAGAAGGTGAAGTAAATGGCACAGTATGCGATTTTCTACGATCAGTCGCGCTGCAACGGGTGCAAGACCTGCCAGATGGCATGCAAGGATTACCACGACTTGCCTGTTGGGCGCAGCTACAACTACGTGATCGAGTACGAGGCAACGGATGGCTGGAAGACCGATTCGAACGGGCTCTTCATCCCCCAAGGGTTATACAGCTACTTTGTGGCGCTTTCGTGCAACCATTGCGATGACCCGGCGTGTGTGAAGGCATGTCCGACGGGTGCGTGCGCAAAGGATGAGGCGACGGGCATTGTCAGCATCAATCAGGATAAATGCAGCGGTGCGGGCGTATGCGTCACCCAATGCCCCTATTCCATCCCCGTGATGAACGACGAGACGAAGAAGGGCGAGAAGTGCGATGGCTGCAAGGATCGCGTTGCCGAGGGCCTGATGCCGTTCTGCGTCGAAGCATGCCCGCAGCGCGCTTTGACCATCGGCGATGCCGGTTCAGTGCCCGAAGGTTTCGAGCGCGCTTCTGTAGCGCCGTTGCCAGATCCGAGCGAGACGAGCCCGAACCGCTACATCAAGCTTGCAAAGAGCGCCGAGCGCGCCAAGGGCAAGAAGGGCGAAATCTCGAATAGCCCAGAATTGAAGTAACGCCATGGCTGAGACGATGGATTTCGAGGCCGCTTCAGCTGCTATCGATATGTTGGGTTCATTGTTCGGGAACGACCCGAAACGCGATGATGCAGCTGCGGTTGTGTTAGGCTCGCTTGCCGACATGGACGTGGAGGCCCTGGCTGCTGACTGGCCTTTCGTGGACGCCGATGCCTGCGCTCCCTTGCTGCGGCATTTGCAGGAAGAGTCCCTTGGCGATCCGGATGCGCTTGCAAGAGAATACCGCCGACTGTTCGTCGGGCCAAATGCGCTGAAGGCTCCGCCGTACGGGTCGGTCTACACCGACCCCGATCAGGTGCTGTTCGGCGCCTCTACGCTTGCGCTGAGGTCGTGGCTCGATGAAGTGGGTATCGGCGTTGACAATGACGAGGTTGCTCCCGAGGACCATATCGCAACCATGCTTTCGCTTGCTGCGTGGATCATGCGCGTCAAGCCCGCTGTCTTGAAAGAGTACCTCGAGAAGCACTTGCTGACGTGGGCTCCTCATTATCTTGATGAACTCGAGGAGGCAGCAGGGGATGGTTTTTACGGAAGCTTGGCTGCACTTGCTGCGCTGACGCTCGAAGGAGCCCGTGAACAGCTTGACCTGCAAATCGAGGTGCCTCGTTTCTACCGATAGGCGTTTTGAATCAATGAAAAGCGAGAAAGGGAAAAGAGATATGAACAAGAAGCTGCTTCTGGCGAGGTTGCTGACCGTCGCGGCAGTGCTTGCAGCCGCCCTCGCGCTTTGCGCATGCGGCAGCTCTGCCGCATCGGGTTCTGCCGCATCGGGCTCCGGTTCGGCAGCGTCGGCATCCTCGGCTGCTGCATCCGATTCGGCAGCATCAGCTGAAGCCCCCAAGGCAAAGAAGAAGTCCGGTACCGTAACCAATGAAATCGACATGACCAATTACAAGAAGGGCGATGTCATCAAGCTGTGGCTGCCGGTACCCCAGTCTGACGACTATCAGAAGATCGAGGCCGTGAAGACCGACAAGGGCGAAATCATGACCGACGAACTGGGCAACCAGATGGTCTACGTCGAATGGGATGCCAAAACCGAGCCGAAAGACCGTACGGTGAAGTTGACCTGGCACGTTGACCGCACTGAGATTTTGGCTCCGGAAGTCACCGAAGATGCTTCCAAGGCAGATCCCGAGGCTGAGAAATACCTCGGCGGCTCTGAAATGGTCGCTGTCGACGACCCCGCGGTCACTGCCCTCGCAAAGCAGATCACAGAAGGCAAGACCACGAATTACGACAAGGCACGTGCCGTGTACGATTGGGTCTATGACAACATGGTACGCGACAATAGCGTCAAGGGCTGCGGCCAGGGTGATGTTTGCCAACTGCTCAGCACAAAGGCAGGCAAGTGCACCGACATCAACTCGACGTTCGTCGGCCTGTGCCGCGCCGCTGGCGTTCCCGCCCGCGAAGTGTTCGGCATTCGTATTAACGCCGATGACATCACTGGCAACCAGCACTGCTGGGCTTCCTTCTACATCCCCGGCACTGGCTGGTATGCAGCCGATCCGGCCGACGTCCTGAAAGCCATCCTCACGAACGAATGGGAGAAGGATTCTGCCGAGGCCTTGGAAAGCAAGGAGTACTACTGGGGCAACTGCGACGAGAAGCGTTGCCAGCTGACCGAAGGCCGCGACTTGACGCTTGCGCCCGCTCAAAGCGAGGGCAAGCTGAACATGTTCGGCTATCCGTATGCCGAAGTCAACGGCAAGCACATCGATTATTACGACACGAAGAACTTCCGTTACACCTATGCGTTCAAGGAAGGCGCCGTCGCCCCGAAGTCGCAGAAGGGCACCGTGACGAACACCGTCGACATGTCTTCCTACGAAAAGGGCAAGGTCGTCAAGGTCTGGCTGCCCGTCCCGCAGACGATGCGCTACCAGACGATCGAGAAGGTAGATTTCAAGGCCGACACCGCCTCGAAAGCCGAGATCACGACTGACGAGTTGGGCAACAAGATGCTCTACATCGAATGGGATGCCAATGCCGAACCCGCTGATCGCAAGGCGACGCTGAGCTTCCATGCGATCCGCAACGAGATTCTGGCTCCTGAAAAGGTCCGCGAAGAGGGCGTTGTTCCCGAGAATATCGCACAGTACCTGCAAGGGTCCAAGATGGTCGCGATTGACGATGGCAACGTGAAGGCGACGGCCGAGGAGATCACGAAGGGCGCCGAAACCAACTACGACAAGGCGCGTGCGATTTACGACTGGATTTACGAGAACATGGAGCGCGACAACGAGGTCAAGGGCTGCGGCCAAGGCGATATTTGCACGCTGCTCGACACCAAGGCAGGCAAGTGCACCGACATCAACTCCGTGTTCGTGGGGCTGTGCCGCGCTTGCGGGATCCCCGCACGTGAAGTGTTCGGCATCCGCATGAACGACGCCGACATCACGGGCAACCAGCATTGCTGGTGCGCGTTCTACCTGCCGGGAACCGGTTGGTATTCCGCCGATCCGGCCGACGTCCTGAAGGCAGTGCTCAACGATAAGCTCGACAAGACGAGCGACGAGGCTCTTGCTAAGAAGGAATACTACTGGGGCAACTGCGACGAGAAACGCGTGCAGCTGACCGAGGGCCGGGACCTCACGCTCGCCCCTGCGCAGGACGGCGACAAGCTGAACATGTTCGGCTATCCGTACGCAGAAGTCGATGGCAAGGCGGTTGACTACTACGCGCCCGATAAGTTCGTGTACGCCTATGCATTCGAGCAGGACGCGAAGTAAAGTAACGACGACCAGTTATTGCCTTCCTTCCCTCTGAATGGGCCGATCCGCCAGGATCGGCCCATCATGCATAGATGATATGCGCGCTTGAAGCGAAGAAATCAAAAGAAGGGGTTGGAGTCCATTGAAAACAATGGACCCGCATGTTTTGAAATAGGCGATTTGATAGGATGTTCACATGGATTACTTAGCGACATTTCTCGAAGGCATCGTCACGTTCGTGTCTCCGTGCCTGCTTCCCATGCTGCCGCTCTATCTCGCATACTTCGCAGGCGACGCGAATGCGGCAGTGGGAGAGGGCATGTCCGATGCCGAGCGAAACAAGCGCGTGCTCGTGCGTCTGCTCGGGTTCATTCTGGGCTTCACGCTCGTGTTCGTCTCGCTCGGGGCGCTTGCCGGCACATTCGGCCGTTTCCTCGTGCAGTACGGTTCCGTTCTCAACGTCGTCTGCGGCGTTATCGTCATCGTGTTCGGATTGCATTACGCGGGCATCTTGCGTATCCCGTTTTTGGAAAAGACGCTCAAGCCCCAATCGAGCGTGCAGCCGCAGACGTTCTTCGCATCGATGCTGTTCGGCATCGTGTTTTCGGTTGGCTGGACACCGTGTGTGGGCGTGTTCCTGGGTTCGGCGCTTGCCATGGCGGCAGTGGCGGCATCGGCGACGAGGGGCGTCTTGTTGCTGCTCTGCTACTCGATGGGGCTTGCGATTCCGTTTGCAATCAGCGCGGTTGCGATTGACAAGTTTGCCGGCGCCTTCATGGTGATAAAGAAGAATTACAAGACGATCAATCTTGTATGCGGCCTTCTGCTCGTTGCTATGGGCGTGCTGTTGGCAACGGGTTTGATGCAGACATGGTTGCAGCTTCTTGCATAATGCATGCTGAAAGGTGCTAAAGTTCGGTACGATCGAGTCATGAAAGGGGACGTTTGCACAGGGAACGTTCTTGGGGCAATGTTTCGTGATGAAGGCGAGAGGAGATCCGATGGCTGAAGAAGTTGTGCAGGAGAAGGGCAAGAAAAAAGGCGTCATCGTGGCTGTCGTGGCCCTCGTGGCCATATTGGTCGTGGCGGTTGTCGCCTATTCGGTGCTGCCAAGCATTCGCGCGAGCGCTCCGTACGAGCTAACGCCGGCGGCGCAAGTCGATTCACTTGCGTCAAGCAGCCTCATGGCCTCTAGCGTCGAGAACTCTGAAGGCGAGAAAATCACGATCGGCGACATTTCCAAGAAATCGCAGAAGCCTATCGTTATGAACCTCTGGGCGACGTGGTGCCCTCATTGCACGACGGAGATGAAGGACTACCAGAAGCTCTACGACGAATACGGAGACCGAATCGAGTTCGCGATGCTTGATGTCGTCGATAAGAAAAGCGAGGCTTCGGCGGCACGCGACTACATCAAGGAGCAGGCCTTCACATTTCCCGTGTACTACGATTCCGATGCCGAAGTGCGCAATGCGCTTTCTGTGGTGGGAATTCCGATGTCCGTGATCGTATCAGCTGACGGCGATGTGGTCCTAGCCCGCTCGGGAGAAATCAACTATAGCGCCATGAAGAGCACGATTGAAAAGGTCTTGAACGCTTAGAACCTGATTTGGCGTGATGAAGTGCCGGGCAATTTGACACGCGCTGGCGTGTCAGGCGTGTCAAATTGCCCGGCACTTCATCACACCCCTCGCCAGCTTATACTTCGAACCACTCCTTGCCGACGACCTTGGCGGTTGTGTCGCGTGCCCACTGTTTGGGATCCTTCTTGTCGTCGATGGCGCGGTTCTTCTTCGCGAGGTCGTCGGGGTAGTCGTCTATTGGGTAGACGGCGAAATCGGTTTGGTCCGCATTTGAGTGGAAGACGAGCGGCGTCCACTTGATGTTTTCAATCTGGATGTTCGCCGATCCCTCTTCCCTAACGAAATCGCAACTCAGCATGCCTTCAAGCACGTTCTTGTCGTAAGGCTCGTCGTGGTCCGCTATGAAGTTGCCCAGCGAGTAGGCCACGAGCGTCTGGTGTCCGCTACCCTTCGAGTTCTGCACCCATTTAAGGGGGCCTATGACGTGCGGATGTGACCCCAAGACCATGTCGACGTCCAAATCGGCGAGGAACTGAGCGAGTTCTTTCTGGGTGTCGTCGATCTCCATGAGGTTCTCGGTGCCCCAGTGCATGGCCACGAGTACAACGTCGGCAACCTCCCGTGCGCGCTCCACATCGTTTCTGATTCGGTTTTTGTCGATGAAGTTCACCGCGTATTGAGGCAGCTCGCTTTCGGTGTAGTCGTTGACACCGTATGTGTAGTTCAACAGGGCGAAGACGGTGCCGTTTCGCTCCTGCGTGGCGATGCGGTCGTACTGTTCCTCGGTCACCGCAGTGCCCGTGAAAGCGACGGGCTTCTTTTCCCAGACCGAAAGCGAATGCTCGAGGGCGCCGAAGTATCCCCAGTCGTAGGAGTGGTTCGTAGCCGACGCCACGAAGTCGAACCCTGTGTCCACGACCGCATCGGCCATCTCGTCGGTTGTGTTGAAGCTCGGATAGCCTTCCGGGCCGATATCGTTGCCTCCCACATGCGTCTCCTGGTCTATGTAAGCGAGGTCGGCGGCCTGGATGTAGGGTTTCACGTATTGGAAGAGGGGCGTGTAATCGTATTTCCCGTCGTCTTCCTTGCCAGATTTCTTGTCGGCAAAGGCACCGACGGTCTCGTTGGGTAGGTTGTCGCCGACGGCCACGAACGAGACGACCGCAGCGTTAGTCGAACGCACGCGTTCTGATGAGGCGCTTGCCGCAGATTGCGTTTCGCTAGCGGAGGATCCGGAAGGAGTGGATAGACGCGGCAGGGCGAACGCGATGATGAAGGCGAGCACCAGCACGACGACGGCGCCCTTGATCGCGATGTCGAGGACGGGGGAGGTGCTTTGCGCCTTCGCGGGGCGCGCAGGTTTATCTTTGCTCGTGGGTGCGCGGTTTGGTTTGCTCATGGGCAAAGTATATCGTTCTCGAAAGGAATCGCGCTTCGGAGTTCGTAAGTTGACGCCTCGATCGTTTCTATTCACACGGGATTCGAAGCTGTTCGCCTGGGTTGGTGGCGGGGTGCTAGGCCTACAGCTGCTCGCATTTTGAAATGTCGGGGATACAGTGGCTGCGGAATCGCGCTCACCCCATCCCGGATTCGCCTTGACTTAACGGCATTGCGGTGTGGAGCGTAACTCTCGATTTGCATGAGGCGGCTTGGTTAGCTTCATCCGGTGTCATGATCGCATGAGGGCCATCAATCGGTCGATGCGAGTTTTGCGCTACGATGTGTCATGCGCCAAAGGAAGAACTCCAACGGGCGAATCGTGGAGAAGCAGGGGGTGGGTTCTGATGGATTATTGCGTTCCGGTGAACGCTCCAGAGGAGGTCTCCGTTCTCGTCGCCGCCGGAGCCGGCGAGCTGTACTGCGGATACCAGGATGCGCAATGGGTCGAGCGCTATGGCGATCACGATAGCGCGAGCCGCAGGCAGGGAAAGGCCAACCTCTCGACGCTTGACGAGCTCGAGCGCACGGTGGCCGAGGCGCGTTTGGCGGACGTCCCGCTTTTCCTCGCGTTGAACGTGCGCTACACCGAGCCTCAGATCGATCGCCTTCTGGCGTTATGCGATGACTTCGCGGAGATGGGCGGTGCTGGCATCATCGCATCGGACCTGGGGCTTCTATGGCGTCTCCGCGATAATTCGCGTCTCAAACGAACGCTTTCGCTCCTGTCGGTCGCGCAAAACGCGCCAACGCTTGCGGCCTTCGCGGAGTTGGGGGTATCCCGCGTGGCGTTTCCGCGTTTCGTGGGTCCGGACGAGGCGAAAACCCTGCTCTCTTCGGTACCTGGAATGCAAGGCGAGTTCATGGCCTTTTTCGACAAGTGCCCGCTCGTGGACGGTTATTGCCGCCATCGCCATGGCGTAGGGTACGCTGACCGCCAGGTTGCCGATGGTGCCGACGACGCCCCGCCGCTGTTCACGTTCGACACGGTGTACCGTACGCATGCCTGCTTGGGATCGAGCTGCGACTACCTCGACCCGTATCCGTGTGCTGCATGCACCTTGGAGCGCTTCGAGGCGGCTGGGGCGAAGTACGCGAAGCTGGGCGGACGGGGAAGGCCGCTTAACGAGCGATTACGCGCTCTGCACTTCCTGCGGGAAGCCGAGGGGTTGCTCGACGATGTTGCCCGCAAAAAGCTCTACGCCCAAACGTTCGGAACGGAATGCGCTTGCTACTATGAGGGCGCCATGCAGAATCGCTATGCCATTCAGCCCGTCGCTGAGCCGAGCTGCACCCATGAGAGGCTTTTCTGCGGAAGCCAGACCGATTTCGATTCCTATAGTCAGGCGCTGGAGGATCTATGCCGTGGCATGCTGCCTTCCGACGTTCAGCGCGTAACGCTTCTCGTGCCTCCTCTCTCCGATGAGGGCTTTGCAACGCTCAGGAGCTCGCTTTCCGTCCTCTACGAGCGGTGTCCGGAAGGCATGCACTTGTGCGTGAACGACTTGGGCACGTTGATTGCGTTATCTAAAGACGTGGACGAACGTGGGCTTAACCTCGATATTACATTCGGCACGTTGCTCGCGCGCCTGGACGACCCTGACGAGGTTGCACATTTCCTGTCCGCTGACGAGAACCCCTCACGTGCCATATGGGATACGGAGGGCAACCCGCGCATGCTGACGTACCGGGAGCCGCCGGCTGCGCTTGCCGAGCACTGGCGGCATCCGTCGCTGTGCGAGCCCTCGTCACGTGAGGCGCTTCGCGCTCTCGTCGGCCATGACATAGCCTTCGAGTTCTAGAACCCGATGCGCTCGCCTATAAGCTGACCATCGCCACTGATTTTTCGCCTGGAATTTGCTAGTCTGGTAGGCAAATGGATAAGGGAACTGGAACGCTGTGCAGATTCCCGAGAGCCAACTTGCCCACAACGTATGCGAGGAGGGCCCGATGGAGAGAAGGACGTTCGTCAAAGGCGCATTCGGCTTCATCGTCGTTGCGGCTGGCTCGGGATTGGGATTTCTTGGGGGATGCGGCGGCACAGCTTCGGGCGCCGCTGGAACAATGCCGCCCGACAAGACCCTTAAGGGCGCCTATTTCACGACGCCAGTGTGCGAATACCCCGAAACTGCCCCAGGGCCTGCCATGGAAGCGGGCATCTGCTTGGTGAGGAATGAAGACGGGAAGAGCGTTTCGGGTTACTTCGAGGAGACCTGCCTGTTCAACGTCGACGAGACGGGTGCGGCTCTGATCGAGCTGGCAGATGGGAGCCTAACCCTCGAGGAGATAGCTTCAGCGGCGAGCAAAAGCCTTGGGTCTCAGGTGAATCCGGCGGATGTCGCCGCGTTCTTCGTCTCGTTGGGGCAAGCCGGATTCTTGAAGAACACCGTGCTCGTAAACCTCGTAGAGATACCCGCATAAGGTCATGGACGAGCAGGTCGCATATCCTCCGGCTCCACCTGAGCTCTTCGTCTTGAACGACGAACGCGGTCCGATTCTGTACGCACCGCTCGGCGGTCTCATGGCGCGAGCGAATGAATCCGCCGTTCAGGCGGCGTTTGCCTATGCCGACGATCCAGCCGTGCTCGAAACCATGTCCGCAGAAGAGAAGGCAGTGGTCCACGCCCTTGACGAGCGCGGCTTCTTCGCCTGCCGTCCGCTGCCGCATCACGAGTCCGTGTTCCGTCCCGCCCAAGTCACGCTCTTTCCCACGAACAACTGCAACCTGCGCTGCACGTACTGCTATGCGTTCGGCGGCGAAGGCGGGGGATCGCGCGAGCCCATAACCACGATGAAGCTCGAGGTGGCGCAGCGAGCTGTCGACCTCGTGGCGCGCAACGCGAAAGAGCGTGCCGCGGAAGGCGAGGCGGTGCGCAACTTCCTGGTGAGCATACATGGAAACGGCGAGCCGTTCTGCGCGTTCGACCTGATCCGCCAGATCGTATGGTATGCCCAAGACGTCGCGGAACGCCTGGATGTGCCCGCAGTGTTCAACGCTGCCACAAACGGCGTGCTCAACGACGAGCAGCTTGATTTCCTGGTAGCGAATTTCAACTCGGTTAACATCTCGTTCGATGGATTGCCCGCGTATCAAGATGCCAACCGGCCAACGGCTGCGGGCAAAGGCTCTTTCGCCCAGGTCGACCGCACGATGAGGCGTTTGGTGGAGGCTGGAGTCGACTTCGGCATCCGCACGACGGTGACGGCGGATATGGTGGAGAGCATGCCCGAGATCGTGGATTTCGTGGCTGAGCGTTACCCGGGCATCGAGCAGCTGCACTTCGAGCCGGTTTGGGAATGCGGGCGCTGCGTCACCTCCGCTGACACCATGCCCGACTCCGAGGTGTTCACGAGGAGCTACCTGGCGGCTTTGAAGCGGGCGGAAGCCGGGGGAGTGCGTCTGGTGTTCTCGGGTGCGCGCCAGGACATGCTTGTCGACACGTTCTGCAAGGTGAGCAGCGGAAGTTTCACGGTGACGCCGACGGGCGACGTGACGGCCTGCTATGAGGTGAGCTATGCGAGCGACCCCCGCAGCGAGCGGTTCTTCTTCGGCCGCTTCGACGATGAACGGGGGGATTTCGTGTTCGACGATGAGAAGCTCGCGGAGCTCTCGGAACTCACCGTGCACAACATACCGTATTGCGCCGACTGTTTCTGCCGCTGGCATTGCGCAGGGGATTGCGCGGCGAAAGTGCTCGACGGGATCGAGCTGGAAGAACATCGGGGAAGCGTACGCTGCCATATCAGCCGTGCGCTGACTCTGAACCAGATACAGAGGAAGCTTGATTGGAACGGTTAGGAACCATCGACGGGGCTTGCCGCCCGCGATGATTCCCGCAAAAGCTTGTGCCGCCTACGGGGCGGGGAACGGAGCAGGACATGGCAGACGAGAGCGGATACAACGACCGAGGGCTTGACACGCCCAACGACGCTGCTTTGCCCAAGCCGCAGATCGAGATAATCGTAGACGGCAACAGCGTGTTCAAGCCGGGCATGAAGACGTACTTCGTCGATAGTTACGATGAGGATACTGGAAAGTACGAGGCAGCCGTCATGGGCGAGTACTGCACCTGCGATACGGTGCTGATCACACGGACGGTCTGCACGTGCGAGAGCGTGTGCACATGCGAGAGCGTGTGCAGCTGCGTCGGGTATTCCACCTGCTCGTGTGTCGGCAACAAGAGCACGGGCGGTGGCAGGGTGAGCTGTGGTGCGCCGTGCGCCTGCGTGCCCGTGCATTAAGGAGGATCCGATGAAGGCAAGCAGATTGCGAAACCTCAAACGCGTGCCGGTCCGAGGGCTTGCCGCGACGATGCTCGTCTTTTTGGCTTGCATGTTGGCGTTCGGGCTTGGCGCATGTGGCAATGCGGGTTCTGCCGGTTCCAAGACGGGCGAGTTCACGGGACGTACGCCGCGCGCTATCGCGGAGTTGTCCACGTACGTGGAAAAGGCGCGCGAGCTGGCGGAGGAGATCGACGTAGATTACAAGAAGGACGAGGAAGCCGAGCTGGCCGCATCCGTCGCTTCAGACTTCAAGGACGCGAACACGGCGTATAAAGAGGGCGATTACGCGAAAGCCCAGGCGGGTTACGAGGCCATTCTTAAGAAGTACGCCCGCCATTACGGTGCGAATGTCAACCTCGTGCTGACGCTGCTCCAGCAAGGCAGGAACGACGACGCGCTCACCCGGGCGTTAGCCTGTGCAACCGTCTTCAGGGCTGAGGGAGGGCCGCTCCTCAACGTACAGACTGCTGCGGTAGCCTGTGGGTTCTCGTTGAAGGACGTTGAAGTGGCGCTGAACGACGAGTACGGCTTCGAGGTTTCCGCTCTGACATCCATCGATGATGTTGATGACGAATACGAGTACAACAAGATCTGGGATGCCATCGAGGTCGATCTCGGGGCTGCTTCCGCCAAAAAAGACGGCGACGACGCGGTTGCGGTGGCAATCGGGGACCTTGCGGGCGATTTGATGCTCTGGAACGATAAATGGGGCGAAGATCCCGATGCAGCGACCCTGCAAGCGTACTTGACGGCGGTCTCCAAGCAGCTCGGCTATCCCATCGGGTCCGATCTCATTGGAGCGGAGGCGCTGTCGGCCCTCAAGAACTTGCCGAACGACGATGGGTCGAGCGCATATGCGTCCTCGGCCTCTGCCTCGGCGGCTTCTTCGGATTCTGCGGCGTCTTCGGGCAATGCGACCACCTCACTCAAGGAAGGCTCAGCAACGGGCAACAAGACGCCGTTCCTCGTGGCTGACAACGGCCTCTTCAAGTTGACGGTCACGGATTGCAGGTACGAAAACGGCGGTGGAAAGGTGCTGTACGAGCTCGAGAACAAGAGCGGCTCGGGATACGACATGTTCATCGAGGCCGGCAGGAAATGGACCGTCGACAACAGGTCCGTCGAGGGCGAGAAGAACAGCGGCCCCGTTGCCAAGCCCGGAGAGACCGTGAAGGGCAATTTCGGCTTCGTGGAAAAGGGGAGGGCCTATACGGGCCTCGTCTCGTCGATGAAGGGGGATATCCTGGTCAGGACCAATGGCAAGGGATTTGACGGAGACGGGGGCATAGGCGTCTTCTCGGTGATTTACGAGGAGTAGTAACCATTGTATGAGCGCTGAAACCGTCTCGCCCTCCTTGCTCCTGATTAGGCCGCTGTGCGAAGGCGACGATCCCGAGTTCGCCGAACCGCTTGGAATCGAGAGGCTGGCGGGTTACCTGAGGGCGCATGGCGTGGGCGACGTGCAGGTCGTCGACCGCCGCCTGCCGATGGCCGAGCGGCGCGCTGGAATCGTGCGTCTAGATGCCCCTGGTTTCTTCGATGAGCTGTTGGATTCATACCCTGAAGGCGTCGAACCAAAAGTCGTTGGGATTTCGCTCATGACGTTGGCGGACGTTCCCGATGCACGCCGCATCTTCGAACGCTTGCATGCCCATTGGCCCGATGCGCTTTTCGTAGCAGGGGGAGGTTACATTACGAGTGCCCTTGAAGAGGCATCTCGCATGCTTCCCTCCTATGTGGGCATGCTTGCAGGCGAAGGGGAGGCGGCCCTTCTCGCACTCGCTTGCGGGGAGCCTGCTTGTGGAGCGCGGGGCTCATCTGGAGCAAGGGGCTCTACCGAGATGGCCGCTGCTCCGGATTCGGAGAGCACCCCCTCGAGATTGATGGTTGCAGGAGGCCTCTCAACGCCCGATGAATGGGCGTTCGCCTATCGGCCGCATCTCGAGCGCTATGCAGCGCTCGGCTGCGCAGTGAACATCCAATCAGCACGCGGATGCCCAGGATCGTGCACGTTTTGCGCAACGCCGTCGTTGCCCCAGCATTTGAGACGCTGGCAACCGCGTGACATGCGCCTTGTCGTCGACGAGGTGGAGCATGAAGCCGAACGCTTGACGGCAGCGGGGCTACCTCCTGTCTTCAACTTCGTCGACGACGATTTCGGCCCGCTTGAGCGCCTTGAGCTTTTGGCCTCCGAACTCGATGCGCGGCGTTTGAGGGTCGCGTACGCCTGTGAGATGCGCTTAGCAGCTCTTGCCGGCCAGCAACAGCTGGCTTCGCGGCTCAAGCATCTTCACAAGTCGGGGCTTACGCGCGTGTTCTTCGGCGTGGAGTCGCTTAACCGGGGAACGCTCGCCCGTTGGCGAAAGCCTGTCGACGTGGGCGTCCTGCCTGAGGTCATCGGAGCTTTCCGGGATGCGGGCATAGCCGTGCAGGCAGGGTACATCCTCTGGCACGGCTGTCAGACGGTCAAAGGCGCGTGTGAAGAAGTTGAGCGTTTGCGAGAACTCGGGTTGTACACGCATCGCTCCGCGCTCAGCCGTCTCATCGTCTTTCCAGGTTGCGACCTTGCGGGGGAAGGTACCACACAGGGGTTTCAGCCAATGGCTACCGAAGCCGAAGAGTTTTACCAGCGCTTTTCCGCTGCTGCTTCCGACTTGACGGAGCAATGGACGAAGGCAGCCATAGCCGAACCCTATGCTGCAGCTGTCGCCTTTCTGACCGGGGACGATTCGAACCTCGCGGAAATCAAGCGCACGTTGTCCTCGGTGAACGCCCGCTCGTACGAGCTGTTCAACTCAATGGGGTGATTGGGGTGCGTACCGTGAAAGGAGAACGCCCCGCGGGCTGCTGAGCCTGCGGGGCGAACAGTTCGTCAGTATTGGGCGCGACACGCGGCCCTAAGTGTTATTACAGGAAGACAGAAGTGTTGGCAGAGGGCTGGCCAATCGGGAAGCGCACATCGGACGGGAACATGATGCTATCAGCCAGGGCAGCCACCTTGACGTGCTGGCCGTCGAGTTCCTTGCAAGCATCGAGGTTGCCGTACTCGACGACGAAGCTCTCGTAATCGGTGTACTCCGCGATTCCGAGCATATTAGAGGACTCGGTGCGCTCGCCCGAGCCGTCGGCGCTCATGCCGGTTACGTCAGTCGGCTTGTCGAACACGAGAACAGCATACGTTCCGCCGCCACCAGCAGCAGCCGGGTCGATGTCGATTTTCTGCAGCTCGATGAGCTCTTCAGCCGTGCACACGCGAACCGTTCCCTCGAAGACCTGATATCCCAGTGACTCGGCGTTTTCAACTGTGACTTCGCCGTTGACATTCGATGTAGATGCAGCCGCGGTCGACGCCGCCTCAGAGGACACCGCCTCGCTCGACGCTGCTTCTGAAGATGCAGCCGTGCTCGACGCGGCCTCAGAAGACGCCGCCTCGCTCGACGCTGCTTCTGAAGATGCCGCCTCGCTCGAAGCAGATGCCTCTGACGAGGCGCTCGAAGCAGAGGCGCTCGAACTTGCAGGAGCCCCTGACGAGCAGCCCAGGGCGGCTGCCAGCGCGAATGCGCACACGGCTGCGACGATCAACGGCTTGAACAGTTGCCTAGTTTTCATTGAAACCCCCTTCTCTTGCAACATGAACTCATGGTATCACGCTCGGCGTTTCCAGAAGGGAACTATGGTCTAACAAAGCAGTAACAAAGAGGTCAGAGGAGCATGTCGCTTGATTGTTGACAATTAGCACATGTCCGCATGCTACGATTGCACGAAAGCTGATGGGAACCATTCCCATTCCGATATCGAGCTTTAGATGCGTACGTGACGATGGCCATCTCGTTTTGACTGCTTTAGTCCGAGTAAAGCCATCGGATGGTTAGACGAGTCAAGAAGGAGGGTTCGATATGATGACGATGATTCCGAGACCTCTGGTACCCACGCATTGGATTGACACGACGCCCGTGGAATCTAGGGATGTACCGTGCACCATACAGGCGCTCGAAATGCAGGTGCACGTTTGCGGACTGTATGCAGACGTTGTCGAGACGTTGGTGATAAGAAATCCGAACAGGCGAGACCTGAGCGTCGGCATCACGATTCCCTTGCCGGATCAGGCCGTCGTATGCGGGTATGCCCTTGACGTTGAAGATCAGATGGTCGATGGCGTGGTGGTTCCCAAGGAGAAGGCCCGCGTGGCGTTCGAGACCGAGCAGCGCATAGGCGCCGATCCTGGTCTGATGGAATCCGTCAAGGGCAATGTCTACCAGACACGCGTCTATCCTGTTCCAGCGCGAAGGATTCGAAAGGTGCAACTGCGGTATGTCGCGCCGCTGCTTGTCGTGGATGGCGAGTCTGCTTTTTTAGATGCCCCGATGCCGGCAGAGCATCTTGGACTGCGCAAGGTGAACATCGACGTCGAGCTTCTCGATTGCCCGGCTCCGGAACTCTCGGGTTTGAACGATGCGCAGTTCAAGGAGTTGGGTACTTTCTGGCGAGCAGAATCCGTAGAATATGACGTGGAGACGGATTCGGGGCTACGTGTGGCCTTGCCCAAGCTTCCGCAGTCGTTCGCCATCGTCGAGCGCGACGCCGCTGGCGAGCTTTGGTTCTCTGCATCGGAAAGGGCTCCACGCGCCATCGGGGGCGATGTGCCGGAGATCACGTCGCTCACCGTGCTATGGGATATATCCGGTTCGCGTGCAGACGGCGACCATGAGGCTGAGGTTGAGCTGCTGAAAAGCTACTGCGCAGTAGATTCCATCAAGTCGTTCAGCGTGATAACGTTCAACGATCATGCCGAGCTTGCCCGAGAGTTCGAAAGCGGTGCAGAGCTGATCGAATTTGTCGAGTCGCTGCGCTATGATGGCGGCTCCGATTTCAAGGAGCTTTCGCGTGCCGTGGCCGAATTACCCGAAGCTGGCGATGGCGCTGCATGCGTGCTGTTCACGGACGGCCTGGACACGTTGAGCGGCGAGCCTGTCTCCTTTCCCAAGGGACGCAAGATGCTTGCGGTGGTGTCAGGCGCCCAACGCGATGCGGAAGCGCTGCGCCAGGCATGCGGCGGGCTCGTGTTCGACCTGATGGCGGCTCCGAAAGATGCCGATGAATTGGCGCGGGCGCTTTTCCTCCCGAATCTTCTCTCGAGCGTGGAGGGCGAGGGTATCGCGGAGTTCCTGGGCATAGGGTCGGGAAACGACGGGAGGTTCTCGGCCGTCGGACGGCTTGTCGAGCCGTCGACCAGCATCACCTTCGAAAACACGGGAACGATGTTCGGGCTGTCGGAAGATGCCGCGCGGGAAGGCAACACCATTTCGCATGCGTGGGCTGCCCTGCGAGTCGCCCAGCTCTCGACGTATGCGGACGAGAATGCCGACGAGCTGTTAAAGCTTGGCAGGCGCTTCGGCGTCGTGTCGCCAGCTACGTCGTTGTTGGTGCTGGAAACGCTCGACCAATGGCTGCGTTATGATATCGAACCGCCACTGACCTGGGAGACCATGCACGAAATGTGGGTGCGTGTTCGCAGAGACGAGGGGAGTCTGTTTCCCGAGGGATCCCGTGAGGAATACCATCTGAGAAGCTTGAAGGCCGCATGGGCGGAACTGAAGGAATGGTGGACCCGCGACTTTTCCAAGAGCGGTTTTGTCGTGTCGCACGGGAGGATGTTCTGCCGGAATTGCGGGTCCTCGATTGAACGCGACACCCGATTCTGCCGCAACTGCGGTGCGCTTGTTCAGAACGTTCATTACGCAGAGATTGCCGAGGAATCCGCATCGGCATTCGACACGGGCACGTTCTCGCCAATCGCATTGCCGGACTGCGTCGATTCGTATGAGGAAGATTCGTATAGCATGCCTAGCCGTCGCGAATCTGCGCCGATGCCCACGTGCATACCGGAATCCTCCAGTCTTAGAAGGGCGGTCTTCGCGGCCGAGGAACCGCATTCCGGCGATAAGGGCGGTCCGACCTCCGCCTCCGTCACAATACAGGCGTGGATGCCCAGCGCAGACTACATCTATGTTCTCGACGCGTCGCTCGAAAAAGGTTCTGAATCGGCCCGCGATGCCTACCTCGAACAACGTGGACAGTATGCCGCATCGCCTTCGTTCTTCATCGACTGCGCGGGTTGGTTCATGGCGAACGGGGATAGCGCGTTCGGCCTTCATGTGCTCACGAACTTAGTTGAGCTGCGCATCGAGGATGCGGCGCTCTTGCGGGTCATGGCGTGGCGTCTGCGCGAGGCGGGCGAGCTGGAGCGTGCGCTCATCATCTTGCGTCGGGTGTTGAGATTGCGCCCCGAGGACTCTCAAAGCCACCGCGACCTCGCGCTCGTCCTCGACGAGCTTGCCCGTAAGGCCTTCGCGGAGGGAAGGCTGGAAGCGGCCAAGGAGTTTGCCGAGGAGGCGGGTTCTTTCTACCGTAAGATCACGCTGACGCCGTGGGAGCGCCGTGCAGAGGCCATCGCACTGTTCGCAGTTGAGGAATACAACGTGCTGCGGGCGTGGGCCGATGCCCAGGCTTGGGTAACTGCTCCGGTGCTCGAGCCGCTGGACGAAGAGCTCGAAGGCGTGCTCGATTGCGATTTGCGCGTCACGCTTGCATGGGATGCCGATGAAACGGATGTCGATTTGCACGTCACCGAGCCGGCTGGCGAGGAAGCATACTACGGCAATAGGCGCACGACGTCGGGCGGGCGCGTGTCCGAGGACATCACCGACGGCTACGGCCCCGAGCTCTACGAAATCCGTCATGCGAGGAACGGGGTCTACACGATCCGCGCGCATTACTTCGCTTCGCATCAGCAAGCCGTGTTCGGGCCTGCCAGCTGCACGCTCACGGTCTACACCGATTGGGGGAGGCCGACGCAGAAGCAGCAGATTACTTCCACGCGTGTGGAGAGGGAGAGGGAGATGGCAATCGTCGGGACCGCGACGTACGGGGAGGACGTTCCGTCTGAACGTGCAGACGAGCCTGGCTATTCCGATAAGGGCGAAGACATGCCGACCATCGTCAAGGGGTCGAGCGTATTCGACCTCGTCGCTGTTTACGGGGCTCCTACAGAAGGGGACCCGAGCCTTTCCGATGGCACGCTCACCTGGGTGCTGCCCGGCGAACGGGTACGCATCGCCACGATCGTCGATGGGAAGGCCGATCGGGTAATCGAATCTATGCCCTGGGGCGTTGAGCTTGTCATAGTGCAGTAACTGCCCTAAAAAAGGCACTCGACGGGAATGCTGCGTCTTGTTTTGGAAAACATGGCCGAGTCGGTAGCGTAAGTCACACGCGTGCGCCGACTCGGCCGCGTGTCTTCGAATACTGGACCTTCTGGGTGGCGAGGGCATAGGATCGATGCCGTTTTCTGGAAGTGAACCGTGTTTTCCCGTCGAGTGCATGGCGGTGCAGCATCGCGGGACTTGGCTTGCCGTTCGCCGCGCGGCGATTTTCGTACCTCTAATCCCAGCTGGCAAGGGGAAAACAACAGCAAACCCCCACATCTTCTAAAAAAAATCCTTGACCTTGCCTTGATTTCATAATATTTTATTCAACTGTGCATTTTTGCGGAAATTATGGTGTTCAAGAAGGAGGAACGGGCTCGTGGCTAAGAGCGAAAACACAACTCCCACCTGCACTTACAGGGACCGGAGGTCGTTCGCGAAAATTCCGGACGTCATGGATGTTCCCAATCTGATTGGTATTCAGATCGACAGCTTCAAGTGGTTTGTGACGGAAGGCCTCGATCAGGCTTTCGCCGACATAAGCCCAATCGAGAATTCCACGAAGGACATGTACGTGGAATTCGGGAGGCATGAGTTCGGCGACCCGAAGTACACGGTCGACGAATGCAAGGAGAAGGACGTCAGCTATCAAGCGCCCCTCTTCGTCGAGATTCGCTTCGTCAACAAGGAGACTGGCGAGATAAAGGAGCAGGAGGTGTTCGTCGGCGACTTCCCGCTCATGACCCCTCGTGGCACCTTCATCATCAACGGCACCGAGCGCGTCGTCGTATCCCAGCTCGTCCCCTCACCTGGCGTGTACTTCGCCTCCGAGCAGGACAAGACGTCCGACCGCACTATCTACAATGCCAAGGTCATCCCCAGCCGCGGCGCATGGCTCGAGTTCGAGACCGACAAGCGCGACGTTCTGCATGTCCGCATCGACCGCAAGCGCAAGCAGCCGGCCACGTTGCTCGTTCGCGCCTTGGGCCTTGCAGAGACCCGCGAGGAGATCGTCGATCTGCTCGGCAGCTCCGACATGATCCTGCGCACGCTCGACCGCGACCCGGCCACCACGCGCGAGGAGAGCCTCATCGAGCTCTACAAGCGCTTCCGTCCGGGCGAGCCACCCACGCTTGATAGCGCCCGCACCCTGCTCGACGGCTTGTTCTTCAATCCGCAACGCTACGATCTCGCGAAGGTCGGCCGCTACAAGATCAACAAGAAGCTCGGCCTCGACCCCGAGACCGACTCCTCGACGCTTACCGACGAGGACATCGTGAAGACGATGCGCTACATCACTGCTCTCCATAACCGTGAAGAGGGCTTCCAGGTCGATGACATCGACCACTTCGGGAACCGCCGCATCCGCACGGTGGGCGTGCTCTTCCAGAAGCTGTTCCGGATCGGCTTGTCCCGCATGGAGCGCGTCGTGCGCGAGCGCATGAGCACGCAGGAGCCCGACGAGATCACGCCGCAGAGCCTCGTGAACATCCGCCCGATCGTCGCATCGATCAAGGAGTTCTTCGGCAGCTCCCAGCTCTCGCAGTTCATGGACCAGACGAATCCCGCCGCAGGCATCACGCACAAGCGCCGCCTGTCGGCCCTCGGCCCCGGCGGCCTCTCGCGCGAGCGTGCAGGCTTCGAGGTCCGCGACGTCCACACCTCGCACTACGGCCGCATGTGCCCCATCGAGACGCCTGAAGGTCCCAACATCGTTCTGATCAACTCCCTGGCCTGCTACGCGAGAATCAACGAGTACGGCTTCGTGGAGGCGCCCTCCCGCGTGATCGACAAGTCCGAACCGGCCAACCCCAGGGTCACGGACCAG
>JAFRGA010000042.1 GCA_017434045.1 Eggerthellaceae bacterium
ACTCCTCGAACGCGTGGATTTGGCCGTCCTGCCACGGCTCCTACCTCATGTCGCAGAAGCCCTCCGCCCAGAACTTGCCCGAGAACGGAAGCGTGACGACGAGCACGTAGACCTTGGTCTTCGTCCCCAGCAACTTGTCCGTGAGGTGCGCGACGTCGCCGGCCCAGCCTATGAAGCACTTGGCCCCCGGCTCGTGGACGAAGTGCCTGGTGGCATCCATCCTCTCCGCCTCCTCGGCGAACAGCCGCGAGAACATCTGGTACGAGTACGCGAGCTTCCCGGCGGCCTCGGCGCGCTCGCAGTACTCGATCCAGAACAGCTTTACGGGCAGCTTGCGGCTCCGCTTCTTGCGCTCCACCAGCGGCGCCATGTCCTGCTGCAGGTACGCGTCGTTCGGCTCCCGCTCCTCCTTGGGGAAGAACAGGTCGTCCACGACGTCGGCGTCCATCGTGCTGACGGCGTCGAAGGTCAGGCCGTACTCCCTCATCGCCTTGGCGCCCGCAGACACGTCGCGCTTGCTGACGTGCAATGCGGCGGCGATGTCCGCCTGGCTCGTCCCTCCCTTGGCGAGCATCATGAGGATCTTCTTGTTCTTTGACATAGACATCGAGCCCCTTTCCGTAACGGCGCCCCGTATTGGGCGCACGATACGGAATTGTAGGCGCGAAGCCAACGGTACCAAGCCTGTTTATCGGCGGTACCAGCTCAGCTGATTGGCGGTACCAAGTTTTGTTGATTGATGGTACCAATCGGGTTTATTAGCCAGCGATACTTACGTATCAGCGAGGACAGCTAAAAGGTCTGTTGGGATAACCGTAAATCATCCTGGGTTGCAACCATGTGATTGTTTAACTTGCTCAAGGGGCGATTGAGAGCGGACAGGATGGGGTTAAGGAGGGCTTCGCCCTTTTCCACACTCACATGCACCCTTATCAGACCGATAGGGCTATGTCTGATAAGGGTGCTGGGATGTGAGTGTGCGTAAAGGGTCTATTTCGCGGCTCTTAAGCCGCGCTATGGGCTAATGGAAAGAGCTGTTTACTATCTGCATGGTGGAAAACCGTACATCCCTGCAAAGCGCGCTAAGCACTATGGCAGATGATCTTCGGATAGCTATTAAAGTAGAGGATGGTAGAATATTGCTTGCGCAGGTAAAGACAAAATAGAACAAGCAAACACACGGAAACGCAAGAACTATGAAAGTAAGTGAAATAGCCAGTAAGTGCGGAGTCAGCGAACAATCTATAAGGGCTTATTACCAGCGTGAACAAGTTACCAAAATCGGTGGTAGATGGCAGCCTACCGATGAGGAATTAGACACCTTGTTTCCTTACTACGGTGTTACTCAATTTGCGCAAGAGAACGCAAGTGAAAACAACGAAATGCAAGGAAACGAAAGCTTGCTTGCGATGCTTGAGAACCAACTAGACATACTCAAGGAGCAGCTAAAAGCTAAAGACAGTCAGATTGGAGAGCTGCAAAACACGATCAGCAAGCAGCAAGAGACAATCAGTGAACTAGTAGAGACCAACAAAGCACTTGCGGCAAGTAACGCTGTTCAAATCGCGGCTGACAAGAAACCTCTATTGGTCGAAGCGAGGGGAACGACCAAGGATGCTGATTCATCCCGAGATGTTAATGAAAAAGAACAGGAACCGCAGAAGAATCGGGGCTTTTGGGCGCTTTTGTTTGACTTCTAGTCTGACTCAATCACGCTGATTTTTAGTTTATTATGTGATGTGCCATTGATGTTGCCGAACACAATTCTTTGGGGGAACTGATGGAAAAAAGAGCATGCTATTTCTCCGTAAAGACACGGCTAATATTTTTCGTAACGATTATGGTAATGCTGGCGTACGCATCGTGCGCTGAATATGCATATGCCCAAAGCTCTCTTCGCGCAGGTTCATATGATTCTTACGACATTACTACAACTACAGAAATCAGCGTTCGAGACGGGTCTCATTTCTTTATTAACGCTCCCGAGAGCGGTAGGTTCAACTGCAGTGATGCTAAAGTTATCAGCTTTTCAAGCTATATGGATAAATCCTCTGAAATCAGTTCGTCTACTACGGTTTATGCAAAAAAACCAGGCACTGCAATCATTAGTTTCAAGGTGGGATATGGCAGCAATGAGAAGGAATACAGTGCAGTTGTAACGGTAACGCCAGTGTACGCCACGCTTCCCATCCACAAGCTGACGCTTAATACGTTCAATACAAACACGAATAAGAAAATCGATCTCTCGGATGGCGTGGTGGCTTCTTGCTCAAGCAGCAACGAGAAGGTTGCGACCGTAAAGAGCGCCATCAACTACGAACGCGAGAAGGATAGAAACGACGGAAGCATCTACATCGAAGCGAAGAAGGCGGGGACCGCTATCATCAAGGTGACCGACAAGTACGGTCATACGGACAGCCTTAATGTGACCGTTGTGGATGATGACGCAGCAAGATTCCGTAAGGCGTGGCCTTCGCAGATCACGCTCGAAGAAGGAGAGACCTGGAGTTCCATTGACATGTTTCTTTCAGGATGCAGGTCTAACAACTCTAAAGTTGCGATAGCGAAACATAATATTTGCACCATAGATATTAAAGCAAAAAAGAAGGGCGAGACGACAGTCACCGTCGAGTCGAGGTTCGGTGCGACTGCGAAAATAAAAGTGAATGTCATTAGGTGCAGGCTAAAGGCCAGCGTTTCGCAAGACCAACTCGGTGGCCTTGTTTATTCGAACAAAAACTATCTGACCGTGCGAATTAAGGGGACTCGCAAGATGGCGGACGGAGGCGAATGGGGGGCGGCGAACTGGTAGCTATATCGCTCGACAAGAAAGAACGGAAAATACAAACTTGTTGCCTCTGGCAAGGAAGACGAGTATATCAGCGGCGAGTGTGACGTAACCGACAAACGGCTTAAACCAAATAAGAAATACTGGTACAAAGTCCGCGCAAGCCGAGATGGACAGAATTGGGGGGCAATGTCTGCTCCGAAGGCCTTCTGGACCGCGGTCAAAAGCCCTTCGAAAGTAAAGGTATCAGGCGGGAAGATCAAGTGGGGCAAGGTAAAGGGCGCAAAAGGTTACGCCGCTGGAATAACGTGGATATACAGCAGGGGTTACAACATTTTCGGTAAGCTTCTTACAGGGGAAGATACCAAATGGAAGAACGCGGGTAAGAAGAGGTGGATTAGCGCCAAATACGGGAAAGAACAAGGCTATCATTTTTATTCGTGTCGTGCGATCGCTTACACAAAACACGGCGGATACTACTATGTTGACGGCTGTACAAAGAGCAAGAAACTGAAGAAGATTTTTAGTCAGCTTATCGCATAGCCTTAAACTGTTTCCTGGGCAATACAGTCGTTATTCTGGCATTGATGGCGTGTGGGGCTGCTTCTCTCCCATTTGTGTTCTTGCCTATATTTTTCGCTTTCAGCTTCTACCGACTCTTTAACCTTTTGGTATTTAGACCAAAAGGGAAATAGCTGATCATCGGTCGATTGGCTGTAATTGCCCTGTTCGCGTTCAAGCTGGTACTTGGCCATTTTTGAACAATCCTAGCAAAGAGCCAAAGAGAACGAAGATTTGCTTGTTAGTTAACACTGCGTGAAGTATTTGCGGGTTGAACAACTCCGGTGACGAGGGTGGGCCCGAAGGGCCCGCCCGAGGAAGCGGAGCAATATCCCCGGGAGCCGGCTCCCGGGAAATCAAAAAAGGACTTCCTTTAACCTTTAGGTTGCAGCAAAAAGAGAGAAAGGAAGTCCCGATGAAGAATTATGACACAGCTGCCGCCGTCGCCTGCCTGGGCGGGGTATTCCTCGATATCCTCAAGGGCGGGGAGATCGGCCTTTCCGGCTTCGAGCGCGAGGCCGTGCTGGTGGGCCACATGACGATTGCGGCCGCGGCCGCGCTCGCGCTGGAATCCTATGACGACGAGCTCTGCGCCAGCCTGCCGACGGGCAGCAGGATCCACGAGAGGCGCCCGCGCACGCTCGCCACGACGTTCGGGGACCTGACCTTCGCCCGCAGGGTCTGCGTCGACCGCTACGGCAACACGTTCGCCCCGCTCGACGACGCTATCGACCTCGCCCGCAACGCACGCGTGTCGCCGCATGCGCGGGAGTTCCTAGTGGACGCCGCCTCGGAGGGCTCATACGCTAAGGCCGCGCACTTCATGGAGGCGGCCGGCGGCAGCTCGGTGAGCGCGCGCACCGTGATGAACGTCATGCGGCTGGCCGGCGAGGCGTGCGAGGAGGCGGACGTCGCGCTCGCGCACGACCTGTACGCCAACGGCGTGCTGCCCGAGGCCGACGCCGGCGACGAGGAGATCTGCGTGGAGGCCGACGGGTGCTGGATCCCGCTGCAGGACGGCGGCAACGTCGAGGTGAAGGCGATGGTCGCCTACGCCGGCAAGGCGGGTCCCGGCCGCGTCGAGCGGGTGCGCCCGGTGCGCTTCGGCTGCGTGTCCGGGCCGCGCGCGTTCTGGGCGCAGGGCATGGCCGCCACGGCGACCCGCTTCGACATGTCCAAGGTCAGGGTCTGCCATGCCGGCTTCGACGGCGAGGCGTGGTGCAAGCAGGCCGCGGACTACCTGCCCGCCGCGGCCTCCGTCGACGGCAACCTCGATCCCTTCCACGTCAACCGCGCCATAGGGTCGTGCTTCGCGGGGCCGGGCGCCGACGCCGAGCGCCAGGTGATGCAGTGCATATGGTTCGGTCGCGCAGGCGACGCGGCCGATTTGCTGGAGGCCCTCGCGGACGACGGGCTCGCGCGCCCGGAGAACGCCGCCCAAGTGGCCGCCTACCTGCGCAACAACGCCGAGTTCATAAGGTCGTGCCCGCCTTCCCTGGGCACGATGGAGGCCGAGAACGAGCACCTCTACGCATCGCGGATGAAGTCGGTGCCGTGCGGATGGTCCAGGCGCGGGGCCTCCGACATGGCCCGCATCCGCTCCCGCAAGTACTCGGGGCGCGAGGTCCCGATGCCGACCCGCGATTCGCGGATGTCGCCGGCGCGGCGCCGCGCCCGCCAGAAGAAAGTGGACGACTTTCTCACGCGGGCCGCGGGTCGTCCTGTAGAATGCGTTGGTAGCGGCTACG
>JAFRGA010000043.1 GCA_017434045.1 Eggerthellaceae bacterium
ACCATCAGCAACGTCAAAGGTGATGTAAGCCTGTCGGTTGCGTTCGACAAGGATCCTGAGCCAACGCCGACTCCGACGCCTTCGTCAAGCTCTGCTTCGTCTAAGGCATCCGGCTAGCCGATTTGGTACAATACCGCCTACGCCCCCGTAGCTCAGGGGACAGAGCACAGCTCTCCTAAAGCTGGTGTCGACCGTTCGAATCGGTCCGGGGGCGCCACTGATATTTAAGGCGTTCGGTTCGAAAACGAACGCCTTTCGTTTTTTTTGATGGGCATCGGGGTTATCGCAAGACACTCTGTATAAATATATCAACGGCGCTAAAATCAGAAAGACCAAGTGATTCAAGTGCTCACAGCAGATTAAAACGGATATAACCGGAAAGGCTTTGACCGTAAGGGCTTCAACCGGGAAGGGCGAGATCGTAATGGCTACGATCGCCTCGGTTTCGATAAGAACGGGATAAATCGCGACGGCTACGACAGAGAAGGCTACGACAAAGAAGGCTACGACCGCTGGGGCTTCAATCGGAGGGGCTACGACAGAGAGGGTTATGATCGAAAAGGGTACGATAGGCATGGATACAACCGCAAGGGCATAGACTGGGACGGCTACGATAGAGAAGGATACGATGCACGCGGTTTTGACAAGCAGGGACGATGGCTCAACGGGGAAAGCCGCGATCCAAAAGGCTTCGACAAGGACGGATACGACGTCGAAGGCTTCGACGAAAACGGTTACGACTGTGATGGGTATGACCGCAAGGGGTATGACGCTGACGGCTTTGACAGGAATGGTTTCGATAAAGACGGGTACGACTGGGACGGAATCGATAAAAGCGGGAAGAACGCGGAATCAAGGTAGCCTTGATTCCGCGTTCTTCCGATGCGCTATTCGATTTTGCACAGCTGATAGCCGAGTTTCTCGGCGCCCTTTCCCTTTTCGCCTGTCTGCACCAACTGGCCGCTTTCCTTGTCGTACCAGAAAAGGCCCGTCCAAGCCCAGGAGAACGCCGTGAGGACGAGCGTGACCTTCACGCAATCATATGCTGTGCCGTTCACCTCGACCGTTTCCTCCCCGGCTTTCTCGGCGGCGAACTCGCCGAGCTCCAAAGCGCCGCGGTTGTTCCCGGTGCCGATCGAATAGAACACGATCTGCTGCTCTTCCGAAGCCACGAATGCGGGCAGGGCCATGTCCATCATCTGGTACCACAGGCCGTCGCCGATCCTATACGTCTTCTCCCGGGCCTTGCCCTTGAAGGTCCCGGAGAGCTTGATGTATTCGCCGTCTTTGCGGGCGGTGAGCTCCGTCTGGTCGGATGGCCTGGCGTAATGCCAATCCGTGCAGGACAGGTTGCCTGCAACGTGGAACGTCTCCTCGGACCATATGGCATCGCCCCTGTTCAGGACCTGCGTAATCTCGTTTTTGTCCGCATAGCCCGACACATCCACGCAGCGGGCTTCCGCATCGCCGGTCTTCCGGTACTGCATCCGCGATACGCCGTCGGGATAGGAGTATTCCGGTATGTCGTACGAGGAGATCGCCTTCTGGGAGAACACGATCCTGCCGCGCAGGAACACCTTGTCGATGAGCTTGATGTTGGAGATGTCCTCCGCCGGATTCTGCTCGAGCAGGATGAGGTCGGCCTCCATGCCTTCCTTCACGAGGCCCTTGCGATCTGCGATCCCCAGATGCTCGGCGCCGTTCTTGGTCGCGAGGATGATGGCCTGCATGGGGCTGAGCCCGGCCTCCACGTAATAGGCCAGCTCCCGCTGCTCGATTTCGCCCGTCATGCTCTCCAGCATGTTGTCCGTGCCCATGGCGATCGGGATTCCCGCGTCGAACAGGACCTTGAGGTTATGCAGGCTGTGATCCAGCCGTGCGGGATCATTCTCGTAGGTCATGGCGTTGACGGTGGGGACGAAGCGCGCGCCCGACTCCTTCCAAAGCGCGATGATCGGATCGTCGGGCTCGATATCGACATCGAGGATGCCATGCTCGATGCCGTAGATCCCGGCCTCGAGCAGCTCCTTCACGTCGTCGTAGTAGAAAACGTGCGCCGTCGAATTCAGGCCGTTCTCCTTGCCCTCGCGGATGATCTGCTGCATCAGATCTTTGCCGATCTTCACAATCGTCCGTTTCTCGCCGAAATACCAGTAGTCGCCGCCCTGATAGGTGAATTTCAGGAAATCGACGCCGGCCTCCTTCAGCTCCCGGATCCCGGCGCTCACCTGCTCCGGCGTGGACACCTCGATGGCCATCTCCTCCTTGGCCCAGGGGCTGTTCGAGCCGAGGGTGCTGGCGGGATGGCCGCCGGGGGCGGTGAAGTTCGGGCCGACGATCAGCAGCTCGGGTCCCGTGACCTCGCCGGATCTCAGCTTATCGCGCAGCTTGTAGATGAAATGCTTCGGCGCGTCCAGGTCCTTGATGGTGGTGATGCCGAAGGGAAGCATGCCCTCGCTGAAGATCTGCGGGATCTTCTCGCGCAGGAAAACATCGCTTTCCTCCTCGTTATGGCAGCCGAATCCCCCCTGGATATGGAGGTGCGAGTCGATGAGCCCCGGCATGAGGGTGTACCCGCGCCCGTCGATGGCGGCCGCAGCGGCATCGTCGATCGCCTCGCCGCCGATCTTCTGGATGATTCCATCCTTTATCAAGACGTTCTGATGGAACAGCTCGCTGCCGTCGCCGACGATGACATGGACGTCTTTGATCAAATACCCGTCCGTCGTTTTCCTTTTCGGCCGGCGTAGGAACTTGACCAGGACGAAGATGACGATGATCGCTCCGATTGCCATCGAAATCCAGCCGAACAGCGGAATTCCCAAGAATTCAGGCATGATGCTCCCTCCCGTTTCGTGGTTTAACCGAAGATCTTCTTGAAGTACTCGTTGAAGGATTCCTTAGGGGGGATCGCCATGCCCTGTTTGACGTCAGCCAGGATGAGCAGATGGTCTCCCGGATTGATGCCGAAGACATCCCGCGCTTCCTTCGGTATGACGATCTGCCCCTTCGTGCCAACGGTAACCGTCCATGCATATTTCCCTTCCGGCCTATCCATGCGCGTTCATCTCCTCTCGTTCTATGCGTTATACAAATTATACTTTTCATACCGTAATCGAATCAAGCAGGTATCGGCTAGCGCGCAGCATCCTTCTTCCTGTGTCGCTTGTGGTTGCCGGAATGAAAACGGATCATGGGGTCTGACCCCATGATCCGTTTTTCGAGGGCTTCGACGTTGCGCGGCGGAGATGGCAGGATCCGCATTCTCCGTTCCGCGGGCGCTCATCGCTAGGATGAGGAGATTTCGCTACTCCAATTCCTTGCAAACGAAGTCTTTGCAGTCCTTAACCCAGCTCATTGAATATAACACCCGCTTTAGGAGAGCCTGTTGTACCTTGTTGGCTGCCGGCTTTCTGCTGAAACGGATTAGAGGCACATGGCCATGTAGAGCGGCAAAAACGTCAGGTTTCCCTCGCGCGCGAAATTCTTCGAGTACAGTATGAACCGCTCGTTCACCTTGATGTCGTAGCGTTGCGTGAAGTAGTCGAAGGATTTGTGGCTCTTGTACCCCGATGACTTCACCTCGATCGGGCAGAGTCTCTTGCTCCTGACGAGGAGGAAGTCGACCTCGTAGCTTCTGGGCTTGCCGGTTTCGGGCGGGGTGTAGTCGTATTCGTGGAAGTAGAGCGCATGGCCGTTTGCCGCAAGGGCCTGGGCCACCGCGTTCTCCATCAGCATGCCCTCGTTTACCCCCAAGCGGCCCGTGACGAGCGCCTTGTACAAGCCGTTGTCTGTTTGCGCGTTGCTCGCGGTTATCTGCGTGACCAGAAGCCCGGTATCGCCCATGAACATCTTGATCGCCGTCTCGTCGCGGAAAAGCTCCAGGCTCACTTCGGGATCGCTCACGTTGTAGCATACGTTCACTATCATCGACTCGCGCAGGAAATCGACGGTTCCCTTGAGCCGGTTCCCATTGGCGCTTATTGCATGAATATCTAAAATGTTTGAATTGGATTATGCAGGATTCAGTATTTTCTGCTACACGCCAGCCGCCACGGTTGCACTTGTTATGTAGCAGTCAAGCTTCGTAGACACTTTTTTGATTCCCCTGGGGATTGGCGGACACTGGACAAGAATCGCGTTCGCGGAAGTAGACACCGGAGCCACATTTCACGCCGCGTCGTGGACACGACGGTCGAACAGGGTTGGGTCGCTGGACCCGATTCCGCCATTCGACTCGGCGGCGGCGAGCCTCTCGCGCACGAACTTGGGCGTCGGGTCGAGCACGCGGTCGGCGAATGTGTCCTTGCGCTCGATGTCGCCGGCCATGAACAACTCCAGAATACGTTGATATATGCAGATCGTCACAGTGTATAGTCAACGTGTAAGACTCGGGCCTTGACCCGCGAACCCCGTTCTGCGATGCTGAGCTTCAAGCTGATGGGATCAAGGGCCGCTCGAACAAACGAGTCGAGGAAAGGCGGTAACGAGATGAACGACAATGGCAGCCTTCAGGCTATTCCAGAGGAGCTGCTAGAGTCGATTGCCGGCGGAGTGCTGACCGACGACGATAGGGAGGCCATTCGACGGGGCGCCCAGATTTGCAAGGATAACGGCTGGTCGTCCGAAACCGCCTACGGGGTTTATGCAGCGGCGATTGTGGCAAGGGGCACGTCCGACGACCTTGAGGACCTCGGGGAGATCAAGAGCATCATCAAGCAGGTCTACGGGGAGTAAGAAGCCTTTTCCGCACCAAGTTTTCATTTTTTTTCGGGCTTCATCATATTTGCCTTCTTTCTCTTTTTGTACGCATTAGCGTACGTCTTTCGTTTCATGTGCAATATTAGGCCCGAGGGCGTTTTTCCCAGTGGAAGCTAAGCGCCTACTTTCTCCAACCTCTCTTGTTTAGCTTCCCCAGCCCTCACGCAACGCCGCATGGCTCCCTTAGGCAACCCCATGCCGGGATGGGCAATGGCAGGTCATAGCACGTCGGCAAAAAGCGCTAGATATCGTTGTGCCCATCGGCAGATCACGCCAAATACCCAGATAGACCATTGAAAACGACGACTGCTCAGAACGCGGCTCGGCAACGACGGCGCGCGTTGCCCGCAAAAGTTTCGACAGCGCGGCGGAAGCCTGAGAAGACTTGTGTGGAGAAACCGCTCTCGCCTGCTCAGGCGCCACGAGCGACCGATTGTGAAACCCCACAATTGGTCATCCCCAACCATCACCCATTCCCACGCGTGTTTTCCCGTGTCCGGCAGCGAGGCATGCAGTGACCGTCGCCCTTCTCCGGCGCATTCCCGTCGGAGCATGCCAGCACCGCCAATTTCTCCTCCGTGCAGGACGAAGCCGCCGTCCCGTCGTCGCCATCATCAACCCGTTAGCCAGCACGTTGCCAACGTACCCCGCCCGCCGTCAAGCCCGATGTAGTTAACGTGCGAGATCCTGCGCGCCCATCTACCGTCATCCACGATGCCCGTCGCTCAAGGACGCCGTAATCCCACGTGCCCCGGCGGTTGCCCGGCGACCACGCCGACCCCTGGCCGTTCCATGCCCCCGAACGCCTTGGATGCGAACCCTCGCATGGGCCGTCTGCGAGCGCAAGGCGCGCGGACTTTCCCGGAACTTTCCTCACGAGGGCGCCTCGGAAACTTCGCCGACTGGCGCCTCGGGAAACTACGCGGCTTGGATCCTTGCGCTGCCTTCCCGCCCATACAGCAACCGCACCGCAAGGCGGCCGCGGGGGCCGCCACGGAACCGAGGAGGTCACCATGAACGCAACGAACACCACCACCAGCAGGGCGCACGAGGCAATCCGCCGCTACCTCGAGCTCAAGGACTTCGAGGTCGTCGAGGACGGCTGGGCACACGGGCAGGACTCCATCGACTTCATCGCGCGCGACAGCGGCGACCTGGTCTTCGTCGCCACAAGCACCGCCGCCAACGCGGGCGAGGGCTTCCCAGAGGAGCCGTTCGACCGCAAGGCGTTCGAGAGGCTCGCCGCCGCGTACCTTGCCGAGACGGACGTCGCCGGCTGCAACGTCAGGCTCGACGCGGTGTCGCTGCTCGTCGTGGGCGAGTCGCGGGCGCTGCTGAAGCACTACGTCAACGCGCTCTCCGAGGTCGGCTAGGCCTCCGCCGCTCTCCGGGGGCAACGGGCCCGGGCCGCAATGGCCCGGGCCCTTTCCGTGTGCAGATCGGCGCTGCCGTGCCGCTTCGCGTTTAAAGCGTAATCTCCGCGGGAAAGATTACGTTTTAAACCCGCCGGACACGCTCCCTCACCTGCGGTTTCCGACCGCCACCTGCCGCCACATAATGGGGAGTCCCCGTGTGGTGGCGCTGCGGCGACGCAGCAACGACTCTCTCGGCGGCTGCGGGATACGCCCGGAACCGTCCGCGCCACGGACGCCCGCGACGAGTAATCCACGGGAACATGGTGCCTGCGAAACCGTCTGCGATATTCCCATGACGACTGACCCGCCGACGCCCACGCCTCAGCCTCCTCAGCCCATGCCGCCCCTTCGGATGCCACTGCCACCGTGCGTGCATGTCGTAAATCCTTCCCGCGACAGCGCCCTCGTGGCACGCCCCTGCGGCACGAGCGTCGCACGACGCGCCCACGCCCGCAAGGGCCGGCGGGAACTTCCCCTACGGGGAACTCTAAGCCCTGCGGGTCCCACCTTGCTTCCCTTGCGCGCATGGCCGCCGCCGTGCGCATGCGGCGCCCACGAGACGGGCCGCGGGGGCACGCCGTCACGGGAAGGAGAAACGATATGTTCGACGGAAAGCGCACCATCATCGAGAGCGGCGATTACCCGCAGCAGCTGCAACGGCTCGACGGCATGCCCGAGAGGCTCTACGTCATCGGCAACCCTGACGCGCTGCACGTGCCCGCAATCGCCGTCATCGGAGCGCGCAGGGCATCCGAGCACGCGCTGCGCGCCTGCCGCGAGGTCGTCCGCACCGCCGTCGGGAGCGGCTTCGCAATCGTGTCGGGCGGCGCCCGCGGCGTCGACGCCGAGGCGCACAGGGCGGCGCTCGGGCTCGGCGGCAGGACGGTGGCCGTCCTCGCGCACGGGCTGGACCGCTGCTACCCGCCCGAGCACCGCGGGCTGTTCCAGCAGATGGTCGACGCGGGCGGCTGCCTCGTGAGCGAGCAGGCCTGGGGCGTTGAGCCGAGGCCGCACCTGTTCCGCCAGCGCAACCGCATCGTCACCGCGCTTTCGCTCGCCGCCGTCGTGTGCGAGTGCGGGCTGCCGTCGGGCACGTTCTCGGCGGCGGACGGCGCCCTCGCGCAGGGCTGCCCGGTGCTGGCCGTGCCCGCCAGCGGCTTCTCGGGCTCGCCGCAGGGCACCAACGCCCTCATCGCGGCAGGCGCCGTCCCCGTGTACGACGGGCCGTCGCTCGCGGAGCGGCTCTCGCGCCTGTGATCGCCCGCACCGCGTCGGGGGCTCGCCCCCGACGCGGTCGCCGATTCAAGCATCACGCCCCTGCCCAGGCAACCTGCCGCATCGACTCCGCCAACACGGCCGCCCATCCATCGCCCTCGCTGGCATCCCGGCCCGCCCCCTGGTCGAGCCCCATGCGCACGCATCCTCGCACCGCGCGCGTGATGCCGCAAGGGCCGCGAAAAACTTCCGGCATCGGAACTTCCAACGCCCTGGCGGGTTTCGCATCGTTTCCCTTGCAGCCTCACGCGCTCGGCGCCGTCGGCGTGTGCAGGAGGCGCGCCACGGGGGCGGGCCGGGATACCTAGGAGGTCATGAGATGGGCAAGGACATGCTGCGGGAGTTCGTGAGCAACGGCTGGCTGGACGGCAGCGTCACGGAGGCGTTCGACCCGTACTTCGAGCCGATCTGGTTCACAGAGGGCGACTGGCGCGACGACGACGCCTGGGCGCATGAGCGAGATATGCAGTACGAGGACCCGGTCGCGCTCATCACGAGGGAGGTGGCGCGTGCAAAGTTACCGCAACGGGCTCGGGGCAATTGCCTCGTGGGGCAACACCCTACGTCCCCGTTGTCCCGTGTCCCGACTTCGACCAAATCATGGTGCCTCAGCCCTCGTTCGCGCACTTAGTGCGCTCGCTCGGCCTTCGGCGCCATCTGTTTCGCGAGGACGAATTTGGCCTCGAATACATCTACGGCAACTGGCCTGGAGAAATAGAAGACCTGGAACTGGTTGCAGCCCATCTCCGATAGCGTATGAAAGCGGCAGCATAAGTAAGCTATCATGAACCAGTATATGAGAAGGGGCTGCATCTTTTGATACAGCCCCATTCGAAACGTCGACTAATCGACCATGCAGCTTTCACGCGAGACAGGAACGAGTTACTTAGCTACAAGCTCCACCATGTATCCATCTGGATCGAACACATAGGCAAATTTATATCCAGAGTTTTCAGTGAGAGGAATGTCGATGTCAACTCCTGCATCAACGAGTCGTTGATAAACTACGTCAACGTCATCGTAAAGGATGCATACATGGCTTGACCAGAAATCCTCGTGCCGAACCTTCCCCTCGAACTTTCTCTGTTCAACCCCGATGAACTGAAAAAGCTCGATGCATTGATGCCCTTCATCATCGGCTAACAGGCAGAATCGCATTGTTGAGCCCTCTTTGCGTGTAAGCATATCGGCAGGCATTAATCCGAAATCGACATCCATATGTAAGCCGAGGAGTTCGGTGTAGAAAGCAACTGACTTGTCGTAATCTGACACCGCTATAGAAGTATGTCCAACAAAAGCTGACATCTAAACCTCCTTTCCAGCAACCAGCGACGAACGCGCCCGCAACAGCATGCTGCGGGCGCTCAGTGGCATTAGCCTTCTTCGTTCTTTGAGCGTGCAAGGTTCTCTTCAACACTCGCGGCTTTCATTACGAGTTTGTCGTAACCGACGAGACCGTCAAAGACCCCAGTAACGTCTGTAGAATCATCGTAAACCGCCGGGAGTCCCGTATCGGCACGTGCGGCCATAACTTCCACAACGCGCGCGGCGTCGTATACCACGTGCTTCTGCTTCGTTGTACGAGGCTTGAAGATGATTGCCGGCTCTGCGATATCCGCAACAGGCATGTCCTCGAGCGCACGGCAATCGCCATAACGTTCTTTCATCTCCTCAATCGGCCCGAAATCGAGGGCTCGCTGGGGACAGGCGGCCACACAAATCGGCAGTTCACCAGCTACGATTTTCTCGTAGCACATGGTGCATTTCGTCATGGGAGTACCGGGAGCGTTATCTTCATACTGGGGAGCACCATAAGGGCACGCAATCCAACACTGCCTCGAGCCCCTGCACAGGTCTTCGTCAAGCAGCACGGCGCCGAACTTGTCCTCTTTCACGAGCGCATGGTTCGGGCATGCATCAACACATACAGGCTTCTCGCAGTGATAGCACGTGGCGAAAAGCGTGTGCATCTCAACCTCAGGGAACACACCCTTTTCCCATTGCATCATACGTAGCCATTTCACATAGCTCGATTTGATCACTTCACCGTAATTCCAGTCCTTGCAGGCGATAGCGCATGCATGGCAATTGGTGCAACGGCTCTGATCAAAAAAGAACGCATACTGTGTCATGATTATTTCACCTCCGCGAGTTCGTCTAAATGGAGCGTGGGCTCAATGCTTTCAATTTGCACCAGCGCATTGCACAGCAACGCTCCCAGAACATCGTCATGGAATTCCGACGGTATGAGCATGTTGCAATCACCACGAGTGTCGACGCCGCCCGGCATGAGCTTGGTTTTAACATCGGAGGGTTCGTACCAACGGCCGAAGATAATGCAGCAGACACCCGGAGTCATACGCGATGTGACGTAAGCGGTAAGGAACGACTCTCCAACCGACGAGAACACGCGCACCTTGTCGCCGTCTTTGATGTTGCGTGCTTTTGCGTCGGGCACGCTGATCCATACCGAATTCCGGAACTCGTCGCGATACCACAGGCTGTGGTCATACGCGCAGTGGTGACGGTAGAACGAATGTGGGGTCACCATGTACAGCGGGTATTCTTGCGTCTTGGGAGACATCATGCCTTCGGGAGTATGCTTGTAGATTGCCATCGGCGGCAGGTCGCCATGGCCAAAGCACTTCAAACCTCCTTCGTATGGCAACGATGCTTCAGTGAGGTCGTTTTCCGCAATCCAGTCGCTGTAGAACTCAATCTTTCCCGACTTCGTTGGGAATGGAGCGCCACCCTCGATGTGCTGACGTGCGAACACGTGATAGTCCTTCATCGGAACACGGTAAATCGGATTCTTGCGGAACTCTTCCCATTCGGGCACATCAGGTAAATCACCACCACCGTAAGGGCCAGACATGTTCTTCCAGATATTCCAAGCGTTCTCTGCAACCTTCTCCATGGCATCGGGGTATTCATCCCAGGGGGTATCCGCGGGAATCGCCGGCATCAGACAATCGCCAATGCCCAGGCGAACGGCCAGCTGTTTCATGATCCACGACATAGGTCGAGCTTCGCCCAACGGTTCGCCGCCACCGCGCCCATACATGAGCGCGTTTTGCGTACCCGTGTTGAGGCCCATGGTATACGATCCGAAATAGGGCGAGGATGGAATCTGGTTCACGCCTTCCAAGAACGGGCTAGCAACTGGGATTACGATATCGGCATAGGGAATCTGTGGGCTCTTCAGATTCCAATGTGCGTACACCATATGATCGACTTTGAGCAATGCCTCACGGCGCTCGTTGCAGCCATACCATCCCGAGAGGTGATTGCGTGCCGAGTTGATGCAGAACATCAGGTGGATGTTTGGCGCCTCGACATCCTTGGGGCAGCCGATTTCACCCTTGTAATATTCCTCGGTAATCTCGCCAGCTTCGAGCTTCTCGCGAAGGAGAATCGCACGATGCCACATCTCCGCTTCCATGCAGACAGTCGCACCGTACTTTGGTTCGCCTTCACCCAAATATGGACCAAGATAGGGATAGAACAGGTGATGAGACGTCGAGAATCCGACACCGCTGCCAGCGCAGCCGTTGTGTCCGATGTTACCACCGAGTGCCTGCAGGTAATTCAAACCACGGGCCGCTTGTTTGCCGTAAAGCTGTCGTGCTGCAGCCCAGACCATGCGAATGTAGCAAGGGCTGCTTGCAGCGTACAAAAGAGCAAGGTCGCGAATAGTCTCGGCAGGAATACCGCAGATTCCCTCTGCCCATTCGGGGGTCTTCGGCGTTTTATCGTCTTCCGAAGCGCCCATAATGTAGTCGCGCCAAAGCTCCAGGCCCTTAGGTTCGACCCATTTCTCGCAGAATTCCTTGTCGTAGACATCCTCATCGAACAGGACATAGGCCATCGCGCAAATGAGCGCAAGGTCAGTACCGGGACGAATGAAGATGTGCTGCGTTCCAATCGCCTCTGCCGTCCAGGTGTAACGCGGGTCAATCGTGATGATTGGCACGCCCTTCTCCTTGGCCATGAGCAGGTAGTACACCGTCTCTGGATAGTTGACCGCCGCATCGAAGCCAATCAAGATAATCAGCTTGCTGTCGAAGAACGTCTGATTCTCGGACAAACCATCGATGCCGAAGCAATTCTGGTTGGTATAGCCATATGTGAACCAGTCTGCAGTATTCGTGGGCTCGAAGGAATCCTCGGCCCACGTGGCAATGGCACCACCTGGTAAATTCTTACCGAGATGATCCCACGTTTGACCCTGCATGCCATCAGAGTACACACTGAGCGGACCATACTTCTCGCGCGTTTCCCTGACAAGATCGGCTATTGAATCAAGGGCTTCATCCCAGCTTATGCGCTCGAATTCGTACGAGGGTTTGGGACCGATTCTGCGCATCGGGTACAATAAGCGGGTGGGAGAATACGTGTCGGAGCGTTGGCCACGACCGCGCACACATGCGCGCTTTTGGTACATACCCTCCTGAATGTCTTTCCAGTTGCAGTACTCGTCTTCGCGCCCCATACCCACATGGATGCTGTTGTCCGTCTCAATGGCGGTGACCCTCCCGTTTTTGACATGCTGGCGCAACACGCACATGTCAAAACAGCCATTGTTTGGGCAAGAGGCATACTCGATGGTCTCGCCCTCGTGACGTGCGCAAAGCCTTTGGTAAATCTCGTCAACTTGACTCTCGCTCATAAACTACCCCCTTCTTCTCTCCTCTACCAATAAAGCTGAAAAGAGGCTAGCAAACGAGGTAGAATGAAGCTGTCTTCCCTGTCACGGCTGCATGACGACAGGCACGATTGCGTGTCGTTTATCACAACTGTTTTTAAACGTCGATGTTTTAAGGAAAGGATAATCGAGTTGCCAAGGCGACTCTTGCGGTTATCGCCAGCGAAATTCAGTCAAGCGAAAGCGATAAAGATGTATAACGCTCTCTGGCTTCAGAAACAAGTCGAGCGGTCTTAAAAGATTCCGTCCATCTGTCAACCTTGATAATAATGGCACCTGCTCGCAATGCGATAAGGCCATCCTTGCTCATGCGCCCGAGCGCTCGTGTAACTGTTGCGCGCTCGGAATGGACGATGAGTGCAATCATCTCGTGTGACACGGGAACAATGAAGTTGTTCTCTTTGCCTGTTGAATACTGAACATAATAGTAAGCCAGAAATCGTTCGATGCGGTCACGCACATTCGAACCTTGGAGCATCCAACTTAAGTATGTGAAGCCCCCCACGTTTCGCATCGATGCCTCAGCGACCTTGAGAAGAAGCTGTGGATTCGACTTCAAGACAGCTCGATAGTGTACCTGCGGAATAACACACGCCTCGACATCGGTGATTATAAGAATATAGTCATCCCACTGACCATCGAGAAGGGCACCCGTCTCTCCAATGGTGTCCCCGCAGCTAGCAATGATGACAACTTGTCGTTCCCCATCAACCTGATTATAGTAAACAACAAGCAGACCTGACCTGATGATTAGAACGCCATCGAGCCCCCTGCGAAGAAAGGTTTCGTTTCGCAGATAGCCATGGCTTTGTACAGCTTCATCACCATATGAGGAGCAAATTGTTGCACACACACTGCTTAATGAGCATTTTCCGCATACGTCGTGGCGCATGATTCCATCACTTTCTTGTCTTCAGCTTTGTCGTAGGCACCCAAGGCGGAGGCGAGTTGGTGAGCACCGCGTTCGGCATACTTCTGAGCATCGGCAGAGAGCCCCTTTATTGGTGTCTCCACATACGCGCGAACGCGGGCAATAAACGAATCGTCAACCTCGATTACGAATGCACGTTCGACGATGTCGATGACGTCGAAGAATTCGTCCGTTATCTTGAAAGCCACCTCTGATACGGGCTCCCATCCCTCTATCGTTTTCCACGCCTGCAGGCTGCGATATTCGCAACGAGCGACGCGAGCAGTTCACGTCAAGTATACCTCTAGTCGAGCAGGCAGACGGGCTTCAGGTAGTCGCGCTGTTTCTTAGCCCACAGCTACTCTTCCATCCCTAACTTTGCATCGTCCGTGAACACCATAATTTTGGTTCCACGTCTTGGATGCACCAAGGCAAAACGGTTCGCGATAAAATCGAGCGATTCATTGCATTCTATTACGCGCGGGAGGCGAAGGTTTCGTCGGATTCGTTCATCATCCCCATCTCCCATGCCACTTTAGCCCTTGTGGTCGGTTCTGAACGCGCAACCGTATCGAAAGCCCTTGGACGAATGGCCGAGGACGGATACTTAGTATTACGCCAGAACGCTATCGTGGTAAAGGTCACCCCTTGGGCAGACAGCATCACTGCGGCTCGTTATTTGGTTGATGCGCAAGAAAAAATGTGTACGGCCAGCCTAATAATCTAAGCCATACTTATTCATCCTGAAATGCGCATACTTGTGTTAAGCAACACATCTCTGTGTCCTATGGCATAATCTCGTGCTTGCAATGACATCATTCCGAAGTCAATCCGATTAAAGTCTCTCCCGTTGAACAGATCCATTTTGTATTCCTGCACAAGCAGCACATTGCAGAAACACAGGGGATTTGCTCAACGAGCAGCGCATCTGCTGTTTTTTGAGCAATAGAACGACCGCTCAAAAACAGCAAACAATAACGTTGGTGATGTCCTGATGACGCCAGATGAAAGAATGGATATCGTACGCGAGGTGTGCGCCCGCTATAACGGCGGGCGCACAGGCATGCTATTAAGCATTCTTTCGGACATAACGGATCGTCTTCGCTATATTCCCGAGGAAGCGATTGAGCACATCGCCGAAACCGTTGAAGCGCCCCCTGCTACAGTAAGACTTGTTTGCGGCCGCTCCGCGCGTTACACAACCGATGAAGTGGGAAGACACCTTATCGTCGTGTGCGACGGATCTGATTGCCATTGCCGCGGTAGCATAGAGAATATCCAGGCTCTTGAGTTTGCGTTGGGCATCAAGCTCGGAGAGACGACCTCCGATGGCTTGTTTACGCTTAAGTCAGCAAGCTGCGTCGGCGCATGCGCGAACGCACCTGTTCTTATTGTTGATGAGACAATGCGCGGCCATGCCCGCAACAACGATATTCCTAAGATAATCGAACAGCTTAAAGAGGTTGAGAGCCGATGATTCTGGAGGATCTTGCAAACAAAGGCAAAGCGGCCCTCATACCTCAAGAGAAGCTTGGTCTTCGAATCGAGGTTGGCTTTGGCACCTGCGGCCTTGTCGCAGGGGCAAAAGAAATTGCAGAAGCCTTCGAGCGGGAGCTTCTACAGGCATGCGTTCCATTTCACATTGTCCCCACGGGCTGTGCGGGACTCTGTTGGGCAGAGC
Organism: Eggerthellaceae bacterium; assembly: GCA_017434045.1. GTDB lineage: Bacteria > Actinomycetota > Coriobacteriia > Coriobacteriales > Eggerthellaceae > UBA9715. The sequence continues at coordinate 14,748 of JAFRGA010000043.1, forward strand.
CTTTGGTTGCAGTTGTCCACTCCGACGGCACTCGAGCGGTGTATGGCAACGTAACGCCCTCGCGCGTGAGGATGATCCTGAAATCGGAGCTTTGTGGAACGCGATATGAGCGCGCGCTCTTGGAGCTTTACCAGGTGGAATGTCCTCCTGATTCAAATCAACTGACCTGCAGGATGGTCTCATCATGTCGTCCAAGCATAGAAGTTCGACGCATATCCCATCGTTGCGGCTGGATACGGCAAGCTTCGCTTGCCGAGTATGCTGCAACTGGAGGTTATCGCGCTCTTTATCGACTCTTATCAGGGGACCTAGACGCCCAAGAGTGCATCGATGAGATATCGCGATCCGGCCTGCGCGGATTGGGCGGCGCTGGCTTTCCCGCTGGCAAGAAGCTCGTCTCGGCGTTCGCGGTAGATGATTCCGTTAAATACGTCGTCTGCAACGCCGACGAAGGCGACCCAGGCGCATACATGGATCGCAGCCTCTTAGAGGCGGATCCCCATTCCGTAATCGAAGGTCTTGCTATCGAGGGCTTTTGTCTTGGCGCAAAGGAGGGGTTCGTTTTCATTCGGTCGGAGTATGCGCACGCCGTCTCCTCCCTTCAAGAAGCGATCAACCAAGCTCAGGAAGCCGGTCTTCTAGGCAACAACATATTTGGGAGCGGATGGTCGTTTTGCGTGACTGTCGTACGAAGTGGAGGTTCGTACGTATGCGGTGAGTCTTCTGCCCTGGTTAACGCGCTGGAGAACAAAGTCGGCGCTCCGCGGGCTAAAGAAACCCATCTCAGCGAAATGGGTCTATGGGGGCATCCAACCTGTCTGAATAACGTAGAAACGTTGGCGAATATCCCCTTTATTATCAG
>JAFRGA010000044.1 GCA_017434045.1 Eggerthellaceae bacterium
GTAAGGACGCCTGCGTGCCAAAGGGGACAGGCCAAATGTCTCGTATGTTTTTGGTCGGCGTTTATTCAATGCCGACCAAAAACATACGAGACATTTGGCCTGTCCCCTTTGGCACGCAGGCGTCCTTACAGATTCCCGAACACGAAGTCTTTCGCGAGGCCGAACGATTCGCGTGCCATGTTGTTGGGCAAGTACCAGGGTGTGGCGCCGGCAGCGATTCCGCTCACGTGCGCGATTCCCTGCTTTCGGGCGATGGCCATCCCGCGGAACAGGTGGTAGTCGTTCGTGACGATGGCGACGCGGTCGTTTGCCGGGTCGATGAAAGCCATGCTGTTCCTGATGTTCTGCGATGTGTCGGTCGATTGGTCCTCGCGGATGATGCGCGCAGGGTCGAGGCCGCGCTCTATGAGATAGCTCGCCATCGCATCCGCTTCGGCGACGGGTTCGTTGGGGCCTTGGCCACCAGACACGATGCACACTGTGTTCTCGTTTTCGATCAGGTAATCATACGCGGCATCAAGTCGGCTTTTCAGCGCGACGCTCAACCCCGACGGGCGCACCTGAGCGCCGAGCACGATGAGGCAGTCGAGGTCGGGTTCGCCTCGGTCGTTGAACTCTTTTGCGACCATGACCTGCGTGATGATGAGAAAAGCGCAGAACAACGCACCGCCCACTTGAACGATGCGACGCACCACGACGGGGAAGCTTGCCCACGCGCCCGAAGCAAGCGCCCATCCGATGGCGACAAATGCGGCGGCGAGCACATACCAGAACAGGAAAAACTTCGAACCTGAGCCGACCATCATGACGGTCATGCCGTATAAGGCACATGCGATACCGATGATAATGAGCGCGATGCCCATCGTGCTGCTCCGCTCTGATCTTTCCCGTTGTTTCATAATGCGCACATTGTTGCATGTTTTTAGGTGCCGATGCGGAACCGTCAAGCTTTTGGCAACAAGGAACTTGACTTGAAGTGCGGTTTACGTGTTTTAATGAGCCGAGATTGAGAGAGCGTCTTGAGGGATTCGATATGTGCCGTTTTGTTCGGTACGGTCGCAGGAAAAGGGGATTGCAGCATGGCATATTTGGGCGAAAGCATACCGAAGCTCGGTTTTGGCCTCATGAGGCTTCCGCGCCTCGAAGATGGTACGACGATCGACATCGAGCAGGTCAAGCAGATGGTCGATGCGTTCCTCGAAGCCGGCGGCACGTACTTCGACACCGCACGCGCATATGGCGAATCGGAGAATGCCATTCGCCAAGCGCTCGTCGAGCGCTACCCGCGTGAGTCGTTTCAGCTGGCCACCAAGAACGCTGCTTGGATTGGGCCGAAAAGCTACGAGGACGCGCGCAAGGATTTCGACATATCGCTCGAGAACACTGGTGCAGGCTACTTCGATTTCTACCTCATCCACAACACGGGTGGCGCGCGCACCAAGGTGTTCGACGATCTTGAGATGTGGGACTTCGTCAAGCAGCTCAAGGCCGATGGCAAAGTGAAGCACATCGGCTTCTCGCATCACGATTCGGCTGCCGTGCTCGAGCAGATCATCGAGGCTCATCCCGAAATGGAGTTTGTCCAGCTGCAGGTCAACTGGGCAGACTGGGATAACGCGAACACGCAGTCGCGCAAATGCGTCGAGGTGGCGCGCAAGCATGGTCTGTCGGTCGTGATCATGGAGCCGGTGCGTGGAGGTACGCTTGCCAACCCGCCTGAGCCGGTGGCTGAGATCCTGCATGAAGGGCATCCGGATTGGACGTACGTCGAGTGGGCTATTCGCTTTGCGCTTGGCACCGAGGGCCTTATCACCATGCTGTCTGGCATGAGCTCGCTCGAGCAGATGGAACAGAACATCGCGACATGGAAGGCATGGGAACCGCTGAATGCTGACGAGACGGCGGTGCTCAATCGTGCGCGTGCGAAGCTCGATGAGATGCTCGACAACCCTTGCACGAATTGCCAGTACTGCATGAAGGCGTGTCCCAAGGACATCAAGATTGCACCGGTCATGGAGGCTCTGAACCGTCGCGGCATGTACGGTGATGCGAACGGGAAGAACTGGTACGGTTTCCAGACTGCCAACGGCGGCAAAGCATCCGAGTGCATCCAGTGCTTCTCGTGTGAAGCGGCCTGTCCACAGCACATCGAGATCGTCGGTAAGCTCGAGACGGCCGTGGAACTGTTCGAGTAGTTCTTTGAAGCTTATAATGTCATTATGGTCAGCAATTTAGAAAGCAATGTATTCAAAACCGCCCTCCTGTTCGAGGGCGGTAGCATGCGTGGCGCCTACACGTGCGCAGTCGCTGCCGAGCTGCTCGATCGCGGGGTCTATTTTGACAACGTGTACGGTGTGAGCGCTGGTAGCTCGAACACCGTCAACTACGTTTCGCGCGACATCGACCGCGTCATCTCTTCCTTCACCGACTTCATAAACATGGAGGGGATTGGCGATTGGAAGTCGTTCCTGCGACATGAAGGCCTGTGGAATGCTCACTATATCTATCAGGAAGCGGGGCTGCCTGGAGGGGCGTTGCCGTTCGACATCGAGACGTTTGTAGCCAACCCCGCCAAGGCAACTGTCTTCGCATTGGAGCGCGACACAGGGCGCGACCTGTACTTCCGCAAAGAAGACATGAGCACTCTCGACGACGTGATGCTGCGCGTACGCGCAAGCTCGACCGTGCCGATCATCATGCCGCCCCCGAAGGTGAACGGCCGTTATTGCTACGACGGGGGATTTGCAGTTGGTGGCGGCCTTCCGCTTGCACACATTGCTGCAGACGGCTTCGACCGTGTTTTCATTGTGCGTACGCGTAAACGCGGCTACCGCAAAAAGGGCAGCAATTCCTGGGCGAACGTGTTCTTCTGGCGTCGGCCCGCCATGCGCAAAGCTGTGCTGACGCGCAATGCACGCTACAACGAAGCGTGCGACATGATTGACCAGTGGGAGCGCGAGGGTCGCGCCTATGTGTTCTATTGCGACGAACTGACGCTTTCGGGAAACGAGCGCGATTACAACGAGCTATGCCGCAATTACGAAAGCGGTCGCGCTCAGATTAGGCGCGAGTGGGGAAGGCTCATGGACTTCCTGGAGCGCTCGGAAGCATAATGAACACCGAACCCGTCCCTTGTTCATCTGCGCAAGCTAGATGCCCTCAGCAACCTCGTAACCGATAATGAGGCCGCCTTTGTCAGCGTAGTAGCTGCAGAGCGCCGTGCAAGGATGAATTTGCACGTCAGCTTCGGGGATTTGCTTCAGGATGGCGTCTTTCAAGGCGGTTGCGGCTGGAAGGTTCAGGCAGTGGTCGATGTGCACCGTGCCGCCAACGCAGCCACGTTTGACCATTTCGCTCACGAGGGTTTTCAAAGTTCGCTTCTCGCCTCGGCAGTTATGGAGCAGTTCGACCGTGCCTTCGTCGCTTGCGTGCCCGATTGCGCGAATGTTCAACACGCCGGCAATGCGTGCAACATGCGCGTTCACGCGTCCGTTGTTCGCTAGGTTATTGAGCGACTCAAGCGCGTACAGGATGCGGATGCTCTTTTGATACTCGATTGTGTGGGCTAGGATGTCGTCGTATGCGTCGCCGGCCATGATGCCTTCGCGCAACTTTTCGATGATCAATCGCTCGACAGGTCCCGTTGCTTTGCTGTCGAAGATGTACACTTTCGCACCAGGATGCGCTTCGATGAACTGTCTGCGTGCCATCTCCGCGGATTCGAAACTTGCTGATAGACCACTGCTGATCGTGATGCCGAAGATCTCATCAGCGCCTTCGAATGCCTCGAGCCATTCGTGGACATTAGGGCATGATGTGGTGGAGGGGCCGGTGTGTTCCTGAAGAGCGAGCACCATCTCTTCGCAGTCGGTTCCGATTTCGTCGACGTACTCGCGTCCGCCGAACATAATCTTGAGTGGTACGGTACGGTAGTCGACTCCTTCAAGCTCCAGCAGGTCTGACGATGAGTCTGACACGATTCTGATGCTCATGGATGCTCCCTCCGCTTGCAACCATGCCATTTGCTTTGCAGATTCCAATATATAAGCTTCTAGGTGCGATTTGATACGCAATGCACAAGTACGGTCGAAATGAACAGGGGACGGGTTCGGTGTTAACGCATATCGAGTGAACACCGAACCCGTCCCCCGTTCATCCCAAACTAAATTGGAAATCCCAGTGTTGCAGTTGGATTTCGATAAGGATTGCGTTGCCGCCTGCGTATAAAATATGATTAAAGAAACCAACGATATTTATGTTGTAAAAGATGTTTGCCATGTCGTTGATAGAGCGTGGTGGGAATTCGCGTTTTGAAAAATGGGGGGACTTTGTTATGAGCGTCCGGAACTTCGTCGACCAGATTCGCCCAATAGGCCATGCTGAAATGCTTTCGCTCGGCGTTTCGCTTGCTGTGCTTGTTGTTGCTTCGGCGGTTATGGCCCTCGTCGGCGCACCGCAGGGGATATCGCTTCTGGTAACGGTGCTGCTCGTCGACGTTTTCTTCTTCATGCATGCTTGTATGATCATTGGACGTCCTGCCGCAATCAAGATGTTCCTCATTGGAATCATCGGCGCTTTCCTATTCGAGGAGTTTGTCGGCTTGCAGAGCGGCTTGTACTACTTCACCGACCTCATGGGCCCCCGAATCGACAAGGCGCCGCTTGCCATTGGGCTCAGCTGGATGGCGGTTTTCTACATGGGGTGGTTCATGGCGAATTTGGTGTGCGACGGTGCCCCTTCGCCACGCAGGAACTCCATTCCACGCATCATCGTGAAGGCGGCCGTGGCGGCGCTGATCGTCTCCGCTTCCGATTTGGCTGCCGATCCGGTGAGCGTCGAAGGTGGGCTGTGGGTTTGGATCGATGGTGGGCCGTTCTTCGGCGTTCCCTATTCCAACTACATCGGTTGGTTCTTCGTGGGCACAATCATCTTGAGCATTATCGGCATCGTCAACAGGTCAAATTGTGACGAGAGCATCGACTTTGCACCATTTGGACCGAAGCTGTGCTCGATTGCACCGCTCCTCGCGTTTGCGTTCATGGGCATTGCTTTCATCGTCGGCAACTACGCTGGCATCATGGGAGTCGTCGAATTCTACGCAATGGGAGCTACGTTTCTGATTGCACTCGTCAAATGGTTTGATTGGCTGATGAGCTCTTAGGATGGATGGATAGTTGAGTAAACAAAAAGACCGCTTCAGCGGTCTTTTTGTTCTCGGCTCCCTGGGTAGGATTCACTCACGTCAAGACTGTGCGGAATTAGCTAGGCGAATTCCGTTCGACCGCTTCGTGGCAGCCTTGACACTCGCGTGGGCCATGATGGCCTTCATGCAGGCAGGCTAACTGATACAGCGCATTCAGCTGCTCTATATAATTGACTATGTTTTTCATATGCGTATAAAGGCTTCTCGTTAAAAGAGCAGCGGCAACGCAAGGGCGCTACCGGAGCGCGTTGCGGTGCTTGTTTTGGAGTCTGCTTTGGCGCTCATCCCGATATCTGCCCAGTGCCTGCCTTGCTTGTCCCGATGCCTGCTTGTCTAGTTCAAGAGACTCTTGAGGTGCTCCGCGATCAAGCGAAGCGTTTCGGCGGTGGCGGTTTGGGTGCCGGCCCGCAGAGCCAGTCCGTAATCGACGCTCACCGCGGGGTCGACGAGCGGGACGTAGGCGACATCGTAGACGAACAGTTTGCGTGCCGATGAGGTTACGATGGTGAAGCCGAGCCTCGCGGACACCAGGCCCAGCAACGCCGTGAACGTGTCGGCCTCGCTGCGGACGGGCGCTTCGGTACCGGCGCGTTCCACGAGTTGGGCCATGAAGCGGTTCGCCGACTCGCCGCTTGCGTCGGCATAGCCGAGGAAGGGCTCGTCGGCGAGGTCGGCGAGTGACACTCCGGGCTTCTGTGCCAGGGGATGCTCCACGGAAATCGCCACTACGGCGTCATCGGCCATGATCGGCAGGTATTCGAAGGCTGAGGGGATCCGCGTGAAACGCGTGACCAGGCACGCGTCGGTGTCACCAGCTGCGAGGGGCTCCAACCCCGCTTTACTGTGCTCCACCAATACGAGGTCGATTTCGGGGTATTCCGCTCGGAACAGCCGCACGAAGTCGGGCAGCACCGACACCACCGTGGACGACTCGTAGCCAAGGCGAACGACGCCAGCTTCGCCTTTCGCGATTCGGCGTGCGGTATCGGCGGCGCGTTCTGACTGAGCCAAGATGCGCTGCGCATCATCCTTGAAGGAGGCGCCTGCGGGTGTGAGCGCAACTGAGCGCGTCGTACGCTCGAAAAGCTTGAACCCGAGCTCTCCTTCGAGCTTTCGAATCTGGTAGCCGAGCGGCTGTTCGGCCAAGTGCAGTCGTTCGGCGGCTTTGCCGAAATGGAGCTCATCGGCTACGGCGAGGAAGTATTCGAGCTGCCTTAATTCCATGTTTCTCGGCTCCTTCGGGGGTGAAACAGGTGGCACACTGCAAATTATAAAAAGAATTGTTCTAATCATAAGTCATAAAGTGGGAATAATTCGCTAATTTGCTCCTACTCTCTTTACAGAGAGAAACACCCGAATACATGCGAGGAGGTGACCGGAATGAAGGTTCTCTTCAACGGAAACCAGGAACTGGCGACCATCGATTTGGACGTCGATGCTTCGACAGGCATGTGCAACCCCAAAATCGATGCCCTAGGCTACCACATCGAGGGTCCCAAGGGCGTAGCGGCTCTCGTCAAGGATGACGAGACCGGCGGTCTACGTCTGAAACTCGAGATGCCAGATGTGGCCGAAGCCGCGCTCGTCATCGAGAAGGAAGACGTGAAGAAACTCAAGAGCCTCATGAACAAGGACGCCATCAAGTTCATGGTCAAAGCACTTTTGTAATTGCAATTTGCGACATTCGATAAGGAAGGAGGCGCACCGATGGACGAGAAGACCTGCAAGATCGTCAACGAGGAAGGCTCGACGATGATCGAGCTGAAGAACGTGCGCGTCGAGAACGGTAGGCTCACGGTGACTGGAGCGCTCATGGGCGCCTGGGACACCGACATGTACATGGACGTCGACAGCATCAAGGCAGCTGTCGGTCTGGTTGACGTCCCAGCCGTGGCCAAGTACATCGTCGACAACGTTTTGGGGATCACCGTCACCAAGGCGGAATAACAAGGGCACCAAGCGGGGCGGAGCTATACCCGTTCCGCTCAACGTCATGTAAAAGGTTAGAAAGAAAGGATTCACAATGGCAGATTACGATGTTGTCATCATCGGCGGTAACACTCCGGCGCTGGTCACGGCTTCCTATCTCGCGAAAGACGCGGGTTTGAAGGTCGCCGTTCTCGAGCGCAGCAAGTGGATCGGCGGTACGGCCATGACCGTCGAGATGAAGCCCGGCTACAAGTTCAGCCCGGCAGCCACCGGCGAGTTCTACGTGCACCCGAAGGTCAACCATGACCTGCAGCTCACCACCAAGTACGGCCTGACCGAGATTCCGTGCCAGCCCACGCTGACCACCAACTTCGGCGATGGCAACTACCTGCGCATCTTCCCCGACTTCCAGCAGACCGCCGAGGAGTTCGGCCGCTTCAGCGAGCATGACGCCGTAGCCTACATGGAGTTCATCAAGAACTGGGGCGCCGTCGGCAAGATGTTCGGCCTCGAGCAGATGAACGAGCCGCCGAAGATGTCGCAGTTCGTGGGAGCCATGTCCTCGAGCGTCGAGATGGAGCGCATGTGCCGCGACATGCTGTTCGGCACCCCGCGCGACGTGCTCGACAACTACTTCGAAAACGACTACGTCAAGGCTGCGTTCCTCACCTTGATGGAAGGCTCGGTTGCCGGCCCGTCCGACGCTCCGTTCTTCTTCTGCCTCGGCCGCATCCTGCATCCGTGGGGCTTCATCAAGGGCGGCCTGAAGGAAGTCGGCGCCTCCCTGCGCAAATGTGCCGAGGACTTCGGCGTGGACGTCATCACCGAGGCCAACGTCGTCAAGATCCTCACCAAGGACGGCAAAGCGTGTGGCGTCGAGGTCGAGGGCGGCGAGATCTACAACGCCAAGGTCGCCGTCGTCAGCGAAATCGAGCCCCCGACTACGTTCGGCAAGCTCGTTGGCGAGGAAGACCAGGCAACGCTGCCCGCAAACTTCAAGCGCGGCTTGAAGGAGATCAAGTACGAGTGCGGCGGCGTTACGCTCAACGTCGCGCTCGACAAGATGCCGAAGTTCGAGATGCCCGAGGACTGCTACGGCGGATTCTTCGGCATCACCGAGCCTGGCTACCAATACGCCGAGGAGGCGTTCGCCGAGTACAAGTGCGGCCGCATCCCCAAGAAGATGCTGTCGATGACCTACATGCCCACCTACTACGAGGAGCCTGGCACGTTTGCGCCCGAGGGCCATCATGTCCTCACCGGCTACGCCTTCCCCGTGAAAGGCCAGCTGTGGAAGCGCGATTGGGACGCGGAGGCCAAGGCCGAGCTGCTCGAGAACTGGATCAACTCGCTCGATGCGTTCGCCCCGGGTCTGAAGGACAGCGTCATCTATGCCGACGGCTACACGCCCAAGGAGCTCGACGAGCACTTCGTCATGACCAACGGCGACCTCGGCCATGGCACGCTGCGCTGGTACGACGAGTTCAACTGGCGTCCGATGCCCGGTTACTCCAACTACCGCAGCCCGATCGAGGGCCTGTACATGGGCGGCCAGTCCACGCACCCGCTGTCCGGCGTCGGCGGCGTTGCTGGCTCCATCGTGGCCAAGGCTATCATCACCGACAACCAGATCACCGCTGAGGCTGGCTCCGACAACGAGCAGTTCAAGGATCGCTGGTAATTGATTGTTCAGCCGTTCCGCCGAACGGCTGAAGACAAGAACGGTTCGGCCCCGGTTTGCGCTGGGGCCGAACCTGTATGAGGGAGGGGTGGAGACCGCCATGGAGTACTACTTGGAAGAACCGCGCAGCGAATTCGCCGCCGACCTCATCCCCGAAGAAGTCGCCGAACTCGTCGTCATCGAGCACCCCGAGGAGATGTTCAACCCCGCACGCTATTGGATAACCGACCAAGCACGCAAGGTGGCCAAGCAGGTCCACTCGATGCGCGCGAGCGCGCCGAAGCTGCGCGCTTTGGGAATCGCAGCGCGCAACACCACGCTGCTGTTCGGCCCTCCGGGCACCGGCAAGACCGAGATGGCGCGCTACATCGCCTACAAGGAACGGCTGCCGCTGATGTACGTGAACATGTCGAGTGCGGTCGACAGCCTGATGGGCAAGACCTCGCGCAACATCTCCGAAGTCTTCAAGTTCGCCCACCAGGGCGCCTGTGTGTTCATGATCGACGAGCTCGACTGCATCGCGTCGAACCGCTCGCTCGAAGCGCGCCAGGCCGACGGCGAGCTGAACCGCACGACCGTCACGCTCATGCAGGAAATCGACCGGCTTCCTGCAGGCGTCGTCATGCTGGCTGCCACGAACCGCCACGACATGCTGGATGCCGCGCTCATGCGTCGCTTTGCGCAGGTCGAGGAGGTTCAGCGCCTGCCCGAAGACGATGCGCGCTGCATGATCGACGCGTGGCTCGCCGACGTCGAGGAACAGCTGGACAACGCGAAGTTGTTCACGCCCGATGAGGTGGACGGTTTCATGACCGGCTATTCCGACGACGCCAAGGTGACGCAGGCTACCGTAGTCCAGCGCGCGACGGTTGCGTTGGCCGACAAGCTCGTTGAGCTGGCGGCTGCCGATATCGAGCCTGCCCAGGTGCCCGTGCGCGCCTTCCGCGTTTTCGACCCCGTGCACAACCTCGACGTGACCGAGGACGCCGCCAGCATGCGCGACTACATCATGAACGAGGAGTGGGCCAAGCCCCTGCGCTACAGCAGCCACCCCGAATGCTTCCTCATCGACGACAAGGGCCGCGTGCGTCTGGCCACGCGCAACGAGTTCGTCGTCGCGCCCGAAGGCCGCTTCGAGGTGACACTGTCGCGTTTCGCTGATTAGAGGAAGACACGCATAGCCAAGCGCGAGGTCCGACGCCTCCTCGACCGCCCGTTAGCCCCGCTCGTTCCGATGCAAGCTTATTGCCAGAGCGATTTCGCTGTTTCCACAAGGGCTTTTTCTACCAGCGGGTTGGCATCGTCTTTGCGCCAGAGAAGGCAGGTCTTCGTGACGGCTCCAGGTTCGTCGATAGGCCGGTAATCGACCAGATGGGGCAAAATGCCCCGATACTGTTCTGACACGAGGGCGTAGCCGCGCCCGGCTCCTGCGAGCGCGACAAGGGTACACCACGAGCTCATCTGCCCCATGTCGGCGACGATCTCGTAGTCGAGCGATGCGCTTTTCAGCTTCGCGAGCATGGGCGATTCGGGTTCCGTGTGGTAGAGCAGGGCCGTTTCCCCATGCAGGTCGGAGAAGCTCAGCACTTCCTTTTCCGCTAGCGCGTGCCCTTTCGGAAGGGCTGCGTAAAGCGCTGCCGTGTGCAAGACGCAGCAATTGAGATCTTCCGGAACACTGCGGTACACAGTTGCGAAATACGCGTCGAGCTTTCCGTTGCGAAGATCGTCGTAATGGGGGAGATTGTAGCTTGCAACATGGAGCTCGATGCTCGGATGGCGTTTAGCCAAGTTGGATTCGAGCAAGGACAGCGTCCCCAAAATCTCCGCGAGGTCGAAACCGACGGTGATTTCGCCAGACTCGCCGGCTGCGATGCGGGAAGCGAGCTCGATGGATCCGTCGAGTTCGAGGAGGATTCTGCTGGCGTCTTTCAGGAACCTGCTTCCGGCAGGTGTCAGGCTCACCGAGCGCGTCGTCCGCTTCAGGAGCTCGAACCCCAAATCGCCCTCGAGCTTCTTCACAGAACGGCTTACCGCCTGGGTCGAAAGGTGCAATGTTTCCGCCGCGCTGCTGAAGCTGAGCGTGCTCGCCACGGCGAGGAAATTCTTGAGGTCCCACAACTCCACGAACGCCCACCTCCTGTGGCTAACGTGCGTTTATGGCCCGCATTCAACTAATGCATTCACATTATCAATTTTTCGGTGACGACCTGCAATTAATGCTTGAAATTCTCAGCTTTTTCGAAAGGTATGCTTTGCGTTAAAGGCCTGCATGATGAGCCGGCGTTTCCAAACAGAGGGGGAAGGAGAGGTTATGGGCGAGGCGAAGTGGGTCAGCATCCCTTGCTGGCACGATTGCGGCGGTGCGTGTGCACTCAAAGCCTTGGTCGAAGATGGAAAGATCGTGCGCGTCAAGACAGACGACACCCATCCGGATAGCTGGGAGCATCCGCAGAGCAGGGCATGTGCCATGGGCCGCGCGATGCGTCAAAAAGTATACGGGCCGGGGCGCCTGAAATACCCGATGAAGCGCAAGCACTACAGTCCGGAAGAGCCGAATGGGCACCTGCGTGGCGTCGACGATTGGGAGCGCATCAGTTGGGATGAAGCGCTCGACTACATTGCCGCCGCGCTGAAAGCCGCAAAAGAGGAATATGGCAACGAATCCATTCTCTACCAGCGCTCGGAGGGCTATCTGGAGCCGGTGCTCTCGGCCTTCGGCGGATATGTCGACGCGCTCGGCAACACGTCGTACGGGACATTCGCGTTCGGAGGTCCCACGGTGGGGTTCATCCCGTCTGCAGGCAACGACCGCTTCGACCTGAAGAACTCCGATTATCTGGTTCTCTATGGCTACAACCTGGTGTGGTGCGGGCTTGCCGGCGCGGGCCTTAACCTGAAGAAAGCCGTCGCGGACGGGGTCAAGGTCGTCTTCGTCGGCCCCGAGTATTCGGCCACTGCCGGCATGGCCAACGCGGAGTGGATCCCCGTGCGCCCCTCCACCGACACGGCCTTCCTGCTCGGTGTCGCCTACTCGATGCTCGAGCACGATGGAGAGAACGGCTGCATCGATTGGGATTACCTGAACCGTTGCACGGTGGGCTTCGATGCCGAGCACATGCCCGAAAAGATCATGGAAGACGAGAACTTCGTTGGCTACCTGCGAGGCGAGTACGACGGCGTTGCGAAAACCCAGCAGTGGGCCAGCGAGATCTGCGGCACCCCCGTGGAGCTGATAGACCGCTTCGCCGAGATCATGAGCTGCAAGAACAACGTCGCTGTCGCCTCCAGCTCGGCGGCTGCGCGCGCAGCTGGCGCCGAGAACTTCCCGCAGCTGCTGATGACCGTGGCCGCCATGGGTGGGCATTTCGGAAAACCGGGCAATTCGTGTTCCTATCAGGAGTGGTACAGCGGCCTGAACAAGGGCGACCAGGCCGTAGTGGTGCCCATGTTCCTTCCGAACATAGTTTCCAACATCGAGAACAAGGTCGACTTGGCATTCCCGCATGACCAGCTATGGGCTGCGGTTGCCGATGGAGTCCTTTATCATTCCGGCACCACGAAGGTGCGGCCTTCCGGATATGGGCTGCGGGCCCCCGAGAAGCGTCCGACCAACATCCACGTGATCATAAGCGACCAGAACAACGTCTTGAACAACCAGCCAGGCTTGAATAAGGGCATCGAGGCTCATCGCAAAGTCGACTTCGTGGCGGCTCTGGGCTACACCATGAAAGCTGATGCGCTCTATGCCGACGTCGTGCTGCCCATTACCACGCGTCTCGAACGGCAGCAGGCTATGTTCTATGCGTTCTTCAGGGAAAAGGAGAGCGCCGTCGCCTTCGAGAAAGCCATCGAGCCGATGTACGAATGCAGGGACGACCGCGATATCGCTGAGGCTCTTGCCACCAGGCTTGGCCTTGATTACAGCGAGATCAACCCGAAGACGGACGCGCAGCTGTGGTTCGATCAGATGGACGGCACCATGGTGCTCGACGGTTCGGGGGTTCCCACCCCGCTTTGCTCGGTGACGCAGGCCGACCTCGACCGCTATGGAGTCGAAGGCGCCCCTCATGATGGCGTCATCTCGTTCGAGCAGTTTATCAGCGACGGCATCTATCGCGTCAAACGCACGGAGGACGACGGGCACGTGAAGGTCTCCAATCAGGCGTTCAGGGAGAATCCCGAAGCCAACCCACTGTCCACCGACACGGGCAAGATGGAAATCTACAGCCTGAAAAAGGCTGGTGCGCACAACTTCATCAACGGCGGCTTTGGTGGTGAAGGAGCACCTTCCTACGTGAAGGTGCCGGCTTTGCCGAAGTATCTGAGGGCACCCAACGACTACCAATCTTCCTTCGAAGATTGGGAGGCAAAGAAGCCCGGTTGCCACCCCGTCCAGATGACGAGCCTACATTACCCCAGGCGCATCCATTCCGAGTTCGACGACCTGCCTTGGCTGCGCGAGGCGTTCGTGAACCCGGTGTTCATCAACAAGCAGGACGCCGCCGAACGCGGCATCGAGCAGGGCGACACCGTCCGTGTCTTCAACGACTACGGCCAGATCCTGCGCCCCGCCGCCGTGGTGCGCACCGTCATGCCCGGCGTCATCGTCATACCTCACGGTGCACGTCCGCGCATCGACGCCGAAACGGGCATCGACCTCGGCGGTAACATGAACACCCTGACCGGCTCGGGCGTCGCCACCACCCCGTTCGTGCAGCCTTGGAACACCGGCCTTTGTCAGTATGAGAAATACGAGGGTCCGCTGGAGCTTCTTCCGGATTGCGAAGTCGTCCTGTCCGACCCGTTGGATAACTAGAGAGGGCGTGAGTGAACATGACCAAGGGATTCTACTTCGACGCAGAGAGCTGCGTCGCCTGCAAGGCTTGCCAGATTGCCTGCAAGGACGCCCATGACCTGTCAGTCGGCACCAACTACCGCATCGTGCGCTCGTTCTGCACGGGCGAGGGCTTCACGCCCCGCTGGTACAACATCTCGCTGCCCCAGAAGGGCTGCGACCTGTGTGCCTCGGTGCCCGGGCACGAGCCGGGCGAGCCGCCCGTGTGCGTCAGCGCGTGCATCATGCGCGCGCTCGAGTGGGGCGACATCGACGAGCTGAGGGCTGCGCACGCCGGCGAGCTGCTAGCCGACACGGTGCCGGCGCTCGCGGGAGCCGACGTGCCCGTGCCACAGTTCATGCGCATAAAGGACTGCATGCTCGACGAGGACTTCGACGAGTTCGCGGTGTAACGGCGCTTGCACATGTCATCGTTTCGAGAGCCGGCCTCCCCCGCGAGGCCGGCTCGTTTGCTGTGGAGGGCGATTGAGCTTGTGGTACGTTCGATGACCTTACCGGTTCCTTTCGACATGCATCGGGGTTGTGTTCTAAGATAGTGCTGTTTCCTGTACGGCATGTGCATGAAGGGAGCGTACGGCGATCATGGACGAAATCATTTCGACGCAAGCGAGCGGCTTGGCGCCGTACAAGGTCGATTCCCTCTATCTGCCCGACGGTTCCGTGAGTCCGCATTATGCCGACGAGTTGGCCAAGCATGGCATGCAGTGGGATGCCATGATGCAAGACGAGCATTTCGTCGAGGTCATCGACAACGAGCTGCTTGCCGAGCAGACCGCCGATGGCCCGCTTGCTCACCTGTCCCGTTTCGCGCCGAATGCCGCCGCCGAAAAGCTGTTCTTCGAGTGGCTCGCGTTCATCAACGTCGATTTGGGGCCGTGGACCACGGGCGGCGCCATACACTTCCGCCCGCATTGGACGCGCGTGCTGCTGCTGGCGCTCAACTTGGGCGTGCGCGAGGAGCTTCCGCCGGCCGACCTTGCGTGCCTCGCCATGGCGGCGTGCTTCCACGATTCGCGCCGGAAGGACCCCTACCTCGACACGGGCCACGGCGCCCGCGCCGCCGAGTACTATGCGGAATTTTGTGCTGCGACGGCCGACGGTTCTGACCGAAACTCGAAGGCGGGCTGCGAGATGCGCTTCGACCCGCGCGCCTATCTCGCCATGCAATGGCACGATCGCGACGACGGCGACGGCATCGATGCCATTCGCCGCGCGTTCGAGCGCAACGCGCTTCCACACTTGGGAATCGGTGACCTGCAAGCTGCGCTTCCGCAGGAAGCGAAGGCCGACCCGGTACACCTATATCTGCTGTTCAAGGATGCCGACGGCCTCGATCGCGTGCGCCTTGGCGCAAACGAGCCCGACCCAGCTTATCTGCGCACCGACCATGCCCTCGAGCTGCTTCCCCTTGCGCGCGAGATGCTGCGGAGCACGTATGATGCGTGAACGGGGAAGCAGCTCGAGGGCATGAGCGGAAGCGCTGACGCGCACGAGAACGCGAGCGGAAGCCCAAACGAAAAGGGAGCGCGGGCGACGACTCGAACGCGAACAAGAAGAGCAGCTTGCGGACTCTGGCCGTCTCGGTTGCCTTGAGTGCGCCCGGGCCGCTCATACTTGGGTTCGGCCTGCTCCTGGGCCGCAGCTCTACGCAGATATCCGATTTCACCCGACGCACGGCTGAGCTCTTCGCGCTCGTCGTCTCCTTGGCGATATACGCGGTCACGAACCGCAACGGGGGCATGGAAGCTGGGCGTAAGGCGGCGCTGGAGCGGCGCAGCAACATCTTCGTCGGCATCATCATGTGCATCAGCGGCGCGAGTATGCTCCTCATGACATTCCTTTCGGGCAGCGACGACAAGGGCAACGTCATCCTCGCGCTCGTCATCGCCTTCCTCGGCGTTGTCGCAAACGTCATCTTCTGGCGGCGTTACACCATGCTTTACCGGAGGGAGGGCAATTCCATCCTCGGTGTGCAAGCGCGCCTGTACCGTGCCAAATCTTTGGTGGACACCTGCGTCACGACCGCGCTTTTCGCGGCGATGGCCGCTCCGGGCTCTGCAGCGTCGGCCTACTTGGATATCGCAGGGTCGATCCTCGTTTCTGCTTACATGATCTACAGCGGCGTGAAGACTATCCGCGAGCAAAGGCTGCGCGCATGAACAGGCACGGCAAGGATACAAGGGGTGCCTTTCGACGCCCCTTGTGCCTTATGCCGATCTTGTAAATGTACTAGCAACTCGGCGCATCGAGGGGCGGCGAACACGCGACCTTCGCGCATCAGGCGAGCTTGTCGGCAACGGCCCTGAGAGCGTCCGCAGCAGGGAGGGTCTCGCCGACGCGCAACGCCAAGCCGTAGTCGACGTAGACTGCAGGGTCTATGAACGGCACGTAGGCAACCTCGCCGGCGAACAGCTTGCGCATCGACCCGGTGACGAAGGTGAAACCCATGCCCGCCGACACAAGCCCGAGCAGAGCTACGTAGCTGTCGGCTTCATGTTGAATGGGCGCCTCGAGCGCAACGTTGGTGAACAGCTGCGCCATGAAGCGGTTGGGAGACTCGCCGTTTGCATCGGCGTAGCCCAAGAAGGGGACGCCCTTGAGGTCGTTAACGCCAAGTCCGTCTGATTGCGCGAGTGGATGGCCCGCAGGCAGGGCGACGTATGCCAGCTCGCGCTTCACGAGGTGGAACTCGAAACGCTTAGGGATGCTGCTGTAGCACGCGATCAGGCAGGCATCGGTTTCCCCCGAATCAAGTGAGGCGAGGCCTGCCTTGTTGTGCTCGATTAGCATGAGGTCGATGCCGGGGTGCTCGGCTCGCATCGCAATCACAAACTTGGGCAGTATCGAGACGACGGTGGACGACTCGTAGCCAAGTCGCACGGTGCCGAGTTCGCCGGCAGCTATGTGGCGTGCCGTGTCCTCGGTTCGCGCCGCCTGCGCGAGCAGGCGGCGTGCGTCATCGATGAGCGCGGCGCCCTCGGGCGTGAGCTCGACCGAGCGCGTCGATCGGTCGAACAGCCTGAATCCCAGCTCGCCTTCGAATTTCCTGATCTGCTGGCCAAGGGCCTGTTCGGACATATAGAGTCGGTCAGCCGCTCGCCTGAAATGGCGCTCGTCGGCAACAGTCACGAAGATTTCGATCTGCCTGATTTCCACGGCCGCCCCATTCCCAATTATTCGTTTCGAATTGTACCAAACAACGAGGGAATGCCTTCCCCGCCGAACCCTATATTTGGAATATAGGGCCAAGCTGGTCATAAAAAGAGTTCGACCGAGAGGAGAGAGCCATGCCGAAATGTTATGACACATCGTACGAGAAGGGCAATTTTCTGCAGCATTACATCCAGCCCAGCGAGTTCGACGTCGACGAGTTCCAGGACCCGCGCGACTACTTCGGCCTTACACGCCACTTGCTACCCATCTACGGCTGCATGCGCGACGAAGAGGGCAACATGTACGAGGTACTGCACAACCTGGTGCCACGCTACGCAAAGGTCGAGGAGCCGGCGCTGCCGACCCTCTACCAGTCAACGCTCGTCGACGGCGAGAACATGCTTCCTGATCAGAACCTCATGGCCAAAGGCGCCAAGACGGTCCGCCCCGAGTCTAGGCGCGAGGGCGACAAGCTCATCTGCTCGAAAATCCCCGGCGATCCGGGCTGCGACTGGGAGATGACTTTCACCAAGGACAAATTCACCTGGAAGGAAGAAGGCTTCATCGACTTTGAGGGCGAGATCATGAGCCCCGGCTGCCAGTGGGCCATCCTCGGTCCCGACTACGGCCAGTTCTACCTGAGCCAGTTCGTCCGCCTGCACGGCACGCTCGACGGCAAGAAGGTCGAGGGCGCCATCTGCATCGACCAGTGCTACATGCACCCCGAGAACGCATTCATCTACACGAAGAAGGACATCGTGCTCGAGAACAAGGGCCACCTGCTGTGGTACATGTTCCTCAACGAGTACGACGACGGCTACATCGAGTGGGGCGAATTCGAGGTCTGCCACGACAAGATGGGCTTCGGCTTCCTGGCCGACAACGAGGGCAACGTGCGCATAGCGCGCGACAACATCAGCTGCGAGCTGGAGGACCTCGGCGACGAGAACCCCTTCACCGGCAGAATCGACCTGCACTTCGATGACGAGGAGTGGGAGTTCACGCCCGACCCGAAGGGCAAGATGCCCATCCTGCTGAAGCGCTATCCCCCGACGCCGCAGCAAGAGGGCTGGTGGCACAGAAAGGGCGAGACCCGCAAGCCGATTGCTCACTTTGCCTGGGGCGAGACCGAGCGCATGCACGGCCTCGATTGTCACGAGAAGCTGCCGGCGCGCGAATAGGGGCTTTTCTGAGGCGCCCGCGAGAGCCGAAGCTCATGCGGGCGCCCTATGGACTGGCGCGTGATTTGCCGGGCCGCAGGGACGTCACGGCATCCCTGCGGCTTCGACGTTTTGTGGAATGGACGCGGTGGCGCCTTTGTCTCGAGAGAGGGGGCCTTATGAACGAGCATCAAAGGCAGATGGCCGGACGGCTTTACAATCCGTACAAGACGGCGGGCGATTGGCAGAAGATCCGCATGCTTCTGAAGCGGTTCAACGACTCGGAGTATTGGCACGATTCCAAGCCGCTCGACGAGCTGAAGGCGATGTTCGGCGAGGCGCACGACGACACCATCCTCACGCCGCCGTTCCACTGCGATCACGGTTTCAACATCAGGTTCGGCGAGGCGTTCTACGCGAACACGGGACTCACCATCCTCGACGAAAACGAGGTCGTCTTCGGGGACCGCGTCATCATCGCACCGCACGTGAGTGTCTTCACAGCCGGGCATCCCATCGACGCGGAAGTGCGCGCGACGGGCCTCGAGTACGCCAAGCCCGTGCGCATCGGCAGCGACGTGTGGATTGGCGGCAACGTCGTCATCAACCCAGGAGTGACGATTGGCGACGACGTGGTCATCGGATCGGGCTCGGTGGTTACAAAGGACATACCGCCGCACAGCCTTGCTGCAGGCAATCCCTGCAAGGTGATTAGAACGATCACCAGAGAAGAGAGGGAATACTGGCGTGGGGAATACGGGTCGTACGCAGCCGATTGCTAGTCCGCAATCTCGCTTGCTACGGCGGCGCCTATAATAAGCGCGGCGCCGATCCAGCCGAGTATGGATAGGGGCTCGTGCAGGATTGTGGTGGACACGAGCACCGATACGGCGGGCTCCACGTAGCCGAGCACCGCCGCGGTCTGCGCGCGCAGGTGTCCGAGGCCGCCGAAATACAGGCAGTAGGCAACACCGGTGTGGAGCAACCCCAAGAGCACGACGAGCCCGACGGTGAGCGCATCTGGTTGCAGGGGCTGAGCCAAGCCCACCACGAGGGCGAACGGCAGGGCCGCTGCCGTCGCGAACAGGAGCTGCACCGAGGATTTCTCGAATACGGGTATGTCTCCCAGCTTCTTGTTGCTCAGCACCAAGGTGGTTGCGAACACGGCCGCACCCAGGCCCAGGGCTATGCCCTGCGCGTTCACGCCTTCCGCGCCGCCTTCGACAACCCCCGAGACGAGCACCATGCCGATTATGGCGACGACCGCGCACACGGCCTTTTTCATGCTGCGCGGCTCGCCCAGCAGTGGCGGCGCGATGACTATGAGCATGATGGGCGCCATGTAGTTACACAAGCTGGCCACGGCGACGGTTGTCGTGCGATAGGCGGCGAACAGGAACACCCAGTTGAGCCCTAGGCTGATGCCCCCGGCGGCAAGCCAGCCGAGGTTGGCCTGCACAGCTGTCGTGTCGAACCTGCGCTTCGTCGCGAACAACACGACCAGTATGAACGCGGCGCCTATGAGTCCGCGGAACACGACGACGACCTCAGTGGGAAGGTTCACGTATGCGAGCACCCAGCCGATCGTACCGTAAATACAGAGCGATGAAACGAATGATACTGTTGCGGTCTTGCTGTTCACGGGGCCAAACTTTAACACAAGAGCCGTAGTTGCTGACACGGGCTTTTTCGATTTCGCGGCTTTCCGACCATCGCCTTCGTGAGCTCCTCTTGGTCAGTTGCGTGTCGGTCCGATTGACAAAAAAGGCCAACCGCAATGGGTTGACCTGGTGTTTACTGGCTCCCCGGGTAGGATTCGAACCTACAACCCTCCGGTTAACAGGGAGGGCTGGTCGGTTAAAACCCCGCTCTGGGTTCTCAAAAACGCCTTCGACATGTGGATGACCTGTGGTTTTTCTGTTCTGCGCTGTAACCGTTGTTCTGTGCTCTCAACTTCGCGGACGAGGCCTTGTAGGTCATTTGTAGGTCGCTATGTTGGTCAAATGTAGGTCAACGCGGACCGACGGCAAACTGTGGAAAACACGAGCGAGGAGGCGACCATGAGGTACACGAGCAGGGGCCTGCGCAGGCGGCGGAACACCGACAAGTGGGAGGTCACCCTTACGCACCGCGACCCAGTCACGGGGAAGCAGGTCTCGACCTACCACACAGTGGAGGCAAAAACCGAGAAGCAGGCACAACGGAAGCGCGACGAGCTGATACTCGAGCTCGAACGAAAGGGAGGGGCTGCGGGCAGCAAGGCGACGATCGAGGAGCTCATGTCCTCGTTCCTCGACTACAAAGAGAAAGCGGGCATCGTGGAGCCCTCGACGATTCGGGGCTATAGGCACGAATCGAAACTCATTTGCCGCTACATCGGAGATATCCGCCTCGGCGAACTGGGGATAGCTGAAGTGAACGGATTCATGGCCAGGATGACCGCCGACGGCTACTCACCGAAATCTGTCGCAGGCCCTTTCCGGCTGCTCA
>JAFRGA010000045.1 GCA_017434045.1 Eggerthellaceae bacterium
AGAGAAGTTCAAGGCCGGCGAGCCTGTCGTGGGCGAGGTCATCGAAGTCGTCAAGGGCGGCCTCATCATCGACATCGGCTTGCGCGGCTTCCTACCCGCATCCCTCGTGGACCTGCGCCGCGTCAAGGATCTCGACATGTACATGGGTACTGAGCTCGAGGCCCGCATCATCGAGATGGACCGCAACCGCAACAACGTCGTGCTTTCCCGCCGCGTGCTGCTGGAAGAAGGCCGCAAGAACGAGCGCGCCGAGATCCTGGCCAAGCTCACGAAGGGCATGCGCCTGAAGGGCTCCGTCTCCTCCATCGTCGACTTCGGCGCGTTCGTCGACCTTGGCGGTATCGACGGTCTCGTGCATATCTCCGAGCTGTCCTGGAACCATGTGAACCATCCTTCCGAGGTCGTCAAGGTCGGCCAGGAAGTCGAGGTCGAGGTTCTGGACGTCGACCTGAACCGCGAGCGCATCTCCCTCGGCCTGAAGCAGACCCAGCCCGATCCGTGGGTAAAGCTCGTCGAGGCGTATCCGGTCGGCACGATCGTCGACGGCACGGTTACCAAGATCGTCCCGTTCGGTGCGTTCGTCGCGCTGGGCGAGGCAACCGAGGGCCTTGTCCACATCTCCGAGATGGCTCCGCGTCACATCGAGACCCCGGCTCAGGTCGTGAAGGTCGGCGACGTGGTGAAGGTCAAGGTCATGGAGATCAACCCCGAGCGTCGTCGCATCAGCCTCTCCATGAAGGCTGCTGCTGCCGAGCTCGGCGTCGAGATCGAAATCGACGAGTCGGTCGTCGCCGAAGAGCGTCCGGCCCGCAAGCCGCGTCGCGATCAGGCCGAGGCCGAGGAAGAGCCCGCGGTCGAGGCCGAGGTTGCCGAAGAGGCTCCTGCAGCCGAGGAAGCCGCAGAGTAAACGCTGCAGACATCGCGTAATCGAAAGGGTCCGGCGTTATGCCGGACCCTTTTTATCGGGTAACATGCTCTTGTCGGCTCATCAATTGGCAATGGGATAGAGGAGCGCGCGTGGAAAAGGTGTTCGTCATCGGCGGCATGGGGTCGGGAAAGTCAACGGTGCTGGAAGCGCTTGTCGACGAAGGCCTGTCTTGCATCGACCTCGACGAGGTAGGTCATGCGCTACTTCATGAGGCGGCTGTGAAAAGTGCGATCGCAGATACGTTCGGCGCCGATGTCCTGGATGAGAATGGGGAAGTGGCGCGATTTGAGCTGGCGAGAAGGGCGTTTGCCGATGGCGGCGAGACTCGGAAGCTTAACGGCATCATGCATCCGCGCATCGAGGACGCCTTGAAGGAGCAGCTCGGCAAGCTCGAGAGGCAGGGATGCCAAGCTGTCGTGGTCGAGTACTCGGCGTTCGAAGGCCGCTCGATGCTGATCGCACGCCTCGCGGATGTCATCGTGGCCGTGGTCGCCCCGCTTCAGATGCGTGTTGATCGCGCGATTGCAGCTGGTTTCGACGAAGAAGACGTTCGGCGTCGCATCGATCGCCAGATAGCCGATGACGAACGCATAAGGCAAGCCGACGTCGTGTTCGTGAACGACGGCACGAAAGAAGAGCTCTATAGCAAAGTCCGCTCCTGGTGGAAGGGTCGTTAGATGGCGCACTTATCGAGCATAGAAGGCGTTCAGATGGAGGGCAAGCTGCCCGCGGTGAGACTTGCCAACACGCCCTTCAAAGTCGTTTCTCCTTACGAACCTGCAGGTGATCAGCCTCAGGCGATAGCGAAGCTCGCCGACGGCATCCAATCGGGACTTCGCTACCAGACGCTTCTGGGCGTAACGGGCTCAGGAAAGACGTTCACCATGGCCAAGGTCATCGAGTCCGTTCAGAAGCCGACGCTCGTCATGGCCCCGAACAAAACGCTCGCCGCCCAGCTGGCAAGCGAGCTGAAAGAATTCTTCCCAGATAACGCCGTCGTGTATTTCGTCTCGTACTACGATTACTATCAACCCGAGGCGTACGTGCCCTCTTCCGACACCTTCATAGAAAAGGATGCGTCTATCAACGAGGAAGTGGAGAAGTTGCGCCATGCAGCCACAAGCGCCTTGCTGTCGCGGCGCGATGTTGTCGTAGTTGCGTCTGTGAGCTGCATATACGGTATCGGATCGCCGATGGATTACGCCGGCATGGCCGTCTTCCTCGACAAGCAGGTTCCCGCAGACCGCGATGATGTCATCTACGGCCTCATCGACATCCAGTACGACCGCAACGATTACGAGCTGAAACGTGGAACCTTCCGCGTTCGCGGCGACGCGCTCGACGTCTTTCCCCCTTATGCCGACAATCCCATTCGCGTCGAGTTTTGGGGCGACGAGATCGAGGCCATCGTCGAGGTCGACAATGTAACGGGCGAGGTCCTGGGGTCGTACGAGATGCTGCCCATCTGGCCTGCATCGCATTACGTCACCGCCCGCCCGAAAATGGACCGTGCGCTCCAAACCATCCGAGACGAGCTGCGTGATCGCCTTGCCCAGTTCAAATCCGAGGGGAAGCTGCTCGAGGCCGAACGCTTGGAGATGCGTACGAACTACGACCTCGAGATGCTCGAGACCATGGGCTTCTGCAGCGGCATCGAGAACTACTCGCGACATCTGGACGGCCGCGAGCCAGGCGAGCCGCCGTACACGCTGATCGACTACTTCCCCGATGATTTCCTGTGCATCATCGACGAATCGCATGTCACGGTACCTCAGATTCGAGGCATGCACGAAGGCGACCGCAGCCGTAAAATCACGCTCGCCGAGCATGGTTTCCGGCTTCCGAGTTGCTTGGACAACCGCCCCTTGCGCTTCGACGAGTTCGAAGCGCGTGTGCCCCAGTTCGTGTACGTGAGCGCGACGCCGGGCGATTACGAGGAGACCGTGAGCCAATCGCTCGTAGAGCAGATCATCAGGCCGACCGGCTTGCTCGACCCCGAGATCATCGTGAGGCCCATCGCGTCGCAGATCGACGACGTCATCGACGAGGTCCGCATACGGACGGAGGCAGGCGAGCGAACGCTCATCACGACCCTCACGAAGAAGATGGCGGAAGACTTGACCGACCACCTTCTGGACCAGGGGGTGAAGGCGCGCTACATGCATTCCGACATCGGGACCCTGGACCGCGTCGAGATATTGAGGGACTTGCGGCTTGGAAAGTTCGACGTCCTCGTGGGCATCAACCTGCTCCGAGAGGGCCTCGACCTTCCCGAGGTGTCGCTTGTGGCCATACTCGATGCCGACAAAGAGGGCTTCCTGAGAAATCACCGTTCCCTCGTGCAAACCATCGGCCGCGCTGCCCGAAACGTATCGGGGCAGGTCATCATGTACGCTGATAAAACCACCGATTCCATGGAGCGGGCCATATCCGAAACCCGGCGTCGACGTGAGCTGCAAATCGCGTTCAACGAGGAGCATGGCATCGAGCCGCAGACGATCAGGAAGGCCATCAACGACGTTCTGGGCTTCGTCACCGACGAGGCAAACGAGCGCTCAGCAGAAGAGGTGAACAAGGAGCTTGCGGCCCTTTCGCGCGAAGAGGTGCTCCGCATCATTTCGAGCATGGAAGATGAAATGGCCCTTGCTTCGCGTAATATGGATTTCGAGCAAGCAGCTCACCTCCGCGACCAAGTTGTCAAGCTTCGTGCGCAGGTTGAAGGGCAATCGGAAGAGGACGTCCTCGCCGGCTTGAAGAAGAAGGCGCGTAAGGGCAGCGCGTTTGGCAACAGAAAGCACGCCGCATACGGTTCCGCGAGGCGCTAGCGGCAGTTTTGGTCAATTGTGTACTTGCTGTAGTGTTGAGGTAGTTTTAAGATGACCACAATGCCTATATATTAATGCTGATGTAGCATGAATGGACACCGGGAAGCGGCATATTTTGCCAGCAACACGAGCGGGAGGAGGGGCCATGACATTCGCTCCTATCCTTAACTCATATTGCGTTTTGCTTAATTGCTCAAACAAGGAGATTGCCGAGCGATGCGGCGTTTCCATGTCTGCCCTTTCACGCTATCGGAGCGGAAAAAGGGTTCCCCGTTCCAGTTCCGACGTTATCGACCATCTCGCCGAGGGCATATCCAGCCTTGCAAGCGAGCGTGGTATTAGCGCAGCATCGTCGAAGGCCGCGGTGAAGCGGGCGCTAACCGAAGGCTTGGTCCGGTCGAAACCGCTCGGCCCCAGCTTCGCCATGCGCGTCGATTCCCTCATGAAGCTCTTAGGGATAAAGAACATCGACGTCGCAATCCCCCTGCACCTTGACTCCTCGTACATTTCCCGCATCAGGCGCGGCGAACGAACTCCTAACGACAAGAGGAGGTTTGCCGAAGTGGTAGCGCAGGTTGCCGCGCTCAACTGCATGGAGCGGGGACTGCTTAAAGAGGTCCTTGCGCTCATGGATGCCGACGAGGCGCTCTTCGCAATGGGTCCGCTTGATATCGACAGTGCGTTGAGCCTTGCCGAGCATATCGGCCGCTGGCTCCTCGGCAATCAGATCGTCGAATCAGACATCTTGGCTCTCGAGGAATACTTCGACCAGCTCAACCGCCGGGAATACAAGGGCATCGTCGATCGGGTGCAAAGATCCGAGCCCGCGAAATTCCCCCCAACCGACAACGAACCGAAGGCTCGTATCTATACTGGGAAAGATCAGCTCTGGAATGCCGAGCTCGATTTTTTGAAGCACGCCGCCGCGTGTGGTGCTCAGAATCTGTATCTGAGCAGCGATATGCCCGCTTTGGAAACGAATCTCTCGCCCGAACAATCCGTCCAGTATCAGGAAGCTTTACTTGAGCTCATCTCCCGTGGATGTCATATAACGGTAGCGCATGATCCGAACCGCTCCCTGAGCGACTCCATCAAGGTTCTTCAAACGTGGACGCCTCTCTACATGACCAGGCGAGTCGCCCCGCTCTTCATGGACGGCACCACGAACCGCTTGTTCTGCCATGTGAACAACGTCTGCGAGTGCTGCGCCCTCGTGGGCGAGGCGATTCGGGGACATGAGGAGGATGGGCGTTTTTACCTGTCCTCACGTCCCGATGACCTCAAGCATTACCAGAAGAAGATGAGCCTTCTGCTGGAGAGCTCGTACGAGCTGTATTACGTCTACTACAGCGATGATGCCGAAGGAATGCAGAAATTCGAGAAGGAAGAGGCGGCGCGTCAGGCGAGCGGCCGTGGTCGCGAGGTACGTCCGGGCCTTTACGAGAACCTTCGGATCGTCTCCTACCATGGCGATTGCTTCGTTCTCTATATCGGTAATCCAGTCGAGTACTCCATCGTCGTCCGCCATCCGAAATTACGCTACATCGTAGCCCATATGTCGTAGGGTCTTATTGCCTACCCAACGTTCAGCTGAAGTATACTTGGCCTCGTCGCATGCTGTTTCGCGGGAGGAATGACCATGTCTGCTAACACAGTCGCCGAATTGCCGTTTCAGAACTTCTCGTTCACCTTGGTGGAAGACAAGTTGCCCCGCCGCTTCCTTCGCCTGAAGGCAGCGGATGACGCGCTCTTTGAGCTGCACGTCGAGAAGGGGTCGGCATCGAACCCGGTGTCGCAGTTCACGCGCATGGTTCCGCTTGAAACTGCGCAGCGGCTCATGAAGAAGATGCAGGAAGCAGGCGTGCTCGACTGGGAAGAGACGTACGGGGACGCCCTTGCGCCAGGTACGCGGAGATGGTCGGTTTCAATCGTGTTCAAGGAGGGCGTGTTCTCAATCGCGTCACGAGGTGGAAGCGATGTGCCTGCCGGGTTCGAAGAGCTCATCGAAGAGCTGTATCGGCTCGATTTCCCGCGGGCTGCAAATCCGAAGAGCCAAGTGGGTCAGGGGATGTCCAATCCCCTTGCCTCCATGGATGTAGATTACGCCCAGATGGCCGACCTTTTCTCCAACGGGGGCATAGAGGGCTTCGACCCCTCGACTTTGGTCGATCTTCTGAGCGAGGCGCGCATGAACCCTTCTGGCTTGCAGGGGAGGATACGCGATGAGTTTCACCAATTGCCTCCCGATGAACAGGAGCGCATGCTCGACGCCCTCGCCTCTTCCGGGATGGCATCGCGCGCTTGGTGGGAGCGTTTCCTGCGCGGCTAGCGCTTTGCACTATTTCGCCTATTGACGTCGCCGAGCGCCCGATTGGCTCGCGTTTGGCTTCAGGAAGTCGCCCGGCCGGCCCGTTCGCAAGAGGGCTCAGGAGGCCGCCCGAAGGGGTTCCCCTACAGCGTCCTCGGGAGGCCGCCCGAAGGGATTTCCCTTGGCAGGCCGCCCGCCCGTAGGGGTTCGCCTACGGCCCTCCGGCGGTACGGTTTTCAAGGTGGAATGTTCCCGACCGCGCTCCGCGCATCCGGGAAACAGTTCCGGAAGTATGCACGGGGCAAGCTGGAGCTTGCCCGTCCCCGCTGAGAACAGCCCATAGGGCTGCCCCTCCCGAGCAGCCCTGGATCTACGGAATCGGCTTACCCCTTCGGGTGGGCGGCAGCACGGCCGCACGGGGGATGCCCCCGTCAAGCCCCTCCGCTCTCTCAACGGGCCCGCCCGCACGGCCCGCACTTGGCCTTTTTCGTACAGTTCCCCGCATTTGCCGCACATAGGAAAACTCGTGCAGCGATACGCTGGAAATGAACGTTTTCCAGGGTGCCCAGCACGCAGTTTTCCGCCCATATCGCCACTATCCTTGCGGCTCGACGCACATTCTCCCCAAATTGCTGCATGAAATCTTTCGGATGCAGGGATAATGGGGAAATGTACGAAAAGGGTCCAACGCTAACGATCGCGCGCACTTCCGCCATTTTTTTTGCAAGCCTCCGTGCGCTTCCCTGCTTTTCTTGCAGCCAGCCACACTTGCGCCGTGCACTTCGCGGGAATCCTTACAGTCCCCCGAATCCGCGCCGTGCGCTTCCCGTGTTTTCTTGCAAGCCGCCTAACCCGAGCTGTGCACTTCGGGGCTTTTCCTGCAGCCCCCCGAACCCGATCCGTGCACTTCCCCTGATTCCTTGCAGGGGCTCCATTTCGTGCAAGGATTTGGGGGAAGTGCACGTCGAAAGGTCCGCCGAATGCCCGTTTCGGCGTGCACTTCCGCCATTTTTCTGCACTCAGGCGTGCACTTCGCCTGTTTCCTTGCACGAGTTCGCGGCAATGCAAGGATTCGGGGGAAGTGCACGACAGGATGCAAGGATTTGGGGGAAGTGCACGTCCCCGTGCAAGAACAAGGGCGAAGCGCACGTCCCCGTGCGGGAATCGAGGGGAAGTGCACGGCATCGTGCAGGAATCGAGGGGAAGTGCACGTCACCGTGCAAGAATAAGCGCGAAGTGCACGTTGCCTTCTTGATGGATGCCCGCGAAGTGCAAAGGAGTCGATTGCGGGCGGGCTTGCCGGCGCGAGAATCACGATCCGGCCAGCCGGTATGCAGTCCGCCCGGCTCGGTCAGGCTGGGCGGACGCTCAGGCCGGCATTTCAACTGGATTAACGGGGGCGTTTGAGGTCGGCTGTGTCCAGGTAGATCGTGAAGGGGCCGTCGTTTACGAGCGAAACCTGCATATCGGCGCCGAATTCCCCGCACGCAACATGCCCCACATCCTGCTTGGCGCGGGCGATGAACTGCTCGTAGAGGCGTTGTGACTCCAACGGGTCTCCTGCCATGGTGAACGACGGCCTGTTTCCCTTGCGGCAATCGGCGTACAGGGTGAATTGGGAGATGATGAGGACTTCTCCGCCAACGTCGGCAAGGGATGAGCCGGTAGGCTTGTCGCCATCAGGGAAGATGCGCAGCTTGAAGATCTTCGACCAAAGCCGTTCGACGTCGTCTTGCGTGTCTTCCTGACCGACGCCGAGGAGGATCGCGAACCCTCTCCCGCATGATCCCGTTGTCTTGCCGTCAATGGAAACGCTTGCGTTCGTAACACGCTGTATGATTGCGCGCATGCATGCCCCTTTCGTCACGGTATAATTCTCGCATGATTGATGAGATTGAGGTAAAAAATCTGGCGCTCATCCGCAATGCCGCGTTAACGCCTTGCGAAGGGCTC
This sequence comes from Eggerthellaceae bacterium, assembly GCA_017434045.1. Classification (GTDB taxonomy): domain Bacteria; phylum Actinomycetota; class Coriobacteriia; order Coriobacteriales; family Eggerthellaceae; genus UBA9715. The sequence continues at coordinate 8,015 of JAFRGA010000045.1, forward strand.
ACCGTGATCACGGGCGAAACCGGAGCCGGTAAAACGGCCCTGCTCTCTGCGCTCAAGTTGATGATGGGTGCTCGGGCGAGCTCCGACATGGTCCGCGATGGCGAGGACTCGCTCGTCGTGTCGGGGCGGTTCTTCGGACTCGGCCGTCATTCCGAGGTGGAACCCGAAGGCGATCGCGAAGCAAGCCGGGACGCCTACGATGCTTCCGGGGAATCCGGCGACGAGGAGGAAGTCGTCGTCGTGAGGCGCGTGGGCGCCGACGGGCGTTCGCGTTGCCACGTCAACGGGGGCATGGCCAGCGCCAAAGAGCTTGCAGCGCTTGTGGCGCCCTCGATCGACCTCTGCGGGCAGTTCGAACATCAGCAGCTGATGAAGCCCGCCAATCACATTCGGATGCTCGATGCGTGGGCGGGCGAGGAAGTGGCGCCGTATCGGGAAGAGTACGAACGGGCTTTCGAAACCGCAAAGGCAGCCGGCGCCGAGCTTCGGCGCATCCGGGAAGCCGGCGAGATGACATCTGCGAAGCTGGACGAGGCCCGGTTTGTCCTCAGGCGCATCAGCGAAGTCAATCCCTTGGAAGGCGAATACGAGCAACTGGCCCATGACCTGGCGCTTGCCGAGCATGCGGAGCAGCTCGCGTCTGCGACCGATAGTGCTTACACGTCGCTTTCGGGTGACGGGGGCGCTCTTGATACCTTGAACGATGCCGCCCTGGCGTTGGAAAGTGCAGGGAGGATCGACAAAGAGCTTGCGTCGTTGGCCCAATCGCTGCGGGAAGCCGGATACGTTCTTGAAGACGTGTCGGCCCAAGCGCGCGACTACCGTGACGGGATGGAGCTGGACTTCGACATGCTGGCAGAGCAGCAAGAGCGTTTCTCTCAAATGCAGGGGCTTCTACGCTCGTTCGGCCCTCGCATGGAAGACGTGTTTGCCGCCCGTGACGAAGCTGCAGAGACCGTATCGCTTGTGGATGACTCAGAAATGCGTCTCAGGGCTGCTCAGAAGTCGGTTGACGAAGCGGAGGAAGCGCTTGCCATCGCAGCGGACGCCCTCGACTCGGCGCGTGCGCAGGTTTCGCCCCAGTTCTCCGAAGCCGTGACCGCGGTGATGGCCCGGCTCGAAATGGGAGGCGCCGAACTCGTGTGCTCTTCGGAGCGCCTTGATCGTTCAGCTTGGACCCTCATAGGGCCTTCTTCGTTCGAGTTCCTCTATCGCCCTGGGTCGGGATTGCAGGCAAGGCCTCTTGCCCGTATCGCATCCGGAGGCGAGGTGAGCCGCGTGATGCTGGCCGCAAAAGTTGTCCTGGGGGCGGTCGATGACGTGGATACGCTCGTGTTCGACGAGGTGGATGCAGGAGTCGGCGGGGCGGTGGCCGTCGCCTTGGCTGATGTCATCGCGGATTTGGCCCGAACGCATCAGGTAATCATCGTCACCCATCTAGCGCAGGTCGCGGTACGAGGCGATAGGCATTACGTCGTGCGTCGCGTCCAAGGGCAGGCAGGGCCTGAAACGCTGCTCGACTCCGTGAGCGGGGACGACCGTGTTGACGAGATCGCCCGCATGTTGTCGGGCGGTGCGACGGAGGTCTCGCGCGCCCACGCCCGCGAGCTTCTGGCCACGCGCTAATCGCTTTCAGGTTAGCGGTCGAAATTCGGCCCTCGGGGGTTGCATGTATTGTGAACCCTGGTAGAGGCAACCAAAAGGCACTCGGCGGAAGCGCTATACTTATTGTTTACGTGAAATTGCTTGTCGCGGAGCGGAGCGGATCTTTATTCAGTGCCGTTGCCAGCGGCTTGCTCTTTTTGGATTACTGGTTAAAAGGAATGCGAAAGGCCGGATATGGCAATAGTTGAAGAGCTCAAGGCGCTGCACGCCGACACGCTCGCTGCCATCGAAGCAGCGGCTGACACTACAGCGCTCGACGAGGTGCGCGTTCGCGTCGTCGGCAAATCGGGCACGCTCACAGCGTACCTTCGTAACATGGGGGCAATCGCCAAAGAGGAGCGCGCCACGGTCGGCAAGGCCGTCAACCAGGTGCGGAATGCGGTGGAGGAAGCCCTCGAGGCTCGCAAGAAAGCCCTCGCTACAGCAGAGCTCGAAGCCAGCATCGATGCGGCGGCGGTCGACATAACGCTGCCCGGCCGCGTGCAACAGCTCGGCACGCGCCATCTCATCAACCGCGTTTCCGAGGAGATTTGCGACGTGTTCCTGGGTTTGGGTTACACGGTTGCAACGGGGCCCGAAGTTGAGACCGATTACTACAACTTCACGGCGTTGAATGCCCCGGCAGACCATCCCAGCCGCTCTATGCAAGATACGTTCTATGTACGTGACTTGTCCGGTGACGAAGCGGCCGTCCGAGGGGAATCGGACGTCTTGCTGCGTACGCAGACGAGCGGCGTGCAGGTGCACTGCATGGAAGACCAGGAGCTTCCCATCTACATCGTGGCTCCCGGCAAGGTGTTCCGTCGCGACGTGGCGGACCCGAGCCACCTTCCCCAGTTCACTCAGATCGAAGGCCTGGTAATAGACAAGGGCATTACGTTCGGTGACTTGAAGGGCACGCTCGACTACTTCTGCAAGGCCGTGTTCGGATCCGAGCGCAAGACGCGTTTCCGCGCACACTACTTTCCGTTCACAGAGCCGTCGGCTGAGGTCGACGTCTCGTGCGGCGTATGTCATGGCGAAGGGTGCCGCATGTGCAAGGGGACGGGTTGGCTCGAGATCCTCGGATGCGGCATGGTCGACCCCCACGTGCTGGAGATGTCGGGAATCGACCCCGAAGTCTATTCGGGATTCGCTTTCGGCGTTGGTGTCGAGCGCGTGGCTTGCCTGAAGTACAACGTTCCCGACCTGCGCTTGCTGCTCCAGGGCGACATGCGCTTCCTTAGACAGTTCTAGAATATGCCGGTCGGCCTGCCTGGAAGGGTTCCGCCTACAGCTGCTCGGCGGAAACCCTCGTCTTCATCCCAGGCGCCTTGCTCCGCCTGCGCAAGCGGCGTCGCCCTTCCAGGCAGGCCGACCGGTTGTGACCGACCTTACCAGATAGCTGAATCAACCACGTTGGAGAGAATGGAAAATGAAAGTTAGTTTGAAATGGCTTAACGAGTACGTCGAAGTGCCGTCTGACTTGAAGGCGTTCTGTGATAGGCTCGACCTCACCGGAACGGGTGTCGAGGGTGTCGAGAAAACTGGGGATGCTTTCGACCACATAGTTACCGCTCAAGTGGTTGAGAAGAAGCCACATCCCGACTCCGATCACATGTGGGTATGCAAAGTCGACGTCGGCGAGAACAATGTCGATGCGCAGGGCAATCCCGAACCGCTTCAAATCGTGTGCGGCGCCCAGAACTTCAACGAGGGCGATCACATCGTGACCGCGATGATCGGCGCCGTGCTGCCAGGCGACTTCACCATCAAGAAATCGAAGCTTCGTGGCGTCACCAGCTGCGGCATGAACTGCTCCGAGCGCGAGCTTGGCCTTGGCAACGATCATGCCGGCATCATGATCCTGCCCGAGGACGCCCCGGTAGGCCTGCCTTTCGCCGAGTACATGAAGATGGGCGATACCGTGCTCGACCTCGAGATCACCCCCAACCGCCCCGACTGCCTTTCGATGGCGGGCATGGCGCGCGAGGTTGGTGCGATGTACCGCGCGGACGTGACGATGCCGCTGTACGAGCTCGAGGAAGACGCGAGCCTTCCCAGCGTCTCCGACCTCGTCACCGTCGAGATCGAAGAAGCGCAGCGTTGCCCGCGGTACACGGCTCGCGTCATCAAGGATGTAAAAATTGGTCCGAGCCCCGACTGGCTGGCCGAACGCGTGACGGCTGCCGGCGCACGTCCGATCAACAATGTCGTGGACGTGACGAACTACATCCTGTTCCTCTATGGTCAGCCGCTCCATTCCTTTGATTACGACAAACTCGTCGGGGAGGATGGGAAAGCCCACATTATCGTCCGTGCCGCGGAGGAGGGCGAGAAGTTCACGACGCTCGACGGCGAGGATCGCGTCCTCACGAACGACATGACCGTCATCGCCGCCCCGGATCGTGCCGTGGCCTTGGCAGGCGTCATGGGCGGCCTCGACTCCGAGATCACCGAGGAATCCACGACCGTCCTTCTGGAGGCGGCGACGTTCGAGCACGGCCGCACGAGCCGTACGAGCCGTAACCTGGGCCTGATCAGCGAATCGTCCATGCGCTACGAGCGCGGTGTGGACGACAACCCCATTGCCGACTACTCTGCAGCGGCCGCCGCTCTTCTGGCCGAAGTATCCGGAGGGCGCGTGTGCCCGGGCATCGTCGATGTTTATCCTGCCCCGACCGCACCCATTTCCCTGAAGTTCCGCATCCCGCGTTTCTGCCAGATGATGGGTGTGGATGTGCCGCGTGCCGACATCGTGGACATTCTCGAGCGCCTGGACTGCATCGTTTCCGATTCAGATGATGCCGATATCCTGGATGTCATCGCTCCCACGTGCCGCCCCGACCTCGAGCGCGAAATAGATTTGTACGAAGAGGTTCTGCGCCTGTGGGGCATGGACCTCGTCCAGCCGACGCTGCCGTCAAGCCCTGACCGCGTGGGCGCGCTTACCGAGGCCCAGCTGTTGGCCCGCAAGATCAACCGCGCCGTCACCGCATGTGGTTTGAACGAGACCACCACGTACTCGTTCACCGATCCCGCCGACATGAAGAAGCTCCGCATGGAAGGCGAGGGGTACGGAAAGCCGGTCGAGCTCATCAACCCCATGAACGCCGAGCAGTCGATCATGCGCCAGAGCATCATCCCCGGTCTCGTGCATTCCGTTTCCTACAATCAGGCGCACGGCGTGAAGAACGTGCAGCTCTATGAAATCGGCAAGGTCTTCTTCGCGCATGAAGGACGCAAGCAGCCCAAGGAGAAGGAGAAGCTCGCCGGTGTCCTTGCAGGCGCGATGGCGGATACCTCGTGGAATGCGGCGCCGGCCGCCTTCGACTTCTTCGATGGCAAGGGCGTCGTCGAGAGCCTCGCCCGAGAGCTCGCGATTCCCAAGCTCCGCTTCAAGGCGCTCGCCGCTGAGGACGCGCCGCATCTTCAGCCGGGCAGGGCTGCCGAGGTGTTCTCGGGCGGAACGACGCTTGGCTGGGTCGGAGAGCTTCATCCGCTGGGAGTGCAGGCGCTTGAAGCTGAGCCGCCAATCGTGGCCTTCGAGCTTGATGTCGAGGCGCTCGGCAAGGCAAGCCGACCGGCGCGCGATTACGTCGACGTTCCCGAGTTCCCGCCGGTCAGCGTTGACGTGGCCTTCGTCGTGAACGAGGACGTGACCAACGAGCGCCTTGTACAGTGCATCACGAGCGCAGGCGGGAAGCTCCTTTCCGACGTGCGGCTGTTCGATGTGTACCGCGACGACAAGCGCGTCGGCGCGGGCAAGAAGTCGATGGCCTATGCGTTGACCTACCGGGCTGCCGATCGCACGCTCACGGGCGAAGAGGTCGAGAAAGTTCAGGCTAAGCTCATCAAGAAGGTGTGTGGAGCCACTGGCGCCGAGGTGCGCGGATAGCTCGCAGGAGCTAATGGAGACAACCGAATCGAAGGGGGACAGCCCCTTCGATTCGTTTTTCGGGAGGACGGAGTGACGATGAGCTACGATGGGCTCGTGAATCCGGGACGCAACGACGAATGTTGGTGCGGGAGCGGCAAGAAATACAAGAAATGCCATCGCGACCTGGATGAACGGCTGGAGGAATTGGCGGCTGAGGGATTCGAGGTGCTGCCTCGTTCGCTGCTGAAGAGGCCGGTGGACATCGAGGGTATCAAGATCAGCGCCGAGGTGAACGTGGGTGCGCTCGATTATGTGGCGGCTCATATCGGCATCGGCACGACGACTGAGGAAATCGATCGATGGGTTTACGACTACTGCATTGAGCACGACGCCATACCAGCCGACTTGAACTACGAGGGCTTCCCGAAGAGTGTCTGCACGTCCATCAACGAAGTGGTCTGCCATGGCATACCGAGCGTTGAGGACGTGCTCAAAGAGGGCGACATCGTGAACGTGGACATGTCGACCATCAAGCACGGCTACTTCAGCGATTCGTCCCGCATGTTCTGCATCGGCGAAGTTGACCCGGAATGGCGCCGGCTCGTCGAGGTGACGCGCGAATCGGTTCAAGCGGGCCTCGCTGCCGTGAAGCCATGGGGTTTCCTGGGCGACGTGAGCGCGGCGGTGAACAAGGTGGCGACCGATGCGGGCTTTTCCGTAGTACGCGAGTTTGGAGGCCATGGCATCGGCATCGAGTTCCATGAGGATCCGTGGGTTGGGTTTTGCGAAAAGGCCGGCACGGGTCCCGTGCTAGTTCCCGGCATGTGCTTCACCATAGAGCCGATGGTGAACATGGGTGCTCAGGAAATCGACATGACCGACCCCAACGGCTGGACGGTCCGAACGGCCGATGGGCTCCCGACAGCCCAATGGGAGGTCCAGCTCGTCGTGACGGAAAGCGGGTACGAACTGCTCTCCTGGTAGCGTGTTTCCAGTCCGTGCCAAGCTTTTGCCATCTTTTACAGTGCGAAGATTCGATTCCCAGGGTTTGAGGGAGGGCGTGTGACGCATACCGGTAGCGCGAATAGCCTTATGCCGCAGGTGCGCATCATCATGGCGCTGGCGTTTCTTCTCGCGCTTTGCCTTATCGTCGTGTACGGGCTCACATTCGAGACCGTACAGCTCATCGCCATGCTGGCGTTGCTCGCGTATGTGTCATGGAACGATCTGAGGACCCGCATGGTTCCGAACCGCTGCATCGTTGCGGCGGTCGCCGTCCGTTTCGCCTACTTTGCGGGAGTTGCCCTCATCGGGCGCCTGTCCTTGGGGGAGCTCGGCTATTACGTGGCAAGTGGCCTGGGCATAGGCGTCGCCATGCTCGTCTTTGCGCTCGTGTTCGAATATGTTACGGGCCGAGAGGGCATGGGAGGGGGCGACGTGAAGCTCTATGCGCTGGCCGGACTGTATCTTGGGGTTGGCCCGGCGTCGATGGTCATCTTTCTCAGCTGCGTGTTCGCCCTTCTCATGAATGCGTTTGGGATTATTGGAGATAGGGGGATTGAACAGGAGGCTTCCGACTCCCATCAGGAGCGGTTAACACAGGCGATGCCGTTCGCTCCTGCAATCTCCCTCGCATTCGCCCTCGTGATGCTCGCTTTGCCGATGATCTGAGTTTTCGTCGAAAATAAACAAACAAATGTTCGTATTTTGTGCTATACTACGGGTCGAACAGAAGCAAGCGCCGTTTCGCGCGTTTTGAGGTACTCGACGGTCCATAGCTCCACATCTCAGTGAAGTCCGCACGCTTGCCCATACCATCTTTCAGAATGGGGGTCACCTATGGGTATTTGCAGCCTAAATTCCATCGATACAGTTCGTGAGTTGCTCGGCGTCGCTCAAGCATGCGATGAACCCGTCATCGTCCTCGACGGCGAAGAAGAATGCCTCGTCGCCATGCGTCCAGCGGTATTCGAGCGCATCCTCTTCGATTCGGATTTGCTCAACAGCGTATCTCGGGAGGCGATGCAGCTCTAAGCCAAAGCCAGCATGGTCGCGCAGCATGCGGGGTTGCGGCATAAGGGGATTTGAGATTTAGGGTGCTGCACCTGGCTTCGTTACTCGGGAGCAGCACCCGGGGAATGCTCGCTAAACGCGCTACTTGACAACGTGCTCGCCAAGCATGGCAAGCGTCTTTCGGGTTTGGGCAAGCTGCGAGAGTGGCACGAGGCAAATCTTCTCCATGGACGAGAGGGCCTTGTTCGCCAATCTGAAAAGCTCATCTATGAACTCGCCGGCCGGCTGGCCGTAGATCATAGCGTCGTATCCCTTTTCCATGAGGTCGGTTTTAGCCTGCTCAACCGAATCGGCTGAAATGTCGCAGAGCATGTCATCAAGCTCATCGAGGCTCTCGGAGCTATAGAACAGTCCCTTCAGCAAGGCGGCGTATGCGGCTACGAAAGGAGTGGGCATTGAATCAGCAGGCCGAATCTCGACGTAGGTTTTCAGCCTGACGTCGTTGAAGAAGAGGGAAAGCGCATGCTCGACGTCCGAACGGTCCATTTGGCGAGATGCATAGAGTTCGCCAAAGGTTTTCTCAGTCGCGAAAGGATTGCCGTCTTCGTCGAAGCCGAATATGGCCGGCGTGGCCAAGATGTACTCGGCGTACTTTTCGAACGAGAAATCCTTGTCCAAGACGCCGGGCACCAGGCCACATCGCTTCGGGTCGCATTCGCGCCAAATCTTGGTGCGGACGAGCTGGTGCGTCCGCTTCGCACCCTCGAATGCGGGCGAGTTGTCGCAGAGCAACGAGATGGCGGGAACCAAGGCTGAGGCGATGCGCATTTTACGCAGACAGTCCTGTTCCGAGAAATAGTCGATGGAGATTTGCGTCGCCGCGCTTCCCCGCATCATGCAACGTCCGAACGGGCCGATGGTCTGGAAGTGCGCATCCATGTACTGATAACGTTTCTTCGGTATCAGCTCCATTTCGTCGGCTTTGGCTCGTGGGTGATATCCCAAGGCGATGAGACGCTGGCCAAATGGTTCTAACAGCTTTGTCACATGTCGTTGAAAGCGGTCGAATTCGGGTCGTATCTCGTTTGCGTACTCATAGGGGCCTGCCGAGAGCTCGAGTTGGGCGGCAGGCTCGAGGGTCAGGGACGCTCCAGGAGCCGACACGCCGATGAGGGCGTCGCCCTCGCCATACGAGAGGTTATCCAGCTCATTGCGGTATTGTTCGAGTATCCAGCGCGAACCATGTTCGTCGGAATAGGGAATAGGATTGGAGTGATTGTCGGTGACGAAATGCTCGAGCTCAACACCCAGGCGACCAGTTTCGTCGGGTCCTTTGATCCCGCTTTCGAAGTACTCCACGATTGCGCCGATATTCGATTCCATGGCTGACCTCCGTCTTGCGTGCAGTGGGCTGGTTTTCCATCGCGTTAAACGGATGGACGGCCCGATAGCATGCCGATTCGTTCATGCCATACTTTAACTTAAAAAAGGAGAATCGGCAGATACGGTGAACGACTTGCAAACGACGAGGCGTTTTCATACGATGGTCTCTCACCAAAAACACAAGATTGGGGCTGAGTCTCATGAGCATAAAAGTTGGAGTTGTTGGAGCGGCAGGATTTGCCGGTATCGAGGTTGTGCGCAATCTCATCGGGCATCCCGAATTCGAGCTCATCGCCGCCACGTCAAACGAGCTTGCTGGAAAACGGATAGAAGAGGTGTACCCGAATTTCGTAGGGTGCACGGATTTGGCATTCACGGCCCACGAGGACGCGCCGCTCGATTCGTGCGACGTTGTGTTCTTGGCGGTTCCCCATACGGCGGCGCTTGCGCAAGCGCCGACGCTCATGAAGTCGGGTGCGAGCGTAGTGGATCTTTCAGCTGATTTCCGCCTGAAAGACCCGGCCGTATACGAACAGTGGTATCAGGTCGAGCACACGGCAACCGATTTGCTGGCAAAGGCCGCATTCGGCCTGCCCGAGCTGTTCCGCAGCGATCTCGAGGCGCTTGCCCAGCGCAGGAGCCAGGGCGAGCCCGTTCTCGTAGGTTGCGCGGGATGCTATCCCACGGCAACCTCTCTTGCAGCTGCTCCGGCTATCAGGGCCGGTTTGCTGGGTGATGGCCCCGTTGTGGCTGATGCCGTATCGGGCGTCTCGGGCGCGGGGAAAAAGGCCACCGAACGCACCCACTACTGCTTCGCAGACGAAAACCTCGAGGCGTACGGCGTCGGAACCCATAGGCATACCCCAGAGATCGAGCAGATTCTCGGAATCGAGGGGAGGCTCGTGTTCACGCCTCACCTCGCTCCACTCGATCGCGGTTTGCTCTCGACGGTCACCCTTCCCCTGGGCGATTCGGCCATTACCCAATCCCAGCTCGACGAGCTGTACCAGAGCTTCTATGCGAACGATGCTTTCGTCAGCGTTCTCGTCGGGGGTAAACAGCCCAAGACGTCATCGGTGGCGGGGACGAACCGCGCACATGTGGCCGCCGTCTACAACGCCCACGCAAACGTTATCGTGGCAACAGGAGCCATCGACAACGTGGGAAAGGGTGCTGCTGGCCAAGCGGTCCAATGCGCCAATATCATCTGCGGCCTTCCCGAAACGACAGGCCTCGTCTCCATTGCCATTCCGGCTTAGGCGAGGTTTCTCATGGATGCACAGCAGGAAATCTCCCCAGAAGATGTCGAACCGCTTGCCTTGGCGGGCGGCGTGCTTGATTTCGAGGGGTTGAGCATCGTCGAGAACGGCGGCGTTTCAAGTGCGGCTGGTTTCAGGGCGGCAGGCATCCATGCGGGCTTCCGAGCTGACCCGCAAAGGCTCGACATGGCTCTTGTGGTAGCTGACGAGCCTTGCGCTTGCGCAGCGACGTTCACGCAAAACGTGTTTTGCGCCGCCCCGGTGACGGTGTCGCGTGACCATCTGGACGGCGTATCGTACGGCACGGCCCGCTGCCTCGTCGTCAACTCGGGGGTTGCAAATGCTGCCACGGGCAGCAAGGGGCTCGAGGCTGCCGAGCAAGTTGCCGAAATCGTCGGCGCAGCTGTGGGCTGCCCCGCATCCGAGGTCATGGTAGCATCGACGGGCGTCATAGGCGTCCATCTGAACCTCTCGACGTTCGAGACGGGTGCTCCCCGGGCCGTATTGGCCTTGAGGGAGAATGACGGGTCATCTGCCGCACGTGCCATCATGACCACCGATACGCAGCCGAAGGAATACGCCGTCTCGTTTTCCGGCGATGGCATCGGATATCCGGGAGCAACCTTTACCGTTGGGGGGATGTGCAAGGGTTCCGGCATGATCATGCCGAACATGGCCACGATGATCGCCTGCCTTACAACCGATGCCCCAGTTGCCCCCAACACTCTGCACACATGCTTGAAACGCGCAGTCGACCTGAGCTTCAACAAGATCACGGTGGATTCCGATACGTCGACGAACGACAGCTGCTACCTGTTCGCAAATGGCGCTGCCGCGCCCGGGTGCAAGGCATTCGAGCCCGATGGCGATGCATTGAAGCTGTTCAACTGTGCTCTCGAGGCAGTGTGTGGAACGCTGGCCCGCAGGATGGCCGCCGACGGCGAGGGCGCCACGCGTCTCATCACGGTCCGCGTTGCAGGCGCCGCCACCGAGGACGAGGCCGATGCCTGTGCTCGCACCATCGCCAATTCTCCCCTCGTCAAAACGGCTATTTTCGGCCACGATGCGAATTGGGGCCGCATTGCCGCAGCTGCCGGGAGGTCGGGCGCACGGTTCGAGCAGGAAAACGTCAGCATCGACATCATGGGCATGCCGGTTATGCGCAAAGGGCTTCCTGTCCCCTTCGACGAGGAGGAGGCGCTGCGACGATTCGAGCGCCCCGAAGTCGACATCGCCGTCGACCTGGGCGCTGGAACATCGACTGCAACCATTTGGACATGCGATTTCTCGCATGACTACGTAACGATCAACGGAGACTACCGAACATGAAATTCTCGAAAGACACCCGCCCGAACGGGGTAACCGATTCCAAATCGGCTCAGCTCCTCGTCGAGGCATTACCTTGGATCAAAAACATCACCGGCAAGACCATCGTCATAAAGTATGGCGGTGCGGCAATGGTCGACCCCAAGCTCCGCGCCGACGTGATGTCCGATATAGTCCTTTTGAAGACGGCCGGCGTAAACCCGGTGATCGTCCACGGCGGTGGCAAGGACATCTCGAAAGCCATGGAGGAAGCGGGAATACCCGTCGAGTTCAAGGACGGGCAGCGCGTGACTTCCGACGCAGGCATGGAAATCGTTCGGACCATTTTGGCCGGAAAAGTCAACCAGGAGCTCGTGCGTGCGCTTAACGAGCATGGCAACATCGCGGTGGGCGTGAGCGGTATCGACGGAGGGGTCATCATCGCCGAACCCGCATCATCCGAGCTCGGTCGGGTCGGGCGCATAAAGCGCATCAACGGGGCGCTGCTGCAAGACCTTATCGACGCGGATTACATCCCCGTCATCGCTTCGGTCGCCATAGGTAACGATGGAGGCTACTGTAACGTGAACGCAGACGTCGTAGCCGGCCAAATAGCTGCTGCGACGGGTGCCACGAAGATCTTGTTCCTCACCGACGTCGACGGGCTCTACCTCGATTTCGACGACAAGGACACGCTTGTTTCCCAGCTTGCGCTCGAGGAGGCGCGTGAACTTGTGGATGGCGGCACGCTGTCGTCGGGCATGATTCCCAAGCTGAAATCGTGCGTCCAGGCCCTCGATGGGGGCGTTCAGAGCGCCTACATCATCAACGGGACGATACCGCATGCCATACTGCTCGAGATGCTGACCGAAAGCGGCGTCGGCACCGCAGTGTATGCCGACGTGTCCGATAGCGACAGCGCACACGCCCCGCTCGGCAACTTCGCAAGCAAGCTGCTCGAAAACAAATAATGCAGACCAATGTGGCCGAAAGGGGCTCCTGCTCGACCGCATCCTTGATATGGGAATGGGGAAACCATGACTCTAGAACAACAGAAACAGCTCGAGGAAACTTATGTTATGCACACGTTCGGCCGCAAGCCGGTCGAGTTCGTGCGCGGCGAGGGCATGCGCCTTTGGGACGACGAGGGTAAGGAATACCTCGATTTCCTGAGCGGCATCGGCGTCATCAGCCTCGGACATTGCCATCCAGCGCTTGTGGAAGCACTCGACAGGCAAACTGCCAAGCTCATTCACGTGAGCAACTACTACTACATCGAGGGTCGCGGAGAGCTGGCAAAGAAGCTTTCCGATTTGTTGAACGCACGTTCCGAAGAGGCTGATCCCGAGCCATGGCAGACGTTCTTCGCCAACTCCGGCGCCGAGGCGAACGAGTGCGCCATCAAGCTGGCGCGCCTGTACGCCCGCCGCCAGCAAGAAGCGGTTGGCTCCACGGCGCGCCCGCAGGTGATCATCGTGCTCGAGCGCAGCTTCCACGGGCGCACGCAGGCGACGCTGTCTGCGACGGCGCAGCAGGTGAAGCAGGAGGCTTTCCAGCCACTACCCGACCAGAAGCTGTTCGTGGCGACGCCTTCCAACGACGTGGAGGCGCTCGAGAAGCTTTTCGCCGAAAGGGGCGCTGAGGTCGCAGGCATGCTGCTCGAGCCCGTGCAGGGAGAATGCGGCGTGTATCCGTGCTCCGACGACTTCCTGAAGGCAGCGCGTCGACTCTGCACCGAGCACGGCGCATTGCTCATGGTCGACGAGGTGCAGTGCGGCATGTACCGTTGCGGCACGTACCCGTTCGCGTTCCAGCATGCCGGCATCATGCCCGACGTCGTGACCATGGCCAAGGGAATCGCGGGCGGCGTGCCCATGGGCGCCTGCTCTGCCCCCGCACACGTCGCCGCCGTGTTCGAGCCGGGCATTCACGGCTCAACGTTCGGCGGAAGCTGCCTGGCCATCGCGGCTGCCAACACGGTACTCGACACCGTCGTCGCAGAGGGAATTGCCGAGAACGTCACCGAGACGGGAGCTTACCTGCGCGAGAAGCTGGCCACCTTGCCGCAGGTCGTGGAGGTGCGTGGCAAGGGCCTCATGGTCGCGGTCGATTTGGCGGAGGGTCTCGACGCGAACGCCATCGTGCTCGCCGCCCTCGAGGCCGGCTTGGTTTTGAATGCGACGGGCCCGCATACGCTTCGCTTCCTGCCCCCGCTCGTATGCGCGCGTGAAGATGTGGACGCGCTCATCGAGCGCTTGGCTGCTCTGCTGTAAAATAGGACGTTAGTTAACGTGGCAAACGGCGACGTGGCCGGGAAAGCCGCCTCGCCTCGACAACGAAAGAAGGAATGACATGGCGGAAAGAGAAAAGGTAGTATTGGCCTACTCGGGTGGCCTCGACACCTCGATTTGCATCAAGTGGCTCATGGACGAGCACAACATGGACGTCATCGCCGTAGCGGGCGATGTGGGGCAAGAGCATGACGGCCTCGAGCCCATCCGCCAGAAGGCCCTGCGCACCGGCGCCATCGAGTCGTATGTCGTGGATATGCGCGAGGAGTTCGTTAACGAGTACCTCACCGAAGCCGTCCGCGCAAATGCGCTGTACGAGAACAAGTATCCGCTGCTCTCCGCCATGTCCCGTCCGGTCATCTCCAAGCATCTCGTGCGTATCGCCCATGAGCATGGAGCGAAGTACATCGCGCATGGCTGCACGGGCAAGGGCAACGACCAGGTGCGCTTCGAGACGAGCGTTTGGCTGCTCGATCCCACCATCAAGATCATCGCTCCAGTGCGCGAGTGGCCGTTCAAGACCCGCCCCGAAGAAATCGCGTGGGCTGCCGAGCACGGCATCGATGTGCCCGTCACCAACGCCAAGCCCTACTCCATCGACGACAACCTGTGGGGTCGCGCCATCGAATGTGGCGTGCTGGAGGATCCGTGGAACGAGCCACCCGAGGACATCTACACGATGACCGGTTCTCCCGAAGCTGCTCCCGATAAGCCCGAATACGTCGAGATCGGCTTCAAGGAAGGCATCCCTTGCGCCCTCGACGGTCAGGAGATGAGCTTCATCGACATCATCTACAAGCTCAACGACATCGCTGGACGCAATGGCTATGGCCGCCTCGACATGATCGAGAATCGTCTCGTGGGCGTGAAGAGCCGCGAATGCTATGAGCAGCCCGCCGCGCTCGCATTGATCACGGCCCACAAGTCCCTCGAGGAGATGTGCTTGGAGCGCGAGGTCCTCCACTACAAGCTCGGCATCGAGCAGAAGTGGTCTGAGTGCGCATACTATGGCCAGTACTTCGCGCCGCTCAAGAAAGCGCTCGATGGGTTCATCAACGCCACCCAGACCTATGTTACCGGTACGGTGCGCTGCAAGTTCTACAAGGGCACCTGCACCGTTGTCGGCCGCAAGTCAGATTATTCGCTGTACAACTACGCGCTGGCCACCTACGACAAGGAAGACCAGTTCGATCACGAGGCTTCGAAGGGCTTCATCGAGCTGTTCGCCCTGCCGGCCAAGGTGTGGGCTGAAAGCCGTATGGCTACTAACTCCGACAAGGAATAGCCGACGGTGAAAGCGCTGCAGAGCAATGCGTGTGGCGCTTTTGGTAACAAGACAAAGCGCAGCGAGCGTTGCCCGCTCGCTGCGCGCACGTAATTACGACCCGGGGTTAACCTGGGTCGCACGCGCGAAGGGGGCGGTCCGCATGGCCTTGTGGTCAGGTCGGTTCACTGAAAACGTTTCCGAATTCACCCAGCGATTCGGTGCGTCGCTGCCAGTTGACAAAGCGCTGTACGCGCAAGATATCGCCGGATCGAAGGCCCATGCGCGCATGCTGGGGGCCCGAGGCGTCATTTCCCCCGATGACGTCGATTTGATTGTGTCGGGCCTCGACCGCATACAAGCCCGCATCGAATCGGGGGAGTTCGTTTTCGACATCAACGACGAGGACATCCATATGTCCGTCGAGAAGGCGCTTATCGCCGACATCGGCGAGGCCGGTGCGCGCCTGCATACCGGACGTTCGCGCAACGACCAGGTCGTCACCGACACCCGCCTGTTCGCGAAAACGCGTTGCACGGACCTGATGGCTGCAAACGTTGCGCTTCGCCAAGCGCTCGTCGATGCTGCGAAGCGTCATTTCGACGTTATCCTTCCCGGCTATACCCATATGCAGCATGCCCAGCCTGTGTTCCTGCCCCATCACCTCCTCGCGTATGCATGGATGTTTGCGCGCGATTTCAAACGGCTGGCGGCAGCACGTGACGCGGCGGATGTGTGCCCGCTCGGTTCGGCGGCGCTCGCCGGCACGACGTATCCCCTCGACCGCTCCATGACGGCATCCGAGCTCGGTTTCGGCGGAATAACCGCTAACTCCCTCGATGCCGTGTCGGATAGGGATTTCCTTCTTGATCTTTCCTATGCCGCCTCGGTTTCGTGCGTGCATCTCTCGCGTCTTTCCGAAGAGCTCGTGCTCTGGTCGACGTCGGAATTCGGCTTCATCACGCTATCCGATGCGTTCTCCACGGGCTCGTCCATCATGCCGCAGAAGAAGAACCCCGACTTCGCCGAGCTCATCCGCGGGAAAACGGGTCGCGTGGTTGGGGATCTCGTCGCGCTCCTGGTCACACTCAAATCGCTTCCGTTGGCATACAACAAGGATTTGCAGGAGGACAAGGAGGGGATGATCGACGCCGCCCGCACGCTTGAAGACTGCTACTCCTGCATGACCGGCATGATCTCCACGATGACGGTCAACGAAGATGCGATGTCTACGCAGGTGAACAAGGGATATCTTGCCGCAACCGACGTCGCTGATTACTTGGCGAAGAAGGGGCTGCCCTTCCGTCGCGCCCATGAGGTCGTGGGGCATCTCGTGCTCCTCTGCGACGAGAGAAGCTGCGACCTCGAGGACCTTTCGCTTGAGGATTTCAAAGCAGAGAGCGATTTGTTCGAAGAGGATATCATAGAGGCCTTGGATGCTCGCTCCATAGCGGATGCGCGAATTACCGAGGGTGGAACTGGGCGCGAGGCTATACGCAAGCAGCTTGTCCTCGTGGAGGACTCGCTAGCGGCCGATTGTTCGAGTCTGTAAGGTAGTAAAGGGAGTTTTGCCGCGTGAGCTCACGTGCAGTGAAAAAGCGACTAGGTGTCAAGAGGGATCGCACGCTTGCAGTTGTGCTGTCCATCGCCACCGTCTTCCTGTCCATCTGCGCAAGCACAGTTCTGGCCGTCGTATTGGTGCTCGGCTCGTGGCTTTCCGATTTGCCGGACTACAAGACCCCGGATGCGTTTATCACCGCACAGCCAACGTACGTTTATGCGAGCGACCGAACCACAGTGCTTGCGCGATTCCAGGCAGAATACCGTGAGCCGGTCGCGATGAAAGGCGTCAGCAAGGACCTCGTGAATGCAACGCTTGCCATCGAGGATGCCCGTTTCTACCATCATTCCGGAATTGATTACTACGGCGTGATGAGAGCGCTTGTGAACAACCTGTTCGGAGGTTCGCTCGAGGGGGGCTCCACCATCACCCAGCAGCTGGTGCGAAATACCGTCCTTTCCGCTGAGAGGGAAGACATCTCGGTGAGACGCAAAGTCAGGGAGGCTTATATCGCCCTTCAACTCGAGGAAATGTACAGCAAAGATGAAATCCTTCTCATGTACCTGAACACCGTGAACTACGGAGCAGGCGCGTACGGCGTAGAGGCAGCAGCACAGAGATACTTTTCGAAATCGGCAGACAAGTTGACCCTCGCCGAATCGGCCCTGTTGGCAGGCATACCCCAATCGCCGACGTACAACGATCCGCTGCTCTATCCAATTCAAGCTCGCGAACGGCGAAACCTTGTGCTCAAGCGCATGTACGACGAGCATATGATCACTGCGGAGGAATGCGATGAAGCAGCGAACAGCCCCATCGATTTGGACGAGAAGAAGATTTCCGATGACGGCATTATCGCTTACCCGTATTTCACGAGCTACGTAAGGTATCTGCTTTACAACAATTACGATTTGACGGAAACGGATATCCTCAAAGGAGGCTTGCGGGTCTATACGACGCTCGATGTCAAAAAGCAGGAGGCTGCCGAGCAGGCTTGTGCCGAGAAGCGCGGCAGCATGTACAACGATGATCTGCAAGTGGCCATGGCCGCCGTCAATCCAACGACGGGTAACATCGAGGCGATAGTGGGGGGCTCGAATTATCGGGAAAGCGAAGTGAACTTGGCAACTGGCCAAGGTGGCGGTGGTAGGCCTTGCGGTTCAGTGTTCAAGATGTTCACGCTGGTTACAGCTGTGAAAGATGGGATTGATCCCAACATGACGTATCTTGACTGCTCGTCGCCTGCCACGGTTGACGGTTATACGCTCGAGAATTACGACAATATGAGCATGGGCACCCAGAGCATAGCAGCCGCCTTCGCAGCCTCGTCGAATACCGGATTCGTTCGTCTCATATCCTCGATTGGCGTAAACGACGTGGCTCAGACAGCCTATGATTTGGGAGTGACGACCGATCTCGATCCAGAATCGGCGGGCGCCAGCCTGACCCTCGGAGTGCAGAACGTAACGCCGCTCGAACTTGCCAATTCGGCAGCGACCATCGCGAATGGCGGCGTCCATCATGACCTCTGCGCCATCACGACGATCGAGGACAGGAACGGCGAGATTCTCGTGGATAATTCCGACCCCGAAACCCGCGCTTCACGCGTGCTCAGCGAAGAGGAAGCCCACGCCGTCCAGGAAGTGATGAAAGGCGTCGTCAGGTATGGTACTGGCACCGATGCGAACATGTACAATGGGCAGCCTGTGGCTGGCAAAACGGGAACTTCAGAAGATTACAAGGACATCAGTTTCGTGGGAATGACTCCATTTGCGGCAGCTGCCATCTGGATCGGGGACCCTTCGAACATCTCGTCGGTGCCCGCGTCCTCATGCGGTGACGTGTTTGCTCGTTATGCTTCGAGCGTCATGGATGCAGAATCTCTGCCAGTTCAGGAATTTGACCTTGTAGAGAACGACCCGCCCTATCGCTTTTACGAGGATCTGGAGCGCAACGTATACAGCAATTCGACATATCAGGCCATGCTCGAAGAGGAGCGTCAACGCGCTAAAGCAGAGGCTGAGCGGAAGCGCAAAGCAGAGAAGAAAAAGAAGCAGGAAAAAGCTACACAGAAGTCTAATTCGAACAAGAACTGATAAAAGGCTCCTGCTGATCCGCAATCGAAAATATGCGATTCGGTTGAATCGGGCATCGTCAGCCAGAAGAGATGGTAAGGTCGTACTGCAAACGGCAAACGAAGGAGAAACCACATGAAGCCGATCTTCAAGGCAAAATGCTGCATATTGGTCGTCGTACTTTCCTGCTGCATCGCCCTTACGGCCTGCGCGGGCGGAGCTTCCTCCAACCTCACAGAAGAGCAGATAGCGAATAGGAACTACATGTCACAGGTGAACGAGATCATGACTGGGCTGGATGATGGGCTCGACTCGTTCGTCGACGCAGTCTCGCGCGGCGACATCGTGAACATGAAGACGCAGGCAGATGCTGCATTCAAGTCCCTTGACAAGCTATCGGGCCTCGAAGCCCCCGAGGCCCTTGCCGATGTACAGGCGAGCTATGTCGAGGGGTGTGGGAAGCTGAAGGACGCCCTTAACGAGTATATAGCCCTCTACTCCGATGCTGCGAAGTCATCAGGTTCCTTCGATTGGAATAGCTACGACAAGAAGATTGCCGATATTCAGGCACTATACGACAGCGGAGTCGAGGCATTGGAAAATGGCGATAAAGCTGCGGCGGAAAAAGCGTAGTCTGCATCCGCCAGTCAGTTACGCATACGCGGGCCCCCGTCCTTGACGGGGGCCCGCGTGGTGTTTGAGGGCGTTTACGTTACCGCGCTTTCTGTCTGCAGGAACTATTAAACAGTTTCGTCCTCAGTATCTTCGGTAGAATCTTCGTCGTTGTCTGAGCCGTTTTCCGGACCGAGTGATACGACCATTTCAATCGTCTTGCTTCCGCTGTCGAGGTCTTGGGAAAGTACCGCGCCTTCAGGATATTCGTCGGAATGCTCATAGGTCACATGGACGTCATAGTCCGAGTACAGTTCCTCAGCATCTTTCTCATTGAGATCCCCGGCTTCGAATGAGTCGATGAGCTCCTTGACCTTCTTGTCGTCCGCGTCGTCCTCGTCCTCATCCTCATCGTCTAGCGTTGAATAACCCATGGGCAGGAGATTCGAGGTATATACGGGATCGTCCACGTAAGGGAAGGATACTATGTCAGTGCCTTCGAGGGCGCTTGACATGAAGTTTTTCCAGAGGTCGTTGGCGGTAAGGCTTTCGCTTGTTGAGGAATAGTCGCGGTTGCCAATCCAGGCCGCGCACGTCAGAGTTGGCGTATAGCCCACGAGCCAATGGTCACGGTACTCAACGCCCGTGCCGGTCTTGCCAGCGACGGGTTGTCCGTTCGAGGGGCCATATCCGTATGCGGTTGCACTGTAATCCTCGAACACGCCGCGCAAGACTTCCGTGACAGCGCCAGCAACCTCCGGTTCGAGGACGCGTTCGCTCGTATCGGCATTTTCGAACAACACATCTCCGTTTTTGTCGACGATTTTCGTGATGACGACGGGTTCGTTGTGAATACCCCCTGCGGCGAACGTGCTATATGCTTCGGCCATTTCAAGGGGTGTGACGTTCTCGGTTCCGAGGGTGATAATCGGATAAGGGGGAAGCTCAGAATCGATACCGACCCTATGCGCCATTTCGATGAGGGAAGACACTCCGATTTTCTCAGTCAACCGATAGTAACCAGTATTCGAGGAGATGGCGGTTGCATCGGCGATGGTCAGCCTTCCGTAGCTCTCTTTTCCGAAGTTGTTGATTTCGGTTCCGTTGGCGAGCTTGATTGGACTCGAGCAGTCTATTGCAGCCTCAGGGCTGATGCCCTGTTCGATGGCGGCTGCAAGCGTGAATGCCTTGAATGTCGAACCGCTCGGGCGACCGCCTTGCGTGGCGATGTTCCATTGGTCTTTGTAGAAGTCGTTACCACCGACGATGGCGAATACGTGTCCGTTGGTCGGATCCATCGCGACAAGTGCTGCATCAAGGTCGCTTGACATGTTCTTGTATTGCTCTTTGCATGCTGCTTCGGCTTTGTCCTGCATGTTTGTATCGAGGGTCGTGTAGATTGTCAGGCCGCCGCGGAATAAATCAGCGTAAGAGCACCCGTAAATGTTGTCTGCTTTCATAAGCTCATCTCGGACGAAGCTCGTGAAGTAGGGGTAGGCGTAAATGCCCTGAGACGGCTCTGCGGCGGCTGGGTCGAGTCCAAGCGGTTCGTTCTTGGCCGCATTGCATTCTTCTTGGGTGATGTCCCCAGCCGTCAGCATGCGCTCTAGCACTAGGTTGCGACGCTGCATGCACTGCTCAGGGTTTTCCTTCGGGTTGAAGGCGGTTGGTGACTGGGGAATGCCTGCGAGCGTTGCCGCCTGAGCGAGATTGAGCTTGGAAGCAGAAACTTGGAAGTAGTTTTTGGCGGCGGCCTCGATACCATAGCAGCCATCACCGTAGTTGATGGTGTTCAGGTACATGTTGAGGATTTCCTCTTTGGAATACTCTTTCTCCAGCGCCAATGCAAGCTCTGCTTCGCGGGCCTTACGTTCCAAGGTGATGTCGGTGGCCTCTTCGGAGAGCGCCGTGTTTCGCACGAGCTGCTGGGTGATGGTGGAGGCGCCCTCAAGCTGCCCGCCCGTCAGGTTGTTGAACAAGGCGCGCATGATGCCCTGGGGGTCGACGCCGTTGTGCTCGTAGAAGCGGACGTCCTCGGTGTCTACCGTCGCCTTCTTCACGTAATCGCTGATCTGATCGAAGGTGACGGGGTCGCGTTTCTCCAGTTGAAATTTGGCGAGGAGGGTTTTCCCGTCGCTTGCATACATGTACGAGTCTTCAGCGTAGTTGAAGTTATCGCTGTTAACGGTCGGCAAGTCCTCGATCCAGCTGTTGTAGGCGGCGAAGACGCTCGACACCCCTCTGATGCTCAGGAAACATGCGGCCAGAACGACTAGAGCGATGCCCCAGGCAACTGCGTGGCTTTTTGATTCTCGAAATTTACGTCGTGCTTTCATGGTGGTTGCCTTCGCATGGTCCGATTCTGCTACAAGTTTATACATTATACTTCATGCGGAAATGCGGAATGTGAAGGCGCTGGGGAGTGCTGGTAACGGGAGTTTGTAGTTTTCGCGGTTGGCCTCAGCGGAGGGCCCCCTGCACAAACCGCCTCGCTTATTCCCTCCCCCCAACCGCGCAAGGACAAAGCGGCGAGTGGAGGCGATAAACTGACAGTGCGCCTCAGGGTTCCCGACTGCGCTACGCGCATTCGGGAAATAGCCCTGGAAGTATGCACTGGGGCAAGCTGAAGCTTGCCCGTCCTCGCTGAAAACGAGCCGTCGGCTCGTTTTCCGGGCGCTCGGACCCTGCGAGTGTTGCCGCTTTCTTGCAAACGCGGTTGTCCGGAGGCGCTCGGAAGGCTTGTGCAGGGAGCCCTCCGCTGAGGCCAACCGCGAAAACTACAAACTGATGGCGAGAAAGGTTGCTATGACAGGCGAATCAACGCTGAAGCTCGAGTTATTGGCGCCGGCGGGGACGATGGAGTGCCTGCACGCGGCGGTAAGGGCTGGAGCCAATGCGGTATACCTCGGGCTGGACGAGTTCAACGCCCGCCGAAACGCCGGGAACTTCACTGTCGAATCGTTGGCCGTCGCATGCGAGTATGCGCACCTGCGCGATGTCAAGATCTATGTGACCATGAACGTAGAGGTGTTGCCGACCGAGCTTGACCGTGCCCTGAAGATGGCGCGGGATGCATACGGGGCGGGTGCAGATGCGCTCATCGTCCAGGATCTCGGGCTCGCGGCAGAACTGCAGCGCACGTATCCCCAGATACCTTGGCACGCTTCGACTCAAATGAACATCCATTCCGCAGCCGGCGTCGAAGCCGCCGCACGTCTAGGCGCTAGCCGCGTGACGTTCGCGCGCGAGCTGGCAATCGAGGAGATTGCCGAGCTTACGGAAGTGGCCGCGGCTTTCGGCATGGATGTCGAGACGTTCGCCCATGGCGCCTTGTGCGTATGCTATTCCGGTCAATGCCTGATGTCGTCGATGATCGGGGGGCGGTCGGCGAACAGGGGCCTCTGCGCGCAAGCGTGCCGTTTGCCCTACGAGTTGCGCAGCACGCGCAGCGACGAGGCGCTTCCCGCCGCAGGGGAGCACTTGCTTTCTCCGCGTGACCTGTGCACGATCGATATCCTCGAAGAGCTGGCGCAGGCAGGGGTCGCGTCCCTGAAAATCGAGGGTCGAATGAAATCAGCCGATTACGTGTTCGAGGTCGTTTCCGTGTACCGCGAGGTGTTGGACGCAGGCGGCATTGCGACGGAGGGCCAACGAGCCCGTCTTGCCGAGGCCTTCTCGCGCGGGTTCACCACGGCCTACCTCACGAGCCAGCGGGGCAATGACATCATGAGCTACGGTCGCCCGAACAATCGAGGCGTTTTCGTCGGCCGCGTTGCGCGCACAGAAGAGGGGCTCGCCTATGTGACGGCCGAAGTGCCGCTGAATGCGGGCGATATCGTGGAGTTCTGGACGAACAAGGGCCATTTCGCGGCCACGGTGCCCGAGCTTGGCAAGGCGGACCAGGGTGCCGTGCGCATACCCGTCGACCAGCGCGTGAGCAAGGGCGATCGCGTGTTTCGCGTGCGCAACGCCATGACCGCGTTCGAAGACGACGAATTCGCTCCACGCGTCAGCGTTGACGGGCACGTTCGCCTGCGCTTGGGGCAGCCTGCGCAAGTGCGCTTCACGGCAACGGGCGCCCAGGGCCGCGTGTTCGAAGGCGAGGCTTCAGGCGCTTCCGTGGAACCTGCCCGGACCCGTGCAATTTCCGAGCAGGATGTCCGCGACCACGTCGATAGGCTCGGAAACACCCCCTTCGTTCTGCGAGAGCTGGACGTTGAGCTTCAAGACGGAGTTGGCCTGGGCTTTTCAGAGCTTCATCATCTTCGCGCCGAAGCGCTCGAAACGTTGAAGGCGAACATGCTCGCCGATTACGCGGGACATGTAGTTGGCAAGGTTTCGGCGCGTGCGAAAGCCGATGCTTCGCCATCGAAGGGCAAGCGCTCTTGCCAGGTAGTAGCCTGGGCGACGAACCCGGCTTGCGCTCGAGCCGCCAAGAAGGCGGGCGCCGAAGCCCTCTACGTTCCCGTCCTGAACTTCAGGCGGGGTCAAGCGCAGCTTGCAGGCGTACGTCAAGACGGTCCTGAACAGGCCGGTTATCCGAAGCAATGCATCATGGCGCTTCCGACGATCGACCACGATCCTCTGCCCTCGACCCGCGAGTACGAGCTGCCGTTCGACTACTGGGATTACGTGCGCGAGGGAAAGACCGTCTTCGTCGACAGCCTCGCCTCGTGCATCAGGGCGCTTTCGTGCGGAGCCCGTGTTGAAGTGGGCCCTCATGTACCTGTGATGAACAAGGCGTCCCTCGTCGAGCTCGCGGAGATGGGAGTGTCCCGCATCTGGCTGTCGCCGGAGCTGACGCTTGGCCAAATCGACGAGCTCGCATTCGTTTCCCCCGTGCCGCTCGGCCTTGTCGTTATCGGGGCGCAGGAGCTCATGATTACCGAACACTGCCTGCTCATGAGCCAAGGTCCCTGCAACGAACAGTGTGAAACGTGCCCGAGGAGGTCCGCCGCGCATCGGCTCGTCGACCGCAAGGGTTTCGAGTTTCCCGTGGTCACGGACTTGATCGGGCGAAGCCACCTGTACAACGGGGTGCAGCTCGACATCGCCCAGAACGTCGTCGACCTCGTCGACATAGGCATCGACGCCATCATGGTTGACGCGACGTTAATGGATAAGAAAGAGACATCCGACGCCGTAGGACGGGCCAAGCGGGCCCGAGACCTCGCGCTGTCGGAGCATCGCGCAATCGGCAAGCGTCCTGGCACCACGACAGGCCATCTGTTCCGTGGCGTGTCGTGATACAATCTCGCGTTGCATACATATATATAAAGTAAGAAAGGTTCGGCAATGCTTCCTGCAGAAGAGCAACTACACATCATCGCCTCGGGCGTCGATCGGATTGTCCCGGAAAGCGCGCTTTTGGAGAAACTCAAGCGCGGCACCCCCCTCAACATCAAGCTGGGAGTGGACCCCACTGCCCCCGACATCCACATCGGTCATGCGGTTCCCCTGCGCAAGCTGCGCCAATTCCAAGACCTGGGCCATCAGGTCACGCTCATCATCGGCGACGGCACGGCGCTCATAGGCGACCCTTCGGGGCGAAACTCCACACGCCCCCAGCTCACCGCCGAACAGGTGAAGCACAACGCGCAAACCTACGTCGACCAGGCGTTCAAGATCCTCGATCCCGAGAAGACGACGCTCGTCTACAACTCGGAGTGGCTGCTCGAACTCAAGCTCGAGGATTTGCTGGGCATCACGGGCAAGTTCACGGTGGCCCGCATTCTGGAACGCGACGATTTCCAGAAGCGCTACACCAACAATCAGCCCATTGCCGTGCACGAGTTCCTGTATCCCATCATGCAGGCCTACGACTCGGTCGTCATCAAGGCTGACGTCGAGCTTGGCGGCTCTGACCAGCTGTTCAACCTGCTCGCCGGCCGTGAGCTTATGGAGAAGATGGGCATGGAGCCGCAGGTTTGCCTGACGCTTCCCCTGCTCGAGGGCACCGACGGCGTCCAGAAGATGTCCAAGTCCTACGGCAACTACATCGGCGTAACCGATGAACCTGCCGACATGTTCGGCAAGGTAATGTCGATCCCCGACGAGCTCATGGTGAAGTACTACCGTCTAGCCTCGACGGTGCCGGTGGACGAGATCGACGAGATCGAGCGTGGCCTGGCCGCCGACGAGCTGCATCCTAACAAGGTGAAGAGGGCGCTCGCACGCAACATCGTGGAAGCATATTACGACGAGAGTCAGGCGAAAGCTGCTGAAGAGCAGTTCGACCTCGTTTTCAAGAAGCACGAGATACCCGACGACATCCCCGAATTCGCCGCCGATTTGACTCCGAACGACGAGGGGAAGGTTTATTTGGCCAAGCTGCTTGCCGATGCAGGCCTTGCGGGAAGCGCCGGGGAGGGTCGTCGCCTCATCGACGGTGGCGGCGTGAAGGTCAACGGCGAGCCAGTTGCCGCCAAGTCCTACAATGTGGAGCCCGACCTCCTGAAGGGCGCCACGCTTCAAGTGGGCAAGCGCAAGTACGTCAAGCTCGTCTGATAACGGGGCGGCCAAGAGGGTTTCGCCTTTCATCCATGGCGCTGACGTACATAGATCGCATACCGACAACCGGGCGCCAGGAAAGGCGCCCGGCTGTTTATTATGAATGTGGCAAAGGGTCAGACCCTTTTCCACATTCATAACGTTTCTGAGCGGTGCTTTGCAAGCGCCCCTTGTGTTTTGGAAACGATTACATACAACATTATGTAGGGAAGACCGAGGCCAAAATCTAAGTATATTTACAGATTTGGTAGCTTTGTGTAGACTCCCCAATCCGCCATTTTTTCCTTGACCGCGGGGCGGGGGGAGGGTAGTATAACAACTCGCCGCTTGCGCGACAGGCGAGGCGGCGGGCGGGCCGGAAGGCCCCGCCGA
>JAFRGA010000046.1 GCA_017434045.1 Eggerthellaceae bacterium
CAGCGACAGCGGGGTGACGTCCAGAAGCAGGATGCCCTCGACGTCGCCGGAGAGCACGCCGCCCTGAACCGCAGCGCCCATGGCCACGACCTCGTCCGGGTTGACCGACATGTTCGGCTGCTTGCCCGTCATGTTCTTGACCAGGTCTTGGACAGCCGGCATACGGGTGGAGCCGCCGACCAGGATGACCTCGTCGATCTGGCTCGAGGAGTAACCGGCGTCGGCCAGCGCCTGCTCGACAGGCTTGCGGCAACGGTCCAGCAGGTCCTTGGTGATGCGCTCGAACTCGGCGCGGGTCAGCGTGTAGTCCAGGTGCTTCGGGCCGGAAGCGTCAGCCGTGATGAACGGCAGGTTGATGTTGGTCTGGGAAGTCGAGGAGAGCTCGATCTTCGCCTTCTCGGAGGCTTCCTTCAAACGCTGCAGGGCCATCTTGTCTGCACGCAGGTCGATGCCGTTTTCAGCCTGGAACTTGTCGGCCAGCCAATCGATGACGCGCTGATCCCAGTCGTCGCCGCCCAGGTGGTTGTCGCCAGCGGTGGAGGCAACCTCGAAGACGCCGTCGCCCAGCTCGAGGACGGAGACGTCGAAGGTACCGCCGCCCAGGTCGAAGACGAGGATCTTCTCGTCCTTGTTCGTCTTGTCCAAGCCGTAAGCCAGCGCCGCTGCTGTGGGCTCGTTGATGATGCGCAGAACCTCGAGGCCCGCGATCTTGCCCGCGTCCTTCGTCGCCTGACGCTGTGCATCGTTGAAGTACGCCGGGACCGTGATGACGGCCTGGGTGATGGGGCCGCCCAGCTGCTTCTCGGCGTCGTTCTTCATCTTCTGCAGGACCATGGCCGAGATTTCCTCAGGCGTGTAGTCCTTGCCTTCGATGTCGACGACGGCACGGCCGTCCTTGCCGGCCTTGACGTTGTACGAGACGGTCTTGCGCTCTTCGGCGGTCTCGTTGTAAGAGCGGCCGATGAAACGCTTGATGGAGCTGACCGTGTTCTCCGGGTTCGTGACCGCCTGGTTCTTCGCGGCCTTGCCGACGACGCGCTCGCCGTCCTTGCGGAAGCCCTCGACGGAAGGCGTGGTGCGGTCACCTTCGGCGTTGACCAGAATTTCTGGCTCCGAGCCCTCCATTACTGCCATCGCCGAGTTGGTGGTGCCCAAGTCGATGCCTAAGATCTTCGCCATTTCCTGTACCTCTCATTCCTTTGCGGACTTTGTTACCTATAACAGTGCACAGCATTCTGCTTGCGTTGTCTGTAACAATAAAATCTTAGTCATCTCATGTCAAGTTATCTTATTCTCATGTCATAATCTCGTTACAATCTTTCCCGAAAAGACTTGTGCAGCCAGCGAAAAGCTTTGTTATGGGCGCTGTATGACGTGCACTTCCCCTAAATGCTTGCAACAACTCGATTTCGTGCAAGGATTTAGGCGAAGTGCACGTCTTCCTGCAAGAATTATGGGGAAGTGCACGTGAAAAGGCTCGTTTAACGGCCAAGATGCCGTGCACTTCCCCTCTTTTCTTGCACGAGTTATCCCCAATGCAAAGATTTGGGCGAAGTGCACGCCTTGCTGCGAGAATCATGGCGAAGACAGGTTTGACGGCTTCATTTTAACCATCTATCTGCAAATTGAACGTCAATCCATACACACTTTTTGTCTGAGTGAAAAGTCGGGCCAATCGACTTTTTGACATGAGAAAGGGGTGTTGAACTGCGTCAACACCCCTTCATAGGACACACTTATGTCCTTTAACTCCACCTTTGTTCCTATAAGCCGAAGCGCATGGCACGCTGCGATCTAACATACAAAAGGGGGCCGGCAAATGCCGACCCCCTTCGGGCTTCTTTTGACGCAAGAGCTAGTCTTCGATGATTTCGGGGATAGCACCCATGGGGCATTCCTCCACGCACTCACCGCAGGCGATGCATGCATCTTCGTTTGCCACCTCGGCGCTGCCCCCAATAACCTCGAGCACCTCTTGAGGACAAGCATCGACGCAGATACCACAACCGATGCACTCGTCAGCGTCAATAACAGGATGAGCCATGATGACCCCTTTCAAAACGGTTAGTTCCCGATCCTCCCAATAGTATCCCTGTGCGGCAAGATACCATTACTTCCTCTGATTGCAAGTACGTATTTGCATTTTTCGGCTACGACTACTCTTCCGCAGCGCTAGCAAGACGTACTCAGAATCGAAAAACCCTGGCTCATCCGCTTACTTGCTGGAGCTTTTCTCGCTAGCGGCATCGGACCCGAGATCAGCATCGCCCTCTTCGTCGATAACAAGATTGGCGTCGTCCCCTTCGTCGAGCGCAAGTTCATCCTCCGAGGACATCAGATTATCCTCAGGGCCCTGGTATGACTCGAGGTCAATATCGTATGGCAGGCCCTTGGGCATATCGTTCACGACGATATCTGCCTTAGCCTCATAGTCGGCAAGCCACTTGGAAAACGCCTCCTGCTTCAATGAATCCCCGATGAGGTTACGTACCTGGGTCACCAGGCTCTCGTCGATTCCGTCAAGAGAGGTTGCGTCTGCAGGAACCTGATCGGAATAGTAAATCTTCAGAACTTGAAGAACGGTCTCGTCGTCTGCCTTCTCGGCATCCGTCACCACTTTGTCTGCCAGAGCTTCCTGCAACAAGCCATAACGGATGTTCTCCTTGTACGATTCGAGGCTCAGGCCATTTTGCTCGAGATATCCCTT
Source organism: Eggerthellaceae bacterium (assembly GCA_017434045.1). GTDB lineage: Bacteria > Actinomycetota > Coriobacteriia > Coriobacteriales > Eggerthellaceae > UBA9715. Next base: position 2,708 of record JAFRGA010000046.1, read on the forward strand.
CAGGGCCTCCTCGCCACCTGCCTGCGCTACGTACTCCGCAAAACGGTCCTCGACATCTTTCTCGCCTACCTCGATGTCGTTCTCTTTTGCGGCTTGGACGAGCATTTCTTTTTGGACGAAGTAATTGACGGTGTCATTGCGAAGGCTTTCGGGGGTGTAGCCGTAGCTGACCATCCACTCGCCCCAAGCGGCTTCATCCTCAAGTCCTTGTGATTTGCGGAAATTGACAACGAAGTCGGTGACGTCGTTCTCACCTATCTCGACACCGTTGAAGGTCGCCGCCACTCCGCCTGACGTGTCGTATCCGGCTTTGCCGGAAGCTGAGCCGGCTGAGCCCATCGTTGCGGGAAGGCACAGCAACAACCCGAAGATAAGGGCTATGACGGCAATGGCGATGATGTTGCCGATGCCTTCAGGCTTATCCTCCGGATCGGTATCGTCTGCAGCGGGCGCTTCGACCTTGGCCGGCACAGGCGCCTCCTCGGCGGCCCCTGATTTCGTATTTGCTTCCGGTTCGGCCGGAATGGGTGCTTCCTGCTCGACCTGTGCAGCTTTCTCTGCGTCTGCTTGCCCAGCCTGCTCTTCAAGGGTTTCGAGCTTGGCGTCGGATTCTTCTACGGCCTGCTCAGACGCCTTAACATCGGCATCAGTTGTCAAACGCTCGTCGTTTTCGCCTGCCATTATGTCTCCTTACGGTCGGCGATGCCAGGTTGACGCAAATGCGCTGCCCCTGAATCAAGTGCTTTCGTCCTGCAAACAACCAGACCGCCCTCAAAGTGCGCGACCCAGCTCATAGCATCCTATACAACAATCGGGCTCGTTCGCAAAATGGATACGCTTACTCCTCACGTTTTACAACGCAACGTAACCAAGCGGACACATGTCCCACATTTGAAGACGATGGATGAGAATGGATGGGAACGGGTTCAACCCATCATCCTGGAGAAGGCATCCGCAAGCGGGCGTGTTGAAGGACCGGGTTGTTTGGCACGCCTGGTATGCCAGAGCATGTCAAACAACCCGCTCCTTCAACACGCCCACCCCTCTGTCATTCCGAGCGCAGCGAGTAATCCCCGCGAAGCGGTCCACCCGAATGATCGCTTCGCGGGGAACCTTCGGGCTTCGCCCTCAGGATGACAGACTCAAGGCATGACGAACCGCCCGGCACTTCAGCACGCCTTTCGATGCCATTGCCCTAGCAGATGCGTGGAAGCTGTTCTCCCACGAGCATGTCCAGGATTCGACGGCCGCCAAACGCGTTGCGCACGAACACCGACGGTCCTCTGTCGGGATGGGCGGTGGCCACGGTGCCGATGATGGCCGCATCTGCGCCGTATCGGTTGGATCTCATCGCCTCGAGGGCGGCTTGCGCCTGGTCGGCTGCGACAACACACACCATCTTGCCCTCATTGGCGACTTGCAAAGGGTCGTAGCCAAGCATGTCGCAGGCGCCGCGCACCGAATCGCGGATGGGGATCTTCTCCTCTTCCACCTCGATCGTCACGACCGACTGGCTTGCCAATTCGTTGAGGGTCGACGCCAAACCGCCTCGCGTGGGGTCGCGGAAACACCGCACGCCCGAAGCGGCCGCCATCACGTCCGCGATGAGATGGTTGAGGGGCGCTGCATCCGATTTCACATCTGCCGAGAACGACAGCGACTCCCTGCAGCTCATGATCGTGATGCCGTGGTCTCCCAACGTGCCGCTGACGAGCACTGCATCGCCCGGCTGGCATTTCGAGCCGCCCAGGTCCACGCCTTCGGGAAGCACCCCGACGCCGCTCGTGTTTATGAACACGCCATCGCCATGACCACGGTTCACCACCTTGGTGTCACCCGTGACGAGAGACACCCCGGCCTCGCGCGCCGCATCGGCCATGCTCGCGCAAATCCGGCGCAAATCGGCGATCGGATAGCCCTCTTCGAGTATGAAACCGCAGCTGAGATAGAGGGGCTTGGCACCGCTCGTGGCGACGTCGTTAACCGTGCCACAAACGGCGAGGCGGCCGATATCGCCGCCGGGGAAGAAATGGGGCGAGACGACGAAGCTGTCGGTCGAGAACGAGAGGCGCGAGCCGGCTGGCGGAACCGGCAGCACGGCCGCATCGTCGCCTTGCAACAGCTCGTCTCCCGCATAAGCGTCGAAGAACACCTCTTCGATTATGCGTTTCATCATCGTGCCGCCACTACCGTGGCCCAACAGCACTTTCTCATCCACGAGAACGTCCTCCATATTCCTGTGAATTGATAGCGTTCAGCTGAGAGCCGAAGCAGCGGGATGCTTGCTTCGGCTCACCTAAATAGCCTGACGGGTATCTGGCCTCTTGCCAGGCTCATCAGCGCATTTGATTGGCGGTCGTAATCACCAGGCCGCTATGCTTGACACCTTTCGTGCCCGCAATCCGGTCGGCGACGAGGCGCACGTCGGTCGTCTCGCCCCTGAGGATGATGACCTCGAGGCAATTCCCCTCGTCAAGGTGAACATGCAGGGATGACACGACGATGCCCAGGTACGCATGCTGAATAGCGTGAAGGGTCTCCTGCACATCAGATGCATGGTGGTTGAACACGATGGTCAGCGTGCCGACGACCTCGGTTCCCACCTCCTCGCTCTGATCGCGCACGAGCGCGTCGCGCACCAGGTCGCGCACGACTTCGCTGCGGTTTTTCGCGACGCCGCGCCGCGCCACGAACTCGTCGAAGCTCATGAGGAGGCTCTCCGGCATCGCGACGGAGAATCGTACGAGCTGGTCAGCGTTGATTTGATCGAGCATTGCGAGGGTCCTATACGAGATTGACCGTGACGCCGGAGCTTTCGGCCGCATCCTCTTCGAGGGCGTCCTTCGCGTCGTTGATGAGGGCGCGCGCCTCGTCGAGCAGCTCCTGAACCGAGTGAAGCTTGTCGTCGACCGTTGCAAAGCCCGCATCGCCTGCCTGATGGGCAAGGCGGTGCACCCAGCGGCGCTCGAGGGCGATATGGTCGTCGATCTGCGACATCATCTGTTCGAATTGACCGGTATTGACTCCATTAGTGCACATCTCGATTCCTTCCTTCTTGCATGTGCTCGCCAGTTTGCAGGATGCCTTCGAACGATTTCTCCTGCTGCCGTGACGCTGGTATCATGTTCATGTACGAACGATACACCGTTTTGAGGCAAAGTGTGAAGAATCTTGCACAAAGTAACATATTCGAGGCTGGAGCGGTCGAAATCTCCGAGCTGTTCGGAGATTACCTTGAGGGCGATGTGACGCCAGGCGCCTGCGTGGCCCTCGCTTTGGGCGAGACCGCCCCGTCGGATGCGGTGCGCAACGCCATCGTCAAATCCCTCGCTGCCCTGGGCTATGGCGAAAACGCCTGCACGTTTGCCACCCTGCTCCCCTTCGACCAGGACATCGAAGGCGCCGACATCCCCCTTGACGCGCAATCGCTCTTCCTCCTCGTCGAAGGCCTGGACCCGCTGCGCATCATCGTGACGGACCGCCGCAGCGCCGACCTGCTGGCCTCCGCTTACCGCACCGCGTTTCCCAACGACTCTGCCGCCCGCACGTTCGGAAAGCCCACCGCGGTCTTCCGCGACTTGAACACGTTGCTCCAAACCGACGTGGGAAAACAGAAAGCATGGGCTGTGCTGAAGACGCTCGCGTAACTCAAAACCCGTTCACTTACTCAACCCCGCCCGCACACCCCTCCGCTTAAGCGCGGGCTAACCGCTCCTACGTTCCGGCACGCCCGCCGCGAAGTGCCCTCCGAGGCCGCTTCGCTTTTTTCCTCCTCCCAACCGCGCTAATAGAAGGCGGCATCCAGAGCGACTAACTGGCAGTGCGCCTCGATATCCCCCGCGCTTGCGGGTGTTGCCGCCTTCTTATGCGCGCGGTTGTCCGGAGGCGCTCAGGAGGCCTCGTCGGACACTTCGCTGTGGCCGCGCCTGCGCTTGTCGCAGCCCGCGAAACAGCGTCGGGGCGTCCGGACGGGATCAAGGCCGAATAAGTATTCTATTTCCTTCTCTGTTCTCTTGATCCAGTAACGCTGCGCGTCTTTGTGGGGTTTACGTGTTGAGGAGCGCCTTTGAGGTCTCGGCTATCGTGTCGAGCACGCCTTCGCCTTTGATGGCGGCAATCGAAGCCGCAACGGACTCGAGCTCGGAGCGCAGCTCGGCGAAGGAGTAGGGGACGCCTTGCTCGGGAGGCGCGTCGGTTTCGAGGAGGATCTGCTTGCCGGGAATCGCCTTCACGTACTCGCGCCCTTTTCCCGTGGCGAGCATCCGCGGGCCGCACGAGAAGAGGCAGCCGGCCTTAACGGCACGTTTCAGCAGGTCGCTCGGGCCGGTGAACCAATGGAAAACGCAGGCGCAGGAGTGCATGGCACCGGCATCCTCGAGGATTTCGAAGGTTTCCGCAGCCGCCCTGACGGAATGAATCGACAGGAGCCGCCCCCCTTTCCCAGCTGCCCAAGAGGCAATCGCCGAGAACATGTTCAGCTGTTCGACGTAGGAATCCGCATGGCTCCACCCGAAGTCGAGGCCGATTTCCCCTATGATGCGCGGTTCATGCTCTTCAAGCAGCGAAAGCACGTCGGCGCGCTGGAGCTCGGCTTGCGGGTTTTCGCACACATCCCTGTTCCGCGCACGTTCCAGCAGCTGCTTTCGCGCAGCCCGCTGGCTTTCGCCCCTCTCCTTAGAGCCCCTGGAAACCAGATTGCCCCCAACGACCCACCAAGGATGCATGCCGAAGCCGACGATGACGTTCTGGAAGCCCGCGAATCGCTTGCGTGCATCGGCCCATTCGCCGGGACTGACTGTGTTGCAGAACAGCAGCGTGCCGGCATCGCACGCATCTACGGCAACTTGCTCGCCGTTCGTCATGAACCCGAGATGGCAATGCATGTCGTTGAGCGACGTCATCTTCCCGCCCTTCTGAAAAAGTCCGCTACACTATATTAAAATACTCGAATACGAAATCGCATGGTACTGCACGGGGCAACGGCATCCGGACATCATCCGCGTTCGAAAACCAGCGCCTGAGCAGCTTCCTCGTTGGAAAGGGATAGTCGTGGCCGACTCCGACATCATGGTGAGCATTCAGCACCTTTCGAAGTCCTTTGGCGAGACGGAAGTCTTGCGCGACGTGAACGTCGACGTCAAACGCGGCGAGGTCGTCGTCGTGCTCGGACCTTCGGGCTCGGGTAAATCTACGATGCTTCGCTGCATCAACCTGCTCGAGAAGCCGACGGGCGGTCACATATTCATAGAAGGCCAGGAGATCACCGGCCCCAACACGAACGTCGACAAGCTGCGCGAGCACGTGGGCATGGTGTTCCAGCAGTTCAACCTGTTCCCGCACCTGTCGGCCAAGAAGAACGTCATGTTGGCGCAGCGCAAGGTGCTCAAGCGCTCCGCCGCCGAGGCCGAGCGTATCGCCATCGAACAGCTTTCCCGCGTAGGCCTCGCCGACCGCGCCGAGTTCCTTCCCGCACAGCTCTCCGGCGGCCAACAGCAGCGCGTCGCCATCGCCCGCGCCCTTGCGATGGACCCGCACGTCATGCTCTTCGACGAGGCCACATCGGCGCTCGACCCCGAGCTCGTCCGCGGCGTCCTCGACGTCATGCGCAGCCTTGCCGAGGCGGGCATGACCATGGTGGTCGTAACGCACGAGATGGGCTTTGCGCGCGAGGTTGCCGACCGCGTCATCTTCATGGAGGAGGGCGTGATCGTCGAAGAGGGAACGCCGACGGAAGTGTTCGATCACCCCAAGCACGACCGCACGAAGGACTTCCTCGGTCATATCAAGTAATAATGCGCATGATATGATTTGCTCATCATGAGTAACTGCGGCGCCCAACTTGAATTCATCCACGCGGGTCTCGTCTTCGAGGACGGGCCGGAACGCCTGCGTGCGCTGCGCGACCTGAGCGTAACCGTTCGCCCAGGCGAATCCGTGGCGCTCATCGGGCCGTCTGGATGCGGCAAGTCCACCACCCTGCGCCTCGCATCGGGCATGCTCTCGCCCTCGGAAGGCGACGTCCTCGTGAACGGGATGCCCGTTGGAAAGCCGCGTCAAGAGACGGCTCTCATCCCGCAAGACCTCGGTTTGCTGCCCTGGAAGACCGTGCTACAGAACGCGGTTCTCGGCCTCGCCATCCGCAAAGTGCCCAAAGACCAGGCGCTGCAGCATGCGAAGGATGCCTTGTCCCAGGTGGGCCTCGAAGGCTTCGAGGCCGCCTATCCCAAGGAGCTCTCGGGCGGCATGCGCCAACGCCTCGCCCTGGCGCGCGCCTTGGCCATGGATGCAGACCTGCTGCTCATGGACGAGCCGCTTTCGGCGGTGGACGCCCTGTTGCGCGAGTCGCTGCAGGACGTGCTGCTTGACCTGTGGCGCGAACGCGGGCACACGCAAATGCTTGTGACTCATTCGATCGAGGAGGCGGTGTATTTGGGCGAGCGGATTCTCGTCTTCAGCCCGCGCCCCGCCACCCTCAAGGCCGACATCGCCAACCCCCATGTGGGTGAAGACGGCTGGCGCGACTCCGCGCAGTTCGCGAACCAGTGCAACGAGGTTCGCAGTGCCCTTGCCGAGAGCGCCGGAGAGGCGACGGGGGCAAACCCGCCTGAACCGCAAGCCGCCGCCGACAAGAAGGGGCGGTGACGTCGTGAAGGGGTCCATGCTCTCCAAAGTTGGCGGTTACGTGTTTGCCGTGGCGTTCATCGTGGCTGGCTGGTGGATTACAGCCCTGGCTGTCAATTCCCCCGCACTTCCCACGCCTGCGCAAACCGTCGAGGTCCTCGGGTCCAACATGGACGTGCTCATCCCGTTCTTCTGGACCAGCGCGTACCGCGTGGTGGCGTCGTTGCTGATCGGGACGCTTCTGGCCGTGCCCATCGCGCAGCTTTGCACCCGCTCGCGCGTCCTCGACAGGCTGTTCGCCCCGGTTCTGTACCTGCTGTACCCCATCCCGAAAGTGGTGCTGCTCCCCATCTTGCTGGTCCTGTTCGGGCTGGCCGACGCTCCCAAGATCGTCCTCATCTCCCTGACGGTTTTCTTCCAGGTGCTCGTCGCAGTGCGCGACGCGGTGAAGGCAGTGCCCGAAAGCGCCCTCATCTCGGTCAGGGCGCTTGGCGGTTCTGCCTGGGACGAATACCGGCACGTCTATGTGCCCGCCACGCTTCCCGCCGTCTTCACGTCGCTGCGCATCGGCGTGGGAACCGCCATCGCGGTCCTGTTCATAGCCGAGGCCATGGCGGGCTCCACCGGGCTGGGCTATTTCATCATGCAATCATGGTCGATGGTGAACTACCCGCGCATGTTCGCCGGGATCATCGCCTTGGCGTTGCTGGGCCTCGTGCTCTATGCGATCTTCGACCTCTTGGAGCGCAGGCTCACCCGCTGGCGCTAGCGCATGGCGCCTGAACGGTCTCGATTTGCCCAATCGAAAGGTTGCATAGTATCCTGAACATCGCCAACCGAACGGCGAACCCTGTGAAAGCGAGGACCTATGGCAAACAGGAACTTGGCGAAACCCACCGAGAACACGACCGTTCTCGTCACCGGCGGAGCGGGATTCATCGGCAGTCACACCTGCGTCGAGCTCATTGACGCAGGCTACAACGTCGTCATCGTGGACGACCTTTCCAACTCATCGGAAATCGCCGTGGAGCGCATCCGCAAGATCACAGGCGTTGACGAGTCGCGCCTTTCGTTTGTGAAGGCCTCCATCCTCGACCGTGACGCACTCCAAGACGTGTTCGCAAACTACGAGATAGACGCGATAATCCATTTCGCAGGCTTCAAGGCGGTTGGCGAAAGCGTCGTCAAGCCGCTCGAGTACTACTGGAACAACATCGCCGGCACACTGGTGCTGTGCGACGTCGCGCGCCAGCACGACTGCAAGAACATCGTGTTCTCGAGCAGCGCCACCGTCTACGGCGAGCCGGAGTTCGTCCCCATAACCGAGGATTGTCCGAAGCATACGCCGACCAACCCTTATGGCCAGACCAAGTCGATGCTCGAGCAGATCCTAAGCGATTTGTACGTGGGCGATCCCGAGTGGAACGTTGTGCTGCTCCGCTACTTCAACCCCATCGGAGCGCATGAATCCGGGCTCATCGGCGAGGACCCAAAAGGCATCCCGAACAACTTGGTGCCCTATGTGGCCCAGGTAGCCGTCGGAAAGCTCGCTGCTGTCGGCGTTTTCGGCGACGATTACCCCACCCCCGATGGAACGGGCGTGCGCGACTACATCCACGTCGTCGACCTCGCCCGCGGGCACGTGGCTGCACTGCGCTGGATGGCGGGCCTGGTCGGAACCGGGAGGCCGCTGGGAATTGGCTCGATGGCAGGTACGCCGGCAGAGGACGGCACGCGCCGCGGCGTCGGCATCTTCAACTTGGGAACGGGTACGGGATCGAGCGTCCTCGACGTCATCCGCGCCTACGGCCGCGCCTGCGGGCACGACATCCCCTACGAGATCAAGCCCCGCCGATCGGGCGATATCGCCGAGAACTACGCGGCGTGCAACAAGGCCCGCGATGAGCTTGGATGGGTCGCCGAATACGATCTCGACCGCATGTGCGCCGATAGCTGGCGCTGGCAATCTGGCAATCCCGACGGGTACCGAAGCTAGCTATGCGAGCGCCCCGGTCAGTTGACCAGGGCGCTCTTAGTTGTATCAGATGGACCGCGATTCTTGCGGGACTCCTCGAGGGCTCTACTCCTCTACGTTTTCGGCTTCGCCGTTTTCGCCTTCTTCGATAGAGTAGTCAACAGACTCTCCGTCCCCGACATCATTCTGCCCGTTTTGCTCGTAGTCCTCTTCATACAGCTCGGGTGACGTGTTGTAGTCGACTTCGTCAATGACGTAATCTCCATCTTCGCTGTAAGTGGGACCGACGGCACCGGTGTTCGATTCAAGCGGACGGCCGCCGTTCGCCGCGATGATGTCCTCGTTGATGCTCGACTCGGTTACGCCCTTGCTCACATCCTTGCCAGCCATGAACATCTTCATCATTTCCTTGACGCCAGCCGTATCGGCAATGACGTAGGAGACTTGATCGATGGTTGCCGTACTCGAAGGAAGCGACGCCGTGAAAATCTCGACGGGATAATCGTTGTTGTGACGAATATGGTCAGCCAAATCGTAGATAAAATCGAAGTCGATGCCTTTGTCGGTTTTCAGGAACTTCGTAGATGCCTTGATGAGCCCCGAAAGTTCGGTGGCCGGAGCGGTGAGCGCCTTGTTGATGATGGCCATGATGACCTTGCGCTGATTCACCTGTCGCGTGTAGTCCCCGTCGACATACGCGCGGCTTCGCGCGAGAATGAGGGCATGCTCTCCGTCGAGATGCTGTTTGCCCTTGTCGATGTGGCCTCCAGCGTCCTCGTCGTTGATTTCCTCGTCAACCTCGACATCAATACCGCCGATTGCGTCTACGAGACCGACCAGCCCTTCGAAGTTGATTTCGGCATAATGGTCGATATCAACGCCTGTTAGGTCCTTCACGGCGGCGATGGTACCGCTTGGGCCGCCATAGGTGTAGGCTGCATTGAACTTCTGCACGCCCTGGCCCTCTATCTCGATGCGCGTATCACGCGGGATGGACACCATGGACACCCTGTTAATCGTGGGATCGACCCGAACGAGGATGATGGTGTCGGTACGCGCGCCCATGTCGGGATCGTCGGCACGGGCATCCGAACCCAGCAGCAGAACGGTGAAAGGCTCGTCGAAGACGTTCTTCGCCTCTTCGGACTTCTGCGTCAGGACCTCTTGAACCTTGAGCTCCTCTTCCTGGGAAAGCCGCAGATCTTCATTGATTGCCTGTTTCTGAGCTTCTTTGTAAACGTAAAGCCCCAAGGCGGTAACGGCGGCGAGCAAGGCGACCACGATAACGGCAATGGCGATCTTCTTACCCCGCGACATGCCCGTTTCCTCGCTTTTGTAGTGCATGTTATCGCGCGAGTATTGGGCATACGTGCCGTTAACGACAGGTTGGCCGGCCTGAGAGCCGCTTCCCTTCTTATTCGTTTGGTGGTAAGAGGCGGGTACGAACCCGCCGGGCTCCGGCGAGGCGCCTTCTGGCACGTTTTCGCTATGGTTACCCTTCTTCTTCGCCATGAACTCTCCCCTTGAAATTGTGCTTCAACGCGGCGTTTGGGTCTGAAAGGTAATTTTATCATTGGACGATAGACACCATAAAACGGTCATAGGAGCAGCACTTTTTCGTTTTATCCCCATCATCCTCCCCACATGGGAGCATGACTTACAAGTCATAATCGCCAACTTTTACCCATTACGATAAGAGCATGTCCCGTATTGCATACCACTCGATTGGTGTTCCGCCATCTCGCCAAGGCGAGCTGAGCCGAGTGTTTGGCCGCAATGTTCGCGACATTCGATCCGAACAACAACTGAGCATAACCACCCTTGCCCGCATAAGCGGCATTTGCAGGCCTCTCCTGATGAAAATCGAGAAAGGCGAATCTGATGTCAGGCTTTCATATGTGGAACGCCTCGGGGCCGCGCTCTGCGTTTCGCCGCTGGAGCTGTTGACTCCCAAGAACACCAACATGCCTTGATGAAACCATTGAAGAGGCGGCCGATGCGCAGACTGACCAAAGCCTCGCCCTATGAGCGGCTGGCAGCAGCTCGGGCGCTGCGCCGGGTTCCTTTCTTGTCAGTGCGAAGCGGTTCACCTGGATGCCCGCATCGGAGATTCTTCGGGCTTCGCCCTCAGAATGACAGAAGGCGTGATGAAGTGCCGAGCAGTTCATCACGGGGCGCGAAAAAGGCGCCCGCTTTGATGCGGGCGCCCTTCGGTGATTCTTTTCGCCAAACGACTCTTGTCGGAACTCTTACTGCATGAGCTCGCTGACTTCGGCTTCCAGGTCGGCCAGCAGCTGCTCGGCCGCCTCGCGCGTCTCGCGCTTCGAGAACAGGTAGGCTTTGACCTTGGGCTCGGTGCCGCTCGGGCGGAAGATCACCTTGTTGCCGCCCTCGAGGTCGAACTCCACGACGTTTGCGGCAGGCAGGCCGTTCACGCCTGTCGCGTAGTCGATGCAGCCTTCCACCGCGCAGCCGGCAAACGCCGCAGGCGGCTCCTCGCGCAGGCCCTTCATCAGGGCCGTCATGCGTTCTCCGCCCTCGACGCCGGGGAAGCTGAAGGAGAGCGTCTTGTTCAGGAAGTACCCATGCTTCTCGTACAGCGCACGCATGGCGTCGGCCAGGTTCATTCCCTGCGCCTTGTAGTACTGGGCCATCTGGCAAACGAGCATGCTCGCATCGACAGCGTCCTTGTCGCGCACGTGCGTGCCGTTCAGGTACCCGTAGCTCTCCTCGAACCCGAACAGGTAACGGTCGGCTTCGCCTTCCGCCTCAAGTTCGCCGATAATGCCGCCGATGTACTTGAAGCCGGTCAGCACGCGGCGCACCTCGAAACCGTACTGGGCGGCAACGGCGTCGACCATGACCGATGACACGATCGTGGTGACGGCGACCTTGCGCTTCAGGGCCTCGGCGCCCTGCGTGTCGCCAACCATGCGCGCGCAGTAGTCGAGCAGCAGCACGCCGGTCTCGTTGCCGGTCAGCAGCAGGTAGTCATCGCCATCCTTCACGGCGATGCCCATGCGGTCGGCGTCGGGGTCGGTGGCGACCAGCAAGTCGGGGTGCACTACTTCGCACAGGTCGATGCCCTTCTGCAGCGCCTCGCGAATCTCGGGGTTCGGATACGGGCACGTCGGGAAGTTTCCGTCCGGCTCGGCCTGCTCGGGCACGACCGTCACGTCGGTGACGCCCACCCGTTCGAGGATGCGGCTCACGCACTCCAAGCCGGTGCCGTTGAGCGGCGTGTACACCAGCTTCAGCGGAAGCCCCTCGTCTTGGGGACGTGCCACCGAGCACGCCTCGACAGCGTCGATGAAGCGGTCGAGCACAGCCTCTTCGATCCACTCGACAAGCCCCTTTTCGATGGCTTCGTCGAAGTCGAGGATCTTTACGTCCTTGAACGTGTCGACATTGGCTATGGCGGCGCTGATGGCATCGGCCGCCTCGGTTGCGATCTGGCAGCCGTCGGGGCCATAGGCCTTGTAGCCGTTGTACGGTGCGGGGTTATGGCTCGCGGTCATGCAAACGCCACCCGAGCAGGACAGGTCGCGAACAGCCCACGAAACACACGGGGTCGGCTCGATACGAGGGTAAACATAGGTCTTGATGCCGTTTGCGGCGAACACCTCGGCCGTGCGGCGGACGAACTCCTCGCCCTTGATGCGGCTGTCGCGGCCGATAGCCACGCTGGGATTCTCGAAGTTGGCATTCAAGTAGTCTGCGAAGCCCTGGGTTGCGCGCCCGACCGTGTGCACGTTCATGCGGTCGGTGCCGGCGCCGATGATGCCGCGCAAGCCGGCAGTGCCAAATGCGAGATCCTTATGGAAGGCCTCGATGGCAGCCTTCTCGTCAGAGCGCATTGCTTCCAGCTCTGCAAGCAGGTCTTCTTCTTTCACGTTGTTGAGCCAAAGGTCGAGCAGTTCCGTTTCCCTCGTCATCGTCAATCCTTTCCCGTGTTTGACTTTCTCACGATGCATGTTCTTCTGTTCGTGTTCCATATTAGCCGATTGGGGCGAGAAGCCTTGCCCCGTTCGTCTGAAGCGGCGTCATTTACATGGGGAATGCCAGAGTTGAACATGGAACCAAACGCAAGCTTTTCGAATGGCCCGGCTCCAGGGCGCTCGGACCCTCATCGGTTCGAGCCCCGTCACCTCGGGGTTGCGGCCTGAAACCAAAGATGCAGCCGGGAAAGGGCTGCATCCGAGACTGCTATGGAGCGGGTGACGGGACTCGAACCCGCGAATGCGAGCTTGGGAAGCTCGTGCCTTACCACTTGGCGACACCCGCGCATCAATACCGCGCATCACACGGCAAGAAGCCATGATAGCGCTCTTTTCAACACGAAACATGCAAACTAGAAGAATTGCAGAAATAATTCCTTGCACCGACACCTGTAGTGGGGTAAGATTCTTTTCGCTCGTCTTGCGAGCCACATGCGGGTGTGGCGGAATTGGCAGACGCGTACGGTTCAGGTCCGTATGGGGTTTTCCCCATGGGGGTTCAAGTCCCTTCACCCGCACCACAAACACAGCCGCTTCGAGCGGCTTTTTTATTGCAACGATGCACATTGCAGCCGTAAACGGCAGAGTGGGAGCAGCCCATGTTTTTCGACGCGTACATTTTCGACCTTGACGGAACGGTGCTCGACACGCTTCCGGACCTCGTGAACATCACGAACACAGTGCTTACGGAGTGGGATATGCCCACCCATACGACTGAAGAGGTCAACAGCTACGTCGGCAACGGTGCCCGCATGCTCCTTGTGCGCGCCGCCCCGGAGGGCACCCCCGACGATGTGATAGACGCCTTGCTGGCGCGTTGGAGGGATATCTATCCCGAGCTCGGACACCAGTTCACCCACCCTTACGCAGGCATTCCGGAAGCTTTGGACGAGCTGAAGGGCCGCGGAGCCAAGCTCGGCGTGCTCTCGAACAAGTTCGATGCGGCCACATGCGCGGTCATAGGCAGGCATTTCCCCGGCGTTTTCGACCTGGTGCGCGGCGAGGGCCCTGAAACGCCGCGAAAGCCCGACCCAACCGGCCTTCTGAAGATGATGGCCGACCTTGGCGTCGCGCCCGAAAGATGCGCCTACGTCGGGGATTCCGGATCGGATATGACGGTGGCCGTCAACGCCGGCGCTGTGCCCGTGGGTGTGACATGGGGATATCGTAGCGCCGACGAGCTCAGGAAATGCGGGGCGCGCTACCTGGTCGATTCACCGGCAGAACTGGCGGCTATCACGGTCTGCTAAACCAAAGTGCCGGACGCATGCGGGACTAAACCTTGTTCTTCATATCCCCAATGCCTTTCAGCCAAGCCAGGCCCGGGGTGAGATGAGCGCGATTCCGCAGACGCTACATTCCAAGCATTCCAATGCTAAGCGAGGACAAGCGCGAATCCCATCCTGGACCCGACTTGACTGAATGATGGGGTGAGCGCTATTTCGCAGCCACCGCAATTCGGGCGCTCGAACCCTGCAAGCTACCTGCGCTTTCCGAACCGCTTCTTGCGATCGGAGGCTTTCTCGCCACGCATCTGGCGCGCCTCCTCGCGACGCGCGCGCACGGACTCGATCTCAGCCGCAAGCTCGCGATACGAGTCGAGTCGCTCCTGGGCGAGCTCGCCTGCCTCCACGGCCTCGCGCACCGCGCAACCGGGTTCGTCAAGGTGCCTGCAATCGCGGAAACGGCAACGTCCCGCCAGCTCGTCAACGTCCGCAAACGCGGCCCCGAGCCCCTCGTCCGCCTCCCACATGCCCAAACCACGCACGCCGGGCATGTCCACGATGAAACGGTTTCCCGGCAGCGTCACCATCGTGCGATCGACGGTCGTATGGCGCCCTTTCCCGTCGAACTCCCTCACGGTTCCAACATCTTGGACCATCGAGCCAACCAACACGTTGACCAGGCTCGATTTCCCCACACCGCTCTTCCCGATGAGCACGGCGACTTCGCCGTCCCCAATGAGCGCACGAACGGCCTCGATAGACGCCTCGTCGTCAACGGAGATGACGCGCACTTCCACATCGCGGCCGGCAAGACCTTGGACCTTGTCGCGAACGGCAAGCGCCTCCTCCTCATCGCTTGCCAAATCGGCCTTCGTGAGGACCACCGCCACCCGGGCGCCGGTCTGATGCGCCAACACCAGCTCCCGCTCGAGCCTGCCGTAGTTGAGCCCCACGAGCGGCTCCGCCACGACGACGAGGTCGAAGTTCGCGGCAAGCACCTGATGGGCCGTGCGTTCAGCCGGGTCCCTGCGGACGAAGCAAGTCCGCCGCTCGTCGATGTCCTCTATGACTCCCTTGTCATGCCCATCGGGCAGATTCACCCGCACAGAATCCCCGATAACAGCCCTTACCTGCGCGTTCTTTTCAAGGGATGCGGCATGCTCGCAGCGCACGAGCGAGCCGTCATCGCAGCGCACAAGAGGGAACCCGCGGTCGAGTTTTACGACGATTCCACCCAGCTGCTGCATCGGCTATCTCGCCCGTTCGCGGATGAAGTAGTAAATCGTCATCAATATCAACCCCAGACCAATTGCGAGGACCCCCGGGATGAAGCGCTCGACCTCGAGGAGGTCGGGGTGCTCGTACCCTCGCGCAAGCACGCTGACACTCGACGCATGAACGTCGGGGATGCCCTCGTGCTCCTGGCATGCCTGGTGGTAGATGCCGCGCACTTGCAGCGTCGTTCCCACAACGCCGTAACGGCCCAGATGGTCTATCTGTTTTGCCTGGTCTTTCGACATCAGCACGGAGATCGTCGCCGGGTTGTCGGCGTCGACGGACGTGAGGGTCACCCAGAAATGCTTGTTGCGCACAGGGCTTTCCGCAAAGACGTCGCCGATTGCCTCGCCTGACACCTGCACTATCTTGCCGTCGTAAAGCGAGGGCTGGCTGAACAGCGAATCGACGGTCGTGTCGTAGATGAACGAGTTGTCGGCGCGCTGCGTCGGGTCGACGCGGTTCTCTTCGCCCTCGACCTCGACGGGGCCTCCCTCGGCGTCGTCAGCTTGCCCGCCATCGACCGCGGAAACCGAAGACGCCGACCCGGAAGGCTCCCCGGAGGCCGCTCCCGAAGAAGCGGGTTCGGAAGACTCCCCGGAAGCCGTCTCGGAAGAAGCCGACTCGGAATCGAGAGCGGGGGCCGCGGATTCGAAAGACACCTGATCATCTGCCCAAGCGCTGATGGGCAAAAGCATGCTGCACGCGAAAACGCATGCGAAGGCGCACACGAGCGCAGACGCGAAGACACGCGAAACGGCCTGCGTGACCGACACAGGCCACAACACCGATGCGCGATTTATGTGCTGACTTCCGCGCATCATTCCCTCGTTTTCCGCTCGCGGTCGTTTTTGCGGGCATGCACCCATCCGACGAACGAGCTCGGCGTAGCCGAGACGACGATCTGGATGAGAACGGCGATGAGCGTCACGAACTCGAGACGTCCTGCCCACATCTCGAACAGGTAGAACAGCTCGAGCGGCCAAGCCATGCCCGGCACGACTATTCCCGAGGTTATTCCACCGTTCGAAGCCATCGCTATGGATTCGAAGATGGCCTGCGAGGCCTCGTAACCGCTGGCGATGCCCGCAAGGGCGCCGATGATGTACGTGGCGCCGTAGAGCAGCAATACCGTCGTCGCCTCCCTCACGAGTTCGGGGGTAACCATGCGGCGCCCGATGTGCTGATACGAGGCTACCACGCGGGCGCTATCGGGAGCGAGCGTCTCCTTCAGGGTGGCCACGACACCTTTCGCCAGGATGCCGAAACGTTGAATCTTGATGCCGCCCGCCGTCGACCCGGAGCATGCGCCGACGGCCATGAGAATCGCCAGGACAAGGAATGCGCCCGACGACAGGAAGTCGGTGAGCTGCGTCGTCGTGATGTTCTGGAAACCCGTCGTTGAAAACGCCGCGAAGATCATGAACAGGCCGCGCCTCACCATCGCCGGCAAATCCGAATACAGACGGCTACCGGCGAGCGAGGCCATGAACGCGATCACGATGACGGCAAGCCACAACGCCGCCGAGCGCACCTCCATGTCGGTGAAGAACGACCTCGTGCGGCCTTTGATGATCTCGGCGTGAATCGTGAAGTTGATGCAGCCCATGAGCATGACGAGCACGAGGACAAACTCGATGGCCAGGGAATGGTAGTACATGATGTTCTGGCTCATGGGCACGAAGCCTGCCGTCATGAAAGCCGAGATCGACACCCAGAAGGACTGCAACAGCGCCCGGGCGGGCTCCATGCCGATGCTCAGGCACAACGTGGTGACAAGCGCCGTGGCGATCGCGATGAACACAAGGGTTATCTTGCCGATGAAGCGGGCTGTTTGAACCACGTTGGGCACGACGTGCTCGCTGCGCGCCTCGGACGTGAACAGCGACGCCCCGCCTTTTCCGAACAGGCCAAACGAAATACCGACGACGATCAAACCCAAGCCGCCCATAAGATGCATCATGAAGCGCCACATGTTGTCGGAATACGCCAGGTGATCGAGGTCCGACACGACCGACGCGCCCGTCGTGGTAAGGCCGGACACAGCCTCGAACAGGGCGTCGAGATAGTTAGCGTAATGCCCGGAAAGGTGAAGCGGGATGGCCGCGAAGAACGCGAGCACAAGCCATGCGAGACCGGTAACCGCAAGCGCCTGTTGTCGGGACAGCCGACCAGGATGGATGCGCAAGAACCGCAGGATCGACCCGGCGACCAGGAAGACGCCGATGGTGAGCAAGTACCGCTCTGCCGCGCTCCATTCCCCGAAGAGCACGGCAATGCACAGGGGCGGCAGCAACCCGAACGTCGAGAACAGGATGAGGACACCCAGGTAATGACCCACAACGCGCACGTCATAAAGTGAAAGACGTTGCCACATGTCTCGGTTTGCGCCTCCGCATCCCCCGGGCGCGCTATGCGCCCGCGCTTGCTCCGACGATAATGCGCACAATTGCCGACAACACTGCTAGCGCCAGCACGAAGCATGTGATGCCTAGTACGACGGCGCCGTATCCTGCCGCGGCGTTCTTCACGCTCTCGTTCACGGTGGTATTTCGACGTTCACTTCTCATCTGCGCTATTCTAATACATTATTAGGCTGTTTGGTCTGAATCGCCAGTTGAGCCGCTTTGGGCCGGTTGGCCCGATTCGGCAGTCGCGCTGCTTTGGGCCGTTTGCGCCGGCTCTGCGGCAGGGCTGCCCTGGGTCGGTTGAGCTGCATCTCCAGCTGGGCTGCTTCCAATGAGCTCGTCGATGGTCACGAACTCGTAGCCCTGTTTCGCAAGCTTCGGCAAGGCACGCTTGAGCGCCCCCACCGTCGCCTCCTGATTCCCTCCCCCGTCATGCATGCGAACGATCGCCCCCGGTTTCGCCGACATCAGAACGTCGTAAATGTCGTCCTCGGCCATATACACCCAGTCACCCGTATCGAGTGTCCAGCCTATTTCAGCATCGATGAGGGGGGCCACTGCGGCAATCGCAGTTTCCGGCAAATCCTCGCTGCCGATTCGCGCATACTTGCTGGGCACGACGCCAAGGGCATCCGAAATGGCCTGCATACCCTGTGTCACTTCGGAAGACAGCTCTTCTTGGGTCAGCAGCGACATGTCGCCGTTCACGCTCACGCCGTTGTCGTAGCTATGGGTGCAGATCTGGTGCCCTTCCGAATAGGCGCGTTTGACGAGGTCGATTCCCTGGCCGATGATCGCGTCGCCCCTGCAGAAGAACGTGGCTTTCGCGTTGTTCTGGGCCAGGACGTCCAGCACCTGCTCGGTGTAGAGCAGCGAAGGGCCGTCATCGAAGGTCAGCGCAATGACCTTGCGGTCGCCAACGTTGGGGTCGGAACGCGTCTCAATCAGGTCAACTGGGTCCACCGTCTGCTTCTCAACCGACTCACCCGATATCTTCCCGGTCCTCAGCTCCTTGACGCCGTCGGTACCGGCTGTGAACGTGTGGATCGCACCGAGGCCCACGATGCTCGCACCGCACGGCACGGGACTTTCGACGTAATCGTAAGGTTCGACTACGTCCTTTCCATCGACAAAGGTGATGGTGTCACCGTTTCTGAGCTTGAAATCTGGATCGGCCGTCTCCTCCCCGTTTACGGTGGCGCTGAACGGATCTCCGTCTCCGCGTTTCAGAACGGCGCCGTTGAGCGAGATGAGGTCGCCCGGATTGATAGGCAACCCGCTTTCCTTGAGCGCCACTTCCAGCGTTTTCGCGCCGCGCAAGTCGTAGAACGACCCGTTGACGGTAACGCGAATGGGCGTGGCCGACGAGCAGAGCTGCGCCGCGAACACGATGACGGCCAACGCGATCGCTATGAGGACAACCTTCCCGAACGTTGGCTGATACCAGGCCTTTCGAAGCTCTTCGGGCGTTTGCGGAGCCTGCGTGCGGGTTCGCGAGCTTCCGCGGCCGGTATTGCCCGAACCACCCGCGCGCCCCGCGTTCCTCTCGCTTCTCTCGCCCCTGGAGGTGCCCGGCGAGGGCGCTTGGCCGCTCGTTCCCGCACGAGGCGAACGTCTCGATGCGCGTTCGGCTCGATTGGAGGCGCGAGGAGACGCTTCATCGAGCCCGATGAAGCGGGTGCGTTCCGTGTTCTGCTGTCCTCTTCGTTGCGCCAAGGGGTTCCTTTCAAAAGCGTTCGCATTATTATACGAAACCCCATCATCGCATCCGAAGTTGAAGCTCAAGCCCCGCGCCCCCTTCATATGACATGCGTCCATCCACGTCGTCTACACATTTCGTGCTTGCCTGCAAAAATCGCGCTAGAATAGCACTTCGTTGCAAAAAGCCGAAACGTAGACGGGAGCCGTTCCCGTTGCGCCACCAGAAACGATGAGCGCCGTTTGCGAAAACGGCGGGATGGAGGAAACCATGGCACGCATACATTGCCTCAACAACATCTCCAAGAAGGGCACCGACCAGCTGCCCGAGGGCTACGAGCTCGTCGAAGAGCTTGCCCAGGCCGACGGCATCCTCGTGCGCAGCGCCCAGCTCCACGACACCGAGTTCCCCAAGAGCCTGATCGCCATCGCCCGCGCCGGCGCCGGCGTGAACAACATCCCGCTCGACCGCTGCGCCGAGGAGGGCATCGTGGTGTTCAACACGCCCGGCGCCAACGCCAACGCCGTCAAGGAGCTCGTGCTGTGCGGCATGCTGCTGGCCAGCCGCGGCATCGTGGCGGGCGCCCAGTGGTGCCGCGACAACGCCGGCGACGAGAACATCGCCAAGTCCGCCGAGAAGGCCAAGAAGGCCTTCGCCGGCCGCGAGATCATGGGCAAGAAGCTCGGCGTCATCGGCCTAGGCGCCATCGGCGCACTCGTGGCAAACGCCGCCATCGACCTGGGCATGGACGTCTACGGCTACGACCCGTTCATGTCGGTAGACGCCGCATGGCGCCTCTCCAAGGACGTGCACCACGTCACGAACCTCGACGACATCTGCCGCGAGTGCGACTACATCACCATCCACGTTCCCGCCATGGACGCGACGAAGGGCATGGTCGGCGCCGCGCAGATCGCGCTGATGAAGGCCGACGCCGTGCTGCTCAACTTCTCGCGCGACACGCTTGTCGACAGCGCTGCGCTTGTCGCCGCGCTCGACGCCGACAAGCTGGGCTGCTACGTCACCGACTTCGCGATCCCCGCCATCATGGGCGCGAAGAACACCATCGTCCTTCCGCACCTGGGCGCCTCCACCGAGGAGGCCGAGGAGAACTGCGCCGTCATGGCCGTGCAGGAGATCGTTGACTTCATCGAGAGCGGCAACATCACCAACTCCGTGAACTTCCCGGCCGTGAGCCTCGGCGCACGCCGTCCGCAAGGCCAGCGCATCACCGTCGCGCATAAGAACATCCCTGGTGTCATCAGCGGAATCACCGACGCGCTTGCGGATCACGGCCACAATGTCGCCAACATCCTCAGCAAATCGCGCGGCGAGTACGCCTACGCCCTGATCGACATCGACGATCAAATCGGCGACGACGCACTCGAGAAGATGTCCGCACGCGAGGGCGTTCTGCGCGTGAGGTTCCTGTAAGACCGCAGCGAGCCCGGCATCCGGCCTTCCGCCTTGCCGGACTTCACCGCTCAGCGGATGCAAGTACATCTCCCCCTATTTCCCAACTGGAAATAGGGGGTTTGTTTTGCAATTAAATGACGTTTCCCTGTTCAAACGTGAAGAAACAGGTACCGCTCCGCCGATTGCGCAGATGCAACGCGAGCTGGAAAGACGCGTCGCCGCCCGGCCAGCAACTCTGCCGGCGAGCGGCCAAGCTATCGGGGCTAGACGCTGGCGGCGTCTAGACAGCCGCGCCATCGAGTCCCTCGCGCTTCGCTCGCCAGGCAAGCAGCTCCTGCCGGCTTCATCGCGTGGGGTCGTTGAACAAGTCCATCGAATCTCGGCTTGCGTTACATACGAGCGTGAGATTGTACGCTCGCGCCGCGACGACGGTCTTGTCGGTTGCGCATGCTTTCGAGACGAGCAGCGGGACGCGCGACCGAACGACTTTCGCCACCATGTCCGTGGGAACGCGCCCACTTGTGAACAGTGCGCATCGAGAGAGGTCAGTGCCCCTCATAAGCGCCGATCCGATAACCTTGTCGAGGGCGTTGTGCCTGCCAATGTCCTCGCGGCAGCACAGGAGCTCGCCGCCTTCCCAGAGGTAAGCGCTATGGGTGCCCGACCTGCGCTTGCGTGATTCCTCGTCTTGAACAATCGCATCGGCCATGGCAAATACCTGGTCAGGCGTCCAGGGGATGGGCGTCACGGGCTCCATGCCCTCGGGGCGGGCGAAGTAGTTGTTCAGCATGCGGTTATTCGTGCAGCACGTGGGCACTGCCGCATTCGCCTCCGAAGACAAATCGGCCTCGCGGTCAGTCAGCACGACATCGGCGCGCATCGCGTTCTCGCATATCGAGATCGCGTCGATTTCCTCAACCGATGCGATGAGCCCCTCGCTGTACATCCGTCCCACGACGAGCTCCACCAGATGGTTTGCAGAACACCCGATTTGCATGGTCAGGATATCGTTCACGTACACCGAGAGCAGCGTCTCCTCCGGGACGTTCGCGCTAGTTTGCTGCACGCGTCCTGAACGATCATGGCGGCAAACCGTAAACGTTACCGGCTGATCGTTCATCTCGATTGTCCCGACGACCTGCAAACTCCACCTCACTTATCCCGTTGGCTTGCGCGCTTCACCAGCTGGCATGCAGCTTACCCTGTTGGCCCGCGAAGAACACCCTAATTCTGACAAAAATTTTCGGTTCGGTACGATTTCGACTAAATATTGCGTACTGATGACAAAAATTCGGAACGGTGCGGTACGGACTTCCGCCCATCCCGTTGGGGTACAATCGCCCTCATGGCAAAGCGAAAGCAACATACGGTGGAGGCAAAGCGATCGCAGCTCTGGACGCCCGTGTTCGTATCCATCGTGTTGCTAACGCTGTGTTGCTTCATCGTGGGGCAGGGGCTTAACGCGGGCACTTCCGTTTACCTTGCGTATCGAGGGGAAACGGCCGCGCTCGCAGGCATAGGCGCAGCAGCGTTTTCCGCAGCAGCCGCGGCATCGCGCATCGTGTTCGGTCCGTTTGCCGACGTGCGTGGGCGCGTCATCGTCATCACGATCGGATCCGTCATCCTCCTGGTCGGCACAGCCGGCGCCGCAGTGTTCTCGGATTTGAACCTGTTCGTGCTTTGGCGCCTGTTGCAAGGAGCAGGCTTCGCGGCGGTCACGACCGCAGCCGCCACGGCTGCCGCAGACGTCCTTCCCGCGGAGCGTCTGGGAGAAGGCATCGGATACTACGGCCTGGGACAGGCTATTTCCATGTCGATCGGACCGGCGCTCGCCATTTTCCTCGTCTCGACCGACCCAGCGGAAAACCTGTTCAGAGGCTTGAGCATCTCGGCGGCAGCTGTGTTCCTCATCTCGTTCTGCTGCCATTACGAGAAAAGGCCGGAACGCCTTCCCGAAACATCGACGTACCGCCGTATCGCTAAGCAACGGGCGGAGCAGGAACAGAGGCAACGGAAAGATGCAGGCGTCAGCACGATCGCAGGTGACAGCGCAGAAGCGGAAGCAGGTTCAGCAGCAAGCACAGATGGCGGCACGGACATCAGCGCCGCCGTAGGCGCAAGAGCCGATGCGCACGCAAGATCCAACGCAGAGCCAGACGCAACCGCGCGAAAGGGCGCGACAGGCGGCTTCTTCCATCGCATTTTCGAGCCAGGAGCCCTTGCTGGCGCCCTGCCGATGATGGTCATCTGCCCCACGTTCGGTTTCGGCATCTATTTCACCGGGCTTCTCGGCACGAAGCTGGGCGTTGCCAACGCGGGCCTGTTCTACACCGTGTCGGCCGTAGCAATGATCCTCATACGCCTCTCGTCGAGAACCTTCATGGATCGCACGCCGGCTATCAGGCTGCATGCCGCATCCGCGCTCGCCGGCATCGTGTTCTGCGCGATGCTCGTGGCGGCCGAGCAGGTAGCGGCAGGAGATGCAGCACGCGACGCCCTTTTCTATCTCGCGGGCGTTCCTTACGGTCTGTGCCTCGGCATGGCGCTTCCCGTCAACCAGACCGTCTCGGTCAAGAACTCGCCGCCCGAGCGCTGGGGTGCTGCAAACGGCCTGTTCCTCCTGCTCAACGACGTTGGCATCGGTATTGCAGCCATAGTTTGGGGCGTCACGAACGACCTGCTCGGCTTCACGGCAACGCTCGGTTTCGTCGCTTTGCTCGTCTTCACATCGGTGGTTGTCGCATGGTTTACGTACCCCGCTTCCGAAAAGCGTTAATTTGTACGCAAAATAGGTCATGAAACTACGGGCTTAATGCAAAATCGAATCGAAGGGGACTGTCCCCTTCGATTCGATTTGCGTGTGTGTTACGCCTCGGGTTGGAAGGTGTCGCGGTCGGGGGCAAACGACTGCATGGCCGCGATCGTGCGCTCCATGAGCTCGTCGAGGCTCCAGCCGCACAGCTCCGCGCCTTGCGAGATGACGTCGCGCGAGCAACCGGCGGCGAAGCGCTTGTCCTTGAACTTCTTCTTGAGCGATTTCAGCGGAAGGTCCATGACGCTCTTCGAGGGGCGCATGAGCACGGCAGCTCCAATGAGGCCGGTCAGCTCGTCAACGGCGAAAAGCACCTTCTCCATGAACAGCTCGGGTTCGGGGCATCCTTCAGCCGCGAAGTTGTGCGACTGGATGGCGTGCACGAGCTCGTCGGTCCCGCCCGCCTCGCGCAGCCAGGGCTCGGCCTTCAACGTGTGGACCTCGAGCTGCGGGAACTCCTCCCAATCCAGGTCGTGCAGCAGGCCGACGATGCTCCAGAACTCCTCGTTTTCCGGGTCGAACTCATGCGCGAAATAACGCATCGTGCCCTCGAGGGCCTCAGCGTGCTCGATGTGGAAAGCCTCCTTGTTGTGCTCCTGCAACAGCGCGAACGCGTCTTCGCGGGTAATGCCTGCTTCAAGCTTGGTCATAACGGTCTCTCTTTCGTAAACGAGGACGGTGCCTTCACGTTCCGGCGAGCGAAAGGGAGCGTGCAAGCGTCATGCACGCGCAACGGTCCCATTTCGCTCGCACATTGTGCATGGGGCCACGATACCACACCCGGCTTCCCGCTTCGCTCCTTAGGCGTCTTGAGGCAAGGCGGTGATCACCGTGTCTTGATGCCCGCTGGAACGGACGAGGTCAAGGTCGACGTTCAGAAGGGGCTGGCCGACGACGACCGAATCGCCTACAGCAACCAGCGGCTCGAAGCCGGCACCCTGCATGTTGACGGTACCGAGCCCGACGTGAACCAAAACCCGATCGCCCTGAGGAGTCTTGATGACGTATGCATGATGGGTGTCCGTCACCAGCTCAACCGTGCCGTCACAGGGAGCGAACACGGCGCCCGAATTTGGGATGATGCCGAAGCAGCCACCCAAAAAGCCTTCACGGAACGCCTTGTCGTCAATGGTTTTCTGAGAGACGAGCCGACCATCGACAGGAGCATGAAGAATGAGGCCATCCAAGGCGACGACTTGGCCATGGGCGATAGTCGGGCGCTCGTCGGGGCTTTCAGAAGAGGACGGCTGCACGTCAGCCGAACCGAAGGCAGCACCCATTGAAAGAACGGCGCCTGCTTCACCGTTCGCACCCGTTGACGAGACCTCCTGTGCGTCAAGCTCATTCGGAGCAGGCGTATGAGCGTCAACCTCATCCGGAACCGCCGGTGCAACGACAGGCTCCTCGTCGTGGTACAGTTCTGCCACTTCCCCCACCTTCACCACGGCATTCGTGATGACGAACCCCATGACGTAGCTGATCAGCAGGCCTATGGCATAAGCGCCCAAGCTCGCCGCCACGCCGTTCGGGCCGGCGTCGGCCACGCACAGGCCCAGAAGGCCGCTTGGACCCCATGCGGTGGCAGCCACCTGCATGAACATGACGAACGCGCCGCCGAAACCCGCGCCGAGGCCGGCGGTGATGAAAGGCTTGCCCATGGGCAGCGTCAAGCTGTACACAAGGGGCTCGCCCACGCCCAAAAAGCCGGCAGGGATGCCGGCGTCGGCAATGGCTACCACTTTGGCGTTCTCACATTTCTTGGCCTTGTGGCGAATGGCGATAGCCGCGCCCACCTGGCCGGCACCCGCCATGCACAAGGCGGGGTAGAGGGTCACATAGCCCACCGCTTGCAGCTGGACGGCGTAAAGGGCCACGAGCCCATGGTGCATACCCAGGGCGACGAGCGGCAGGAACAGGGCCGCGCCAAGATAGCCCGTGATGATGCGGACGAAAACGTTCTCGCTCATGCAGATGGCATTCATGCCGTCGCACAGCCACGAGGCCACGAAACCGGCGGCGGGCATGACCGCGAACACGTAGAATGCCGCGCCGATCAGCATGGTAACCAGCGGTGTGCCAATGACCTTCAACACGTCCGGCATATGCCTGTCGATGAGTTTCTCGATTTTGACCAGCAGGAACACGCCGACAACAACCGCCAGTACGCCGCCTTTCCCAGCCATGAGGACGGAGCTTAGGGGAGTTTGTGAGTTGTAGAGCCCCAGGAACGTAGCGATGTCGTTGATGTTGCTCATGGAGGTGATCATGCCCAGCATGCCGCCGAGCACAGGCGTGCCGCCGAACTGCTCGGCGGCCCGATAGCCCGTCCAGGCGGTGAGGTAAGCCAACAACGATTGCTGGATGAGGTACAGAAGGCTGTACAGGCATCCCCACACGGCGTTGTCCGCGTAGCCAGGCACGAGCTGCTGGATGATCATGGCGAAGCTGCCGCAGATACCCGACACGATGAAGCCGGGAATCAGCGGCACGAAGATTCCTCCCAGAATCTTGCAAAAACGCTTGAGGTTCGCCCGCACGGAAGCCAAGCGGCCTGCAGGGGCTACTGGCGTAGCGCCATCGCCTCCGCTTGCGGACTTCGCCGCGGCAGTGGCGGAGGCCGCAGAGCCCCCATGGGCGGCGGCTTCTTTCAGCATGTCGTTCACGATGGTCGCGCTGGTCTTGGCCTTACCCGGGCCCACCACCACCTCGTAGTAGGCCTGCCGGTCATGCACGAGGCCCAAGACTGCGGGATGCTGCTTGATGGCGGCCTCGTCTACGGCGGCCTCGTCGGCCACGACCACGCGAAGCCTGGTCATGCAGTTGGTAGCCGAGACTATGTTGCCCAATCCGCCGAGGGCGGAAACGATGGCGGCAACTTGTCGGTCATCCACGGCGCGGCTCCTTAAGAAAACGCGAAGGTCGTCAGCACACTCCATTGTACGCGAACGCGCCCTGATTTGCCTTCCCGTCCCAGCCTCGCGACCGGCAATGCACATCATGCCGTTTGCCGGCGCCTGGAAGATTCTTTCGGAGGCGGTTTCTCGAGCCGCCGAGTAAAGGGGTAGAACGCCTTTCTTCGCAGCCCGTTCTCTTTTGCTGTGATTTTGTCGCTTATAATTTGCAATGTCCCAGCCCTTTGGTTCAACGCAAAAGGAGATGGAATCATGAACTGCAGTAATTGCGGTGGCGAAATGAGAGAAGGCTACCTGTTCGGGTCAAAGGACGGTGCCTTTAGCTTCGCGAACGAGGTGCCTCCCTTTTTCATAAATGCGAAAAAGATGGATGGCTTCGTGGAGGTCACCTCGCTCGAGGCTGGAAAGAGAATCAAACTCCAAGGATTCATCTGCGAAAACTGCCGTCAGATACTGGTCAAGTATTAAAAGCGCATCAAGCTATTCGGAGCACTCACTGTAAAGTCGGAGAGGCCAATACGGACAGGACATCGCAATGGGGAAAAGGAAGGCGTTTGCGCTGTTGGCGGTTGTCGCCCTCTTAGCAGCATTGTGCGCGGCAGGATGCTCGCAGTCAGGAGGCGCCTCGAGCTCGAAAATCGAGAAGAAGACGTATCCGCTCATCCTCCAAACGGATGCCAAGAAGTCGGTAGAGGAATCCGAGATGAACCTCTACTTCGTGAACGGCGGAGATGTGCCCTACGTGACAGTCTCGGAATTCCTGCCCCTTTTCGGCAAGCTCTACGAGGATGAGAAGCTCGATGTCCCGGCTATCACATTCGAATTCAAGAGCGAAGGCGACGACTACTGGGCCGAAAGAACCGACCGAGCAGCCCTCGGATAATTCGAACATCAGGGGCGCCTGGATCATGGCGAGCGCGGCGGCGCCGAGCTCCAGCATGCAGCGCTTCTCCTGCCGTTCCCGCCAGGCTTGAAAGCGGGGCTCGCTTGGAACGCAATGCTCCTTGCGCAGCCCTTCCCGCATGGCAATCTTCTCCTTGACGAAGGCCTTGTAGAAACGATAACCGTCCGGCAGATCATCCCATGCGAGCTCGCCTTTCTCAAGGGCGTTGGTCATCTCCTTCGCCGCGTCGTCGTTCAGCAGCAACCTGATGGTTTCCGGGTCGACGTCCAAACCGGTTTCGGCAAGCGCCCGATCCGGGTCTTGGAGGTAGGCATCGTGAAACGCCGCGTCCAGCGTCCACTTTTCCAATACCCGTTTGATGGTTCCCGCCATCCGGGCGTATTCCAAATCGTTGAAACTCTTGTCCAGAAGCATCTTGGGCTCTGCCATTTTCCAGCCCTTCCAAGTTTTCCGTGCACATCTTGCAACTAGGTATTCTGGCAAATTCGCCTTGTGAATGCATTGGCAAGCTATCCCCTTGCCACGACTCTTGCGTTAAGCCGATGCGTCTGCATCCAGGTAGGGCGACAGGGTTAGCTCAATCATATCGATTTGGTCGGCATCATTGCCGGCGCCGCCGTCCTCGTCGTCGTACTTGAATTCGCTCCATGCGGGGTTATCGCCCATCCAATGCACGCGGTACATGGCTTTGAAATAGCCGGTTTCCTCGGGATCGGGCGTGTCGTAATACACAGTGAGGCCGACAACCTTGCCTTCTTGGACGTTCGTCTCATACCAACCGTTGGGGCCCAGCGTGTCTTCGTCGAATTCGACATCCACGATGCCTTCGCCCTGAATGCCTGCGAACGTGTCGTCTGATCCGCTGCTGTCGTACATGCCCGCCATCCACTCCAGCCATTCGACCTCATCGTCACGCATGACTGCGACACGGAAGCAGGGAATGGGAAGGCTCTCCGGGATCGCGTCTTCTTTTTGCATCTCGAGTACGGTTTTATCCAAATCTTCTGCGAATGTCATTTCGGGGCTTCCTTTCTTCCGGCATCAGAACGGCTGATTACATGACAATTCTATTGTATGACAAGCATGCGCTGTGATTGCCCCCCTTGGATAATCGAGCCAGTGTTGCGTTCTATTGACGATGGAAGCTCGTTGCCGGCTTCGCGTCTACGGCCCGATGACATCCAAACTCCTGCGGTACGCTTCGCGATGTGTTTGCGTAGAATGTACGGTAACGTCGATTCGACCGAGGAGCTAACATGAAATTCGAAGACCTAACCCCCGAGCAGATGGAGCAAGCGCGTGAGTGCAAGACCCCCGAGGATATGCTCGCCCTCGCGAAACAGGGCGGCTACCAGCTCACCGACGAGGAATTGGATCTTATAGCCGGCGGCAAATTCTGGGACTTCAGCGATTGCTCCTACTACGGCGTGGAATAGCTGCATACCCCGACGATGCCTTCAAATTGAGTTTGAAGCTCTGATTGTTGAACAAAACCGCACTCTGTTAGGCCAAGGTTGGTAATACGCGCGTCGGAACCGCATCGGGATGAGTCGGAGAACGTATCTGCGACTCATTTTCGGGACAGCTGATAGAAACGCGAAAGCCAACCTGAAAATGAGTCGCAGATACGTTCTCCGACTCATCCAATAAAGCCCTATAAGGGTTTGCGTCTCTGAGAAGCAAGGAATAGGCATGAGGGAAGAGCTGATATTCGGCAGCGATGATTCGATCGCCGTGATCGCGCCGCACCCAGATGACGAATGCTTGTGCGCGGCGGCTGCGCTCATCATGGCCCCGGAGAGGACCGACGTGTACGTCATCAGCGACGGAAGCCACGGCTTCGCGGAGAGGGGCATCGAAGAAGAGGCTATCGTGCGCAAACGGCAATTCGATGCCGAAATGGATTACGTGAGGCCCCGCAGGCATTCAGGGCGAAAACCGGCATCACGACACGCTGATGCGAATCACCTTCCACCGCA
This sequence comes from Eggerthellaceae bacterium, assembly GCA_017434045.1. Taxonomy (GTDB): domain Bacteria; phylum Actinomycetota; class Coriobacteriia; order Coriobacteriales; family Eggerthellaceae; genus UBA9715. The sequence continues at coordinate 31,933 of JAFRGA010000046.1, forward strand.
GTTCGGCTTCCCCGACGTCACGCATTTGCGTCGAGCTTTGCGCGAAAATGTCCGAGTCGATGATTTCGTCAATCAACCGCAGGTGGCGCTCCCTGTTCGGGTGCTCGAGGCCGGGTAGCCAGATGGATACGATCATCGGGCCTCCTTCCGACAGGAACTCCCTATAGCGGGCCAATTGCTTCAAGGGATCTTCAAGGTAATACAGGGTTTCGTTGAACAGGATAACGTCGAATTTCCTGTCGCTGTGAAAACCCTCGGCATCCGAGCAGATGAACGTGCCGGGATGCCTGGTCCGCGCGATTGCGAGGGCTTTATGCGAGACATCTACCCCGGTATAGTCCAGAGCTGGCAGATGATCGGCCATGGTGCCAACGCCGCAGCCGACGTCGAGCAGCGATGAATGCGCAGGCAACGCAACGTTGATTTGGCCTATCGCCTGATAGCGCTCCCGTTCGCAGTCGCGATCCATGAGCCCGCCGTAATCACGCTCATATCTGCCGTCCCACAGTGCGCTGATTGTGGAGTCTTCCCGATCGGTGCAAGCGCGTGCCGTTCCGGCATCGGGAAGCTTTTCCCTGAAAGCGAAGTCGTTGTTCAGGCACCCGTCGCTTGCGGAATCGGGCGTAGCGCTGTTGCGCGTTTCCGAAGGCATGTCGTTATCCTGCATCGTCGCTTCTCCCACCTGTGCTCTTGTCGGATATTGCCTAGGCAATCACAACGTGAAGCGCTCCGGAGCTATCCAGGTATTGCCGCGAGATCACGTTCTCCAAAATTTGCTTTGTCACGTCATCGGCGGCCGAGTTGATCTCATCGACGTTCACGCCGGCGGCGAAGAGCTCCGACATGCCGACGATCAGGTCAGCTTCTTCACCCCCCTCGCCTACGGACAGCTCGTATGCGATATGCGGGTCGGTGAGCCCATGCTCTTCCGCTAAGGGGATGAGGATGGACGATGAGACCTCATCGAGCACGAGCTGGCATGCGAGGGAGATATGACGCCCGAGGAACTGGCGCGCGCAGAACGCCTGAAGCGACGACAGCATGGCGGGATAGTCGTAGTCGATGCTGCGAATCTCCCAGTTCCAGTTGCGCACCCGGAAGATGAAGTCGCGCGTCTCCTTGCGCTGAGGGTTCTCGAATATCTGCTTCGGCGTGCCCGACTCCCAGAGCTCGCCTTGGTCCATGTAGAACACGCGGGTGCTCGCGTCGCGGGCGAAGCGCATCTCGTGCGTGACGACGAGCATCGTGAGCCCCCGCTCGGCAAGGCTCGTTATGACGGAAAGCACCTCGGAGATCATCTGCGGGTCCAGCGCGCTTGTGGGCTCGTCGAACAGCAGGATCTTGGGATTCATGGCCAGGCCGCGAGCGATGGCCATGCGCTGGCGCTGCCCGCCGGAAAGCTCATGCGGCCAGCTGAGCGCCTTGTCCCTCAGCCCGACCGTCTTCAGGAGTTCCAGCGCCTGATCGTAGGCCTCCTGCTTGGACATGCCCAGCAGGTCCATGGGCGCCATCATGAGGTTCTCCACGACGAGCTTGTGGTTGAACAGGGCGTAGTTCTGAAACATCATGCCCATCTTCTGGAGCATCTTCGGCAGGTCCACGTCGGGTGCGCACATGTCGACGCCGTCCACGATAATCTGTCCCGAGGTGGGCGTTTCCAAGCGGTTGAGACAGCGGATAAAGGTCGACTTGCCCGTGCCCGAAGGGCCGATGATGGAAACGATCTCGCCCTCGTCAACGGTAGCGTTCACGTCCTTCAGGGGATTTGTGGTCACTTTTCCCGTGAACCGTTGGTTTGCTATAAGGGGGCGACATTGTGGGCGCTATTAGCCATTCCTTTTGACAATTCGCTTTTAAGATGTCCAATCCACCGAGTAAAAACGATCCAACTCGCCGACTCAAAACAGTCCAACTCGCCGATTCATGCTATTATGGCACCTGAGGTGATGACACGATGTCGCGTAGAACGAACAAGAAGCTGCCTGCCGACGGCTACCTTCCGAGAATCGCGGACGGCATGCTGGAACGGGCGCTACGGTCATCCGGCGCCGTGAGCATCAGAGGCCCCAAATGGTGCGGCAAGACCGCGACGGGAGAGCGCCAGTCTGCAAGCCAGGTTTTCATGCAGGACCCAGACCGAAGCGCCACGCTGCTCGCGCTCGCCGACAGCAAGCCCTCCGCCATCCTCGAGGGCGATGAACCGAGGCTCATCGACGAGTGGCAGATGGCCCCACAGCTCTGGGATGCTGTGAGGTTCGCCGTGGACAGGGGCCATGGGCGGGGAAGATTCATTCTCACGGGCTCCTCGACCCCTCGCAAGCGTCCCGCGCACTCCGGAGTTGGACGCATAGCGAGCCTGAACATGAGCACGATGACCCTTTTCGAATCCGGGGAATCGAACGGCTCCGTATCGCTCTCCGGCTTGTTCGGGTGTGGCGGCGAGGACGTAGGGGGTATCTGCAACCTTGATATAGACGACTACGCGTTTGCCATCTGTCGGGGCGGCTGGCCCGAGGCTGTCACCGAACAAGATGACGGCATTGCGCTATCGATGGCGGGCAACTACGTGCAGGAGCTTCTGGAGCGCGACATCGAGGAGATGGACGAGAAGCCCCGCAACTCGACCTGGATGCGCGCGCTGCTCAGGTCGTATGCACGCAACGTGTCCACGGAGGCCGCCGCGACCACGATAGCCGCTGACATGCAAGGGCACGTCCCCTCCAGCGAGACGGTCGCAGACTATCTCGACGCCTTGTCTCGCGCGTGCGTCGTCGAAGACCTCGAGGCCTGGAACCCGAGCCTCCGGTCTAAGACGGCGGTGCGCACGAGCCCCACCAGGCACTTCTGCGACCCGTCGATCGCCGCGGCGATGCTCGGCTTGTCCCCCGCAGGCCTGCGCGAGGACTTCGAGACGTTCGGCCTGCTGTTCGAATCCCTGTGCGTCCACGACCTGCGCGTGTACGCGGGCGCGTTGGACGGCGACGTGTTCCACTACCGCGACAAGACGGGGCTCGAGGCAGATGCCGTCATCCATCTCCACGATGGCCGTTGGGCGCCCGTGGAGGTGAAGCTCGGCAACCGGTTCGTAGACGACGCGGCGAAGCACCTGCTGAAGCTTGCGAGCAGGGTCGACCAGGAGCGCCAGGGGGCGCCATCGTTCCTCATAGTCCTCACCGCGACCCAGACCGCCTACCTTCGGGATGACGGTGTTGTCGTGGCTCCGCTGGGAACGCTCGCTCCTTAGCAAACCATTCGTCACCCAAAAGACCGGATGTTCAAGGCGTGACAAAAGCGAATATCGTGATAGCACGGTTACAACAAGCGACGGTTCTTTATGAGATATACTACAGGTGTAAGAATTGCAGAGAGCTTTCGAATTGAACGAGGCGATATCGGTGCTTCCAAGAATCAGCGATGCGGAAATCGATGTAATGGAAATCGTCTGGAACGATAATCCCATTGGCACGAACGAAATCACCGATCGCTTGACGGGCGACGGTGAACGGAGTCCGAAAACCATCCAAACACTTATCAGAAGGCTCGTCGACAAGGGAGCGCTCTCAGCCGAGAAGAGGGGCCGGCAATTCTATTACACCCCCGCTATCGACCGAGATGATTTCATCGACAACCAAAAAAAGCGATTTGCTGATCGATTCTTCGGAGGCGACGTAGCTTTGCTGGTCTCGTCGTTTGTGGGCGACGGCAAGATCACGCAAAAGGAGCTTGAAGAAATCCGCTCGATAATAGATAGCGCCGAGAAAGAAATCTAGCATGAGTTGGAACATGGCGGGTTTTCTGGTGGCAAACATTCGCTTTGTCATCATCGCCATCGTTATACTCGCTTTACGACATGCGGTGAGTTGCCGAGTGCCGCCGTTTGCACGCTATGCATCAACCTTGACGCTTGCGGCCCTTCTCGTCATGCCGTTTCTGCCGTTCTGCTTGCCATGCGCGTTTCCCGCAATCCAGCTTCCAATACAGCCATCCATGGGACCAGGCGGTCAACCGGTTAGCGCCGATACCGCAACAGCTGCAGACTTTGCAGCCATGGCGTCAGGCTCGTCAAGCGAATACATCCTGTGGAGCTTCCTGACCGGGATCTGGCTTTTCGGGGTGGCATTGTTTTCGCTTCGGTATGCATTGGGCGCTATTAAGACGAACAGGGCGATGTGGTCTCGTCGCATCGAGACACCGATTTGGGCGCATTATGCATTCGAGGATTGCAAACGCTCCGTCGGTAGGTGCCGCAAGGCGAAGCTGGTGATCTTGGGCGGCGATTCCGAGCCTTTCACCGCGGGCTTTACTCGCCCATGCGTCTGCATTTCCGAAGCTTGTTTAGCCGAATTGAGCGAAGCCGAATGGAAGTGCGTTGTCGCTCATGAGCTTGCGCATGTGCGGCATCACGATACGCTCCTGAATTACTCAATCGCCGCGATGAGAGCGCTCTACTGGTTTAACCCGATGGCTCATCTTGTCCTGAATGCCGTTATTGCAGACCGCGAAGCAGTACGCGACACGCTTGCGCTTTCCATTTGCGGAGACGGATTGCGAATGGCTTATGCCAAGACACTGGCTGCTATAGCTTCGCGCACGCGGGAAAAGCAGCATGCACACGAAGCCGCTTTCTCGCATGCCAACCTGAAAATCAGGGTAGAGTACGTCGTCAACGGAAGGCAATCGCGATTTCAGAGAAGCGTCGGAATTGGAGGCTGCATCTTGCTGGCGAGCGCGCTAGCAATGGCAAGCCCCTCCTTGTCGCTCGCCTCTAGCGGAGACGTCTACCAATGGAGCCCGGTCGAACCCGTAGCGGAACTCGACGCCACGGAAGCCTTCCAGGGCTTCGATGGAAGCTTCGTGCTATTTGATCGAGCGGCCAACACCTGGCTGCTGTATGGTGGCGAAAATGCAACGAAGCGGGTATCCCCGGAGTCGACATACAAGCTCTATGATGCGCTTTTCGCCCTTGAAGGTGGATTGATAAGCGTAGAGGAAAACACGGTGGCGTGGGATGGATCAGACCAGCCATTTCCCGAATGGGAGCAGGATATGGACCTGCGCAAGGCGATGGGCCTGTCAGCCAATTGGTACTTCCAGGCACTTGACATGCGTATGGGCAAGCCAATGCTTGCGTCTTGGCTTAGAACCATAAAGTATGGAAACGCCGATATTACAGGCAGCCTCGAAACGTACTGGATGGAATCGACGCTTAAGATTTCGGCAGTGGAACAAGTCCAGCTCCTTAGCGCGCTCGATCAAGATGGACTCGGATTTAGCAGCAAAACGATTGAAGGCGTTCTCGAATCGATTGACGAAGGTGGCGGGCTCTACGGGAAAACCGGTACCGGACGAATCGACGGCCACGATGTTAACGGCTGGTATATCGGCCTTGTAAGACGCCCGGAAGGCACGATCTATTTCGCGGTTAACATCACTGCTGCAGATGGGGCAACCGGCGCCGAAGCCGCTCGAATAGCAAAATCGATTCTGCAGGATGCGGGGTACCTGACAATCGGTTAAAGCCAGCTCTCGAGCGCGGAGCTTACTCCGCTGACAACGTATGTGCTACCGCCGATTCCCTCGACCCCTTCCACCATGCTGACCACGAGCACGGGCTTTGCCGCATCTGCATCTGCCGTCATCACCGCAAACCAACCGTATTCAGTCGCACCCTCATCCCTCGACGCCTTCGTTTCCGCGGTTCCGGTTTTGCCCGCTAAACTCACATCATCCCTAAAGGCAGCGTAGCCCGTCCCTTCGGGATCTGTTACCGCACGCACCAGGGCAGCTTTTACCACATCAACGCTGTAGGGAGAGAAAGCGCCTTCAATCCAGATCTTCTGGCCTGAACCTTCCTCGAAGAGAAGGGCTGGCCTAAGCACGTTGCCGCCGTTCAGGAACGCTGTATACAGGCAAGCGAGATGCAGGGGGTTAACGAGCACCTGCCCTTGCCCGTATCCGCTGTCAGCCAGCTGTATCTCGTTTTCAATGAAGCCGTTGTTTGCGTACTGAGATGCGCTCATTACGATTTCGAAGGGGAGCTGATTTGCAAATCCGAGGCGATTTAGCGATAGGCACATTTGATTTGCCCCAATTTTGAGTGCAGCCTTTGCGAAATAGATGTTATCGGAATATACAATCGCGTTCTCTAAGGTCGCTGGGCTGCAAGCGCGAAGTGTCGTTACTTCGTAATCACCCCAAGATTGATCCTTCTTCCAGCTGAGACCTTCGTAACCGAAATCCTCGTATGGGTCAATCGCCCCCAATTCAACGCCAATGGCCGCGACGATCGGCTTAAATGAAGACCCGGGTGGCCACACTTGCCTAAATCGGTTGTACAGTGGACGAGCGGGGTCGTCGTTTAGCGCGCTCCACTTTTTGCCACGTATCCCTGTCGCGAAATCATTGGGATCGTAAGCGGGCGTGCTTACAAGGGCGAGCACCTCTCCCGTTATGGGGTTCATCGCCACAGAGCAGCCTTGTTCAGACGAAAACTGCTCGTAGAGAGCGCTTTGCAAACGGGAATCTATAGCGAGCCTGACATCTTCGCCGTTTCTGGGAGGAGTCTCTGCGATGGTGTCTACGGTTCTGCCCTCTCCGTCAAGAACGACAATCTTGATTCCGCTGTGGGCGCGAAGCTTGTCCTCGTAAAGCGCTTCGATGCCGGCTTTTCCGATGACGTCACCTGCGCGATAATCGCCGTCTGGGTGCTCGGCGATGTCTTCGGCGTTGACTTGCTGTACATATCCGGTAAGGTGTGCTGCCGCCTTTCCGAGCGGGTAACTCCGCGAATCGATGTCTACGATTTTCACGCCAGGAATGCTTCGCATCCTGTTCTGATTCTCCGCCTCTTTAAGCAAGTCAGCATCACCGAATTGCATATGCTTTCCTGTGGGATAAATCTTAGGCACCGTTGCTATTGGCACGAAGACATCGTCCGTCACCCAGCTTGCCGATAGAGCGTCTTTGATTTCGCCTGCGCCTATGTCGAGGAGCCCGGCCAAGGACTTCACAGCTAACTCCCGATCTTCGAGTTCACCTGGCACAATCCCGACGGATGAAGCGATACCTGGACCAGCTAGTTCGTTTCCTTCGCGATCGAGGATGCGCCCGCGCGATCCGGGGGTATCAAGCACTGTTACTCTACCATCAGCAGTGAGCGAAGGAAAAATCATCGAATCATCCCACTTGATTCTGTATCCAACAGACGTTTTCGCGAACCTTGCTAGGCTCTCGACCGAAACCGGACCTGCTATCGTTTGGAACGATAGGCGATAATGGACCGCCATCGCTACCGGGTCATACGAATCGACTTCCAGCTCGAAATCATGTGCCTCGATGCCGTCATAGATAGCTGAGTTTCGTCTTGCGAACCCCTCTTCATCGAGAGAGGTTTGCCCAAGATCAACATAGTCGACCAGCGTCGCGTAGTCCTTGTCGCTTATAAGCTCAACGTACTTTCGCAATACGCCAGGAGGCTCCGGCCCGGCAAGCAGCCTCGAAATCAGCACAATCGCAACTACAATGCACACAACCGCGATGATGAGAAAAGCAATCCCTCTCGCCGTTATTCCCCGCTTGGCTGCCCCCTCTTTCGCCTTGCTTGCAGGCGTCACGTCTCGCCCATAAAGAGCATTGCCCATGGTCAGTACCTCCAACAGCCGAAACGAAACCCTATTAATCTTACTGTTGTAAGATTAATCAATGATATCTTACAACTGTAGGAGAAGTTATTGCAAGAAATGTACCTATAGCCCTAAGAAACGCCGTTCGGCAGAACGGCGTAAAGAATGTGGTGGAGCATAGGGGGATCGATAGAAATAGGGGTGACCCTGTTCTTATAGCGACGAACTCCGGGTTGTGCAGGTGCTTTCTCGCGTGCATCAGAAGCCCCTTCTTTTCTAGCCAGCCGATTCCTGATAATATCTCAAAAGCGGAACATATTCCAGATTTGAGAAACATATAGGAGTGCGTATGTATATCGAGAGAGCACTCGAGCCCGTCGTCAGACGCTATTCTGAGCATTTTAAAGTCGTCGTCGTTACTGGGCCGAGGCAAGTGGGCAAGACCACCATGCTCAAGCACTTGGCTGAGCAAGACGAGTGCAGAGGCGTCGAGCGCTCGTATGTCACGCTCGATAACACAGCGCTGCGCCTCGCCGCAAAAGAGGACCCCGAGTTGTTCCTCCAGCGCTATCGCCCGCCTGTGCTCATCGACGAGATTCAGAAGGCGCCCGAGCTGCTGCCCTACATCAAGATGGCCGTGGACGAGTCGGATAAGACCGGCGGCTACTGGCTGACGGGTTCGCAGCCACTACATCTCATGAAAGAGGTTTCGGAGTCGCTTGCGGGCCGCGTAGGGATAATCGAGATGCTCGGCTTGTCGAATGCCGAGATCGCGAATGCGCCCTCGGAGCCGTTTAAACCCTCGCCCGACTACTTCTCGCGGCGCGCTACCGCGATGCCCGCCTTCGGTATCGACGAGGCTTACCGTCGGATATCGGCAGGCTCTCTCCCTGCCATACGTGCGTTGCCCGACGACTTGCGCGATGGCGGGTACGAATCGTACCTGGACACGTATGTCATGCGCGATATACGCGATCTCGCCCAGGTGGGGGATGAGATGAAATTCCGCAAGTTCGTGGCGGGATGCGCTGCGCTCACATCCAAGCCGGTCGTGTACGCCGAACTCGCCCGCATCGCGGACATCGACGAGAAGACCGCCAAATCGTGGCTGTCGCTGCTTGAGAGCACGTACTTGGTCAAGGTCGTGCGGCCTTATTCGAACAACCTGCTGAAGCGGTTGAACAAGCAGCCCGTCATGCATTTCACGGACACGGGTCTGGCGGCGTACCTTTCCGGGTGGTATAGCGCGCGGTCCCTCGAGCTCGGCGCGATGGGCGGGCAGATATTCGAGACGTATGCTTTCGGGGAGGTTTACAAGAGCTACGCGAACGCAGGGCTGCGCCCTCCGCTGACCTTCTTCCGTAACAATGACAAGAAGGAGATCGACCTGCTGCTCGACATGGACGGGCGCTTGCATCCCGTCGAGGTGAAGAGCACCGCGGCACCAGGGAAGGGCGATATAAAGAACTTCTCAGCCATCGACCCCGTAGCGTCCGACGATGTGCCCGCCGACCTGTCCTCGCTGAAACGCGAGATAGGGTTGGGCGCTGTGGTGTGCATGGCTTCGGACGCCTATCCGCTTAGTCGAAGGGCGTGGTGCTTTCCGGTTTGGGCGATATAGGAACTCGACCGTTTGCTTGAGTGCAAAAGCACAAAAGTGACCACGAAAACCTACGTCCTCGTTGTCACATGTTGTCACCCCACGAAAAAAAGCCGCTTGACAGCGGCTTGTTTTTCGTGGTGGAGCATAGGGGGATGCACCAGCCGCTTCGCTTCGCTCGCGTCTGCTTACGTCGCGCCTACGGCGCTCCTTTGCGAACAGCCCACTGGGCTGTTCGCCCCTACGGGGTTCGATCCCCCTATGCTCCACCACGTGCCTATAATTTCGCTCACAGTGCCCCGAATTGCCCCGCCGCGAGGCCGTAGCGTACTGACGCTACGTAAGGCCGAGCACAAGGGGCAAGGCGGGGTGCTGTGGGCGAAATAACGAAAGAAGACCCGGTAGGGTCTTCTTGAGTGGTTGGTGGAGCATAGGGGGATCGAACCCCTGACCTCAGGCTTGCAAACTGGCTCCGAGCCGTTTTCTTGCAAATCTGTGCGTTCAGTATGTGTAGAAACCAGGCCTCTGAGCTGTGTTTTTTTCGACCTCCAATGTCTTTAC